>DAOMFI010000010.1:0-43449 GCA_035429725.1 Burkholderiaceae bacterium | reverse complement strand
CGCTGTAGCGAAGTAGTCGCTGCGACATCAGGTCCGACACTTCCTCCGGATGCCGAATGAGGTGCGCGGCACACTGCAGCACGCGCGCCCGCTCGTCCCGCCGCAACAGTTCGATGTGACAACGACCCGTCCGCGGCAGCCGGTCCACCGCGTATGGATCAGCGGCGAGGGTGCGGTACAGCCGCCGGTCGCGGCGGTTCGAAAGCAACGTACGTGTGAACTGATGCAACACGGCAAGTCGGGCGATCGGCGATTCTGACTTCGCCTCGTGCCACGTGGCGAGGTCGATGAGGGACGACTCCTCTTCAATCGGAACCGCGGCTGCGCGAACGTCGGTGCCGCATGAGCCGCACTGCGTCACGGAATCCGCAAGCAGACGATCCGGATGTCCTAGCTCAGAACGGTGGAAGGCGAGCGGCCGGTTACAAGATGGGCAGGCATCCATAAGCTTGACCCTGTGTCGCGGACAGCACACGACAAAAGCCAGTCTCCACGAGCGGCGGAAGTACGGTTCGGCATCGCCAGCCAGGCACTGGGGGCAGACCTGCAACCCGAACTTCAGCCGCGTCCGGTGGTAAACACCCACGTTCAGCACCCAGCGCAGGATCCCGGTCTCGGCGTGGCGTGGGTAGACCGTTCCTTCGTAACTCGCCAACGTGGTGTGCCACGCTCTTTCCAGCGGCGTGGCCGTGATCTCGGCAAGGCGCTCGACGACCCAGATCGGCGCCAGTCGATCGAGATCCCGGTTCCACAACTGATACGCCCGGCCAAACACGAGTTGGCTGAAGGACTGGAGCTTGAGTTCATGCGCCCGCGCCAGGCGGGCCAGCCACGACGTGAACAACTCATCCGGCAGCGGATGTAGGTGCGCAGGCAGCAGTCTTCCGGAGAGCACGCGGCATGAGGTGGGCTTACGTCAGCTAGATTGGAAGGCGCAAGGAACTGCTCTGATGCATCGAACAGCGCAGCGCCGGCCGCTGGAAATCCGGGCGTGATCGAGCTAAAGATCAGCGAGCTTCTGCCGAGCAATCAAGCGCCGGCGGGACCCAGCTGGGTCCGGGTCATGCACGGGGTCGTTTCGAGGAGCGGGCTTTGCCCGGCCTGCGGGCGGGGCGCGGCGTTCCAGGTGATTTCGGCTTTGCCGCACGCGACGTCGGCGCGGTCCTGGCAGCGTCTTCACTTTTCGTTGAGCTTTTCTTCTTCTTGCTTGCGATCTTGTGCAGTTCGGACACCTTGCGTCGGTCCGAAGGAGCTATCCAGTCAACCGCACCGATGATCTTGTCGGTGATCGCTTCCGAACCGCTTCTCACCGCCTCCACCGCGCACTTCATCAGCAGTTCCGCCAGATCCCCCAGGTGGCCTTCGCTCTTGCTCAGCAGCGTGGCCGTACGGTTGGGCTCGATCAGGTTTGACGGCCGCTTCAGCGGCAGTTGCTGCTCGAAGCTCATCAGCAAACGCTGCAAGTCGACATCGATCGTCCAGAGCGGCAGGTAGATCGGATCGAATCGGTTGGCCAGCTGTGGATCGGTATGCAGGACGCGGAACGCGTCCGGCGTGCCGGCGGTCACGATCGGAATCTTGAGCGCATTGCCAAGTGTCCGCAGGACATTGAGAAAGACCTGCTGCCTTCCAATATTGCCTGCCAGGAGGTTGTTGATGTCATCCAGTATCAGCATTCGGCACTGCACGTCGTGCAGCAACCGAAGGACCTGGGATCCCTTCTTGTCGACACGATCGTTGTACTTGAACGGCGCGAAGAGATACTCGAGGATATTCGAGTAGAGGCGCGCCTCGTCCGGGACCGGCGGCGACTCCACCATGACGACGGGTGCCACGATGTGGTCACCGCCCGGGTTGTCCTTCGGCCTGTGTCGCTCCGCGAACCGCTCCAGCAGCATCGTCTTGCCGTTGTTGGTTTCGCCCACCAGGAGCAAATTGCGCATGCGCCGCGAAGGCGGCAAGACCAGGACGTCCTCGAGGCGCTGCAAGGTCGTCTTGGCCAGTGTGTAGGAGATCCAGCGCGGCGTGTTGATGTACGCGATGCGTGCATCGTCGTCCAGCTTCAGCGCGGCAACCGCCGGCGGCGAGAGATGTGCAGTGCTGGCTTTGGCCACTCGCCTGGCCTCAATCGTGCTCAAAGGGTTTGATGCCCTTCGGGATCGGCTGGGGTTTCAGCCGCGCCGGGACGCGCCGCACGACCTGCTTCTGCCCGCCTTCGCGCCGCGCCTTGCTGCGGCGGGCTGCCTTGGTCTTCCCGACCGAGGCTTCCTCGCGTCGGCGCAGCCGTTCGTAGGCGGCAAAAATGGCCGGCTCGTCCTCGTGGCTCTTGCCCTTGACCCCGGCCGCCTTGCGCGCCTCGCGCAGTTCCCAGTGCGTCATGTCGGGCCGTGACGGGTCCCGATACGGAATCGGGTAGTACAGCTGCAGTTCGGGGTCGTAGAACCAAATTGTCGCCGTCGACCGTTTGTCATAGCGAAAGATGAACTTGCGTGCCAGTTGCTTGTGCTCAAGGTCGCGCGCCCCGATCCAGGACCGCAGCACATCGTGGTAATAGTGGATGCCGTCGTACAGGACCCCGTAGTCCTGGATCGTGCGTTCGAAGTACGGCAGCCAGTCGAGTCGCACCTTCTCTTCGTCGGGATAGCGTGGCGGCAGGCCCGTCCCGGGCTGTGTCTTGGTACCGACGACCCCCTCCTCCCATCTCATGACGGGACACACTTTGGCACCGAGACCCTGGTGCGGACGCCGGTGGTAAATGTTGACGATGAAGTCGACCAGCCAGGCCTCGAATTCCTCGAGCGTCATCGCGGCGTTCTTCTCGGAGTCGTACTCGTTGCGGTCCTTGGCGCGCATCGTTCTGCCAGGAAGGGTCTGAATCTCGGTCTTTAGGGTTCCGCAAAGCCGCTCGATGTGGGCACCGTAGTGAGGCGTACGGACCGGTCGCCAGCGCAAGTCGATCAAGTATTCCTTGCAGGCGCGACGGATCATGTTGCCCTTGAACTCGCGCGCATTGTCGGCGTGCACCATGTGCATCGGGCCCCACACCGGCCATTCGCCCTTGACGCGAAGACGAGCGAGCCACTTTTCCTTGCCAAGCATCGCGTTGCCGAGGCAGAGCCCTACGGCCAGCGCGCTCGGCGGATCGAACGACACATGCAGCCCGACAATCATGCGCGAGAAGACATCGATGGCAACCGTGACCCACGGGCGCGCGATCGCCTTCCGAAACTCGCTGTCGACCAGCATGATGTTGGCCTTCATGTGGTCGATCTGCACGACGGCCATCGGATAGTCGGCCCCCGGGAAAGGCCCCTCGATGGGCGCGAACTTCTCCCTGGCCTTCTTCTTGCCTTCACGCGCAGCGGTCTTTGATTCCTCGGACCGCATGGCGACGCGATTGCGGACCGTGTTGACGTGCGGCAGTGGTACCTTGGCTCTCTTCACCCGGCGCCGCAATTCCTTCATCACCGACCTGATCGGCAGCTTCCGGTCCGTCAAGTAGACGCTATCGACGGCCGCCTGGACGACGGTCTCGACCCTGGGGTCGAGCTTCGTGCTGCCCTTGTCCGTCCGCGCCTGCCGCAGCAAGGACGACAGGCGCCCCGTGTTGTTGTAGTCGGCGATCCACTCGTAGAGGGTGTTGACGTGCAGCCCGTACTCATTCGCGCGCACCTCCACCTTGTTGCGGGTGCGCGCCCGATCCTCGAGCAGAGGCCGGATGATGGCGAGCTTGCGCTCGGCCTCCCGCCACTCTTCGTCGTCGATTCCTTCCAGGTCCCGGGTCCTGCCGGTCACAGCCCGCTTGGCCACGTAGGGCTTGAGGGAGGACACCGCGGCACGCACCACGCGGCCCGACGGCGCTTCCCTGACGAGCACCTCGGAAAGACCGACGATGTTCGTGATGCGGCCTCGCTGTCCCTTCAGTTCGACGTCAGCACCCACGCGCAGGTCCATGGGCGTGTCGGCGACGCGTGCCTTGTGCCGGCTCAGTCGGGAAGCCACAGTTCAGTGTCCATGGTCAGCCTTGCATGGAGGTTGCAGCGGACCTGAAACGTGGCAACCAGGTGCCACAGCGTCGAAAGCGCGATCGCGCGGTTCCACTTGTACTGACAAACAGCAACCATGAGTTCCTCGGCGGTCGCCTGACGCATGTCTTCCAGACGCGCCAGGATCAGCTTCAAAAAGCTGAGATCCATCCGCCGCGGATCGCGATAGGGCAGGAGGAAGCGGGCGTTCCACAGATAGTCAGTTCTGATGTGCTGCTCGGTGCGAAGCTTGAAAACCCATCCGCGCTCGCGCGCATAGCGCGTTGCTGCCCTGAATTTCGGACGCAGCTCTCGCCACCGTGCCCGCAGGATCGCCTCGGGCTTGACCTCGTAAAGGACCGACTGGAACCAATAGTCGAATCGCCGCTCGAGTGCGAGCACATCCGGCGTGTACGTTCGACTTCGCCCAGCCTCGTCCCTGTAGTTGATAGTCACGGGTTGGACTGTGAATTCAGTGACTCGCGGAACAAACTCCATCAGGACGAGAAAATCGCCTTCCAGCGCGCTTTCGTACTCGGCATCGCCGGCAGCGATGCGCGACGATGCGATTCCCGTGACGTGCGAGTTGCTCGGCGGTACACGACGACGGGTCATCTTAAAGCAGTCGCCATAAATTGTGTGATTTTGCGAAGCGATCGCCTAGAGCACTGTCGCCGGTCGCCATGATCTCTGCTGGAAAATGGCCGCGACAGGGTCTGTTGTAGGCTTTACCAATGGAATTCACAGTCGTCGCGACGACGTGATCGACATTCCCCAGAGCATCAGCGGTCCGATCACGATCGGACTGATCGTGATCCTGGGGGTGTTCGTCTATCCGTGGCTCCTGGCGCGGCCGCGTGGGCCGATCATCGTGGCCGCTTCGACCGCGGTACTGGCGGCGGTCTTTGTCGCGTTCGAAGCGGGCAATGCGGGCTTCGGGTCACTCCGCCTCCTGGGTGCGGCAGCACTGAGTCTCGCTCCAGTGCTGGCGGGCTGGATCGTAGCGCGCATTCAAAGCGGTTCGTAGGTCTGAGCGGACCGCCTCCCGCCGGGCTTGCCGAAATGCCGGCGGTTGAGGCCACTTTTCACGACGCCGAGCGCTGGCACTTCCGGCGCCCGATGCACTACGCTTGGGTCAACGCGGCCGATTTTCGGTGCGCATTCTCTCGACTGAGCGTCATGATGCTGCCCTGGCAGGAACTCGCGCTGAAGATCGCCGTCACGGCACTGGTGCTGGCGGTGGTCCTGCCACTGATCGGATTCGCGTTCACGCGCGACGGCTCCGCGGGGCTGCGTGCGCTGCGCACCGGCGCCATCCTCCTGGGCGTTGTCGCACTGATCGCCGGCGTGACCGCCGCGCTCGGAGAAGTCTGGCGCTAGCGTCCTGTGCCCGCTGCGGCGCCAACATCAGCCGGCTTCGGCCTCCAGCACCTGCGGCGGCAGCGGAGCATCGAGCGCCGCACAGATCATGCGCAGGCTCGTTGCCGATCTCCAGTTCGTCTCGCCGTCCACGAAGGCAACCGCAGTCGCGGCCTTGATCAACTGAGGCTTGATCAGTGGCGCCAGCTGATTGAGCCGATCCAGCGCTGCCGAGACATCGTCGAGTCGGATCTCTGCCGCGGCGACCAGGTTCAACTCGACGCCGCGCAGCGTGACGGCGCCCGCGTTGAACGCATGCACGGCGCGCTCCGGAGCCCGCACGGCCGCGACCAGCGAAAGCACCAGGCCGACGTCGCGTGACAACGGCGCAAGCTCCGCAAAGCGCACCGGCACAGCGCGACCGGCATCGGGGCCAAGGCGCCGCTTCAGTATCGTGAACAGCAGGAACTCAGGCACCGTCACGCGGCCGTCGGCCGCGATCAGCAGGTGCGCCGTGCGCAGCAGCTGTGACCGCGTTTCAGCCGGCAGTTTGCGCAGTGCCGGCATTGCAACATCCACCAGCGGCTGTCGCGCGCCCGGCGGCAGGCGCTGGATTTGCTCGTGGTAACCGTCGGCAAGCGCCGCCGCTTCGGTGCCAAAGACTTCTGCGATCAGCGCCCGCTGCTGGCCACGCAGTTCCTGGTCGTTGTCGACCAGCATCGCCAGCGCAAGAACCTGTGCGCCCATGCCATCGCTGGCCGCGCGTCGCAAGGACTCGACCAGTGCGCGCTGTGCCTCGTCGAGCGCAAAATCGCGATTGCGAGGCGGCCGCACGGTTCCAATCTCCGTCGCCACACTGGCGGCAGCCGCCGCGCCCCCGGCCATCAGGCCCGCGACCGGGCTGGCACGATCAGGCAGCGCTTCGGCCGCCTGGGCCGCCGCGGCGAGGCTCGCCGACGGCACGTACTGAATCGGCGAGGACCGCGTCGGTTCCTGCACCGGCGCGAGTCCGCCGAGCGCCAGCGCGACGGCGTTCTCGGGTGCCGGCATGGCGCCGACGGCCCGGCCATAGATGCGCTGCAACCGTTCGTCCAGCGGCGGATGCGTCGCAAAGATGCCGCGCACGAAGCTCGGCCGCGCGGCGCCCAGGAACAGGTGCGAGAGCGACTCGGCCTGGGGATGATCGATGCGCGAACCCAGCCCCGATTGCTCACCGAGGCCCGCGATCTTGCGCAGCGCTCCGCCGATGCCGTCCGGGTTGCGTGTGAACTGCACCGCGCTGGCGTCTGCGAGGAACTCGCGCTGGCGCGAAACGCCCGCCTTGATGAGCCGACCGAAGAACACGCCGATGTAGCCAAGCACCCATAACGCCAGACCGGCCGCGACCAGGACCGCAATCGCACTGCCGCTGCTGCGGTCGCCGCCACCGCGGCTGCGGCCGCCGAGCTCGAGCAGGAAGCGCCCGGCCAGCGCGACGATCAGGAGACCGTAGAGCACGCCGATCAGCCGCAGGTTGAGCTTCATGTCGCCGTTGAGGATGTGCGAGAACTCATGCGCGATCACGCCCTGCAGTTCGTCGCGGTTCAGGCGCGTCAGCGTGCCGCGCGTGACGGCGACGATCGCATCGTCGATCGAGTGCCCGGCGGCGAAGGCGTTGATCGACGTTTCAGCATCCATGACGAACACGCGCGGCATCGGCACGCCCGAGGCGATCGCCATCTCTTCGACGATGTTGACCAGGCGGCGGTCGAGCAGGTCGCGCGTCGAGGTGTCCACTTCGCGCGCGCCCACCATCTGCGCCACCGCAACACCGCCCGCCTTCAGGCGGTTCATCTCGAGCAGCGTCCCGCCGAAGATGAGGCCGAGGACAACCACGGTGTTGGTGAAGTAGAAGCCGTTCGGCAGCGCGCCCGAGTACCACCGCAGGCCGACCGGGGCCGCGAACGTGTGGAACAGCACGGTCGCCGCGACGTTGACGGCGACGACGATCGCGACCACCGCCAGCGCGAACAGCACGACGAGGCGCCGGCTGTTGCGCCGGGCGGCCTCCTGGTGTTCGAAGAAGTTCATCGTGCGCACGCCATGGGTACCGACACGTGGGCCCGCCTGCCGGTCCCGGGCCGGTCAGGCAGCGGCGTCAGAACTGGACGCGAACGGCCTTGCGCTCTTCTTCGCCTTCGGTCGCGGCCAGCAACTCGGCCGGACCGAACGAGAACATGCCGGCGATGACGTTGGTCGGGAACTGCTGTGACGCGGTGTTGTAGGTCATCACCGCATCGTTGAAGGCCTGGCGCGCAAACGAGATCTTGTTCTCCGTGCCAGTCAGCTCCTCCGAGAGCTGCATCATGTTCTGGTTGGCCTTCAGGTCCGGATAGGCCTCAACCAGCGCAAACAGGCGCGACAGCGCACCCGACAGGGCACCCTCGGCGACGATCAGTCCCTGCATCGCGCTCGCGCTGCCCGGGTCGGCCGCCGCGGCCGCGTTGGCCGTGACCGCCGAGTTGCGGGCGCTGATCACCCGTTCCAGGGTTTCGCGCTCATGCTTCATGTAGCCCTTGGCGGTCTCGACCAGGTTGGGAATCAGGTCGTAGCGGCGCTTGAGCTGAACATCAATCTGCGCAAAGGCGTTCTTGAACTTGTTGCGCAGGCTCACCAGCCGGTTGTAGGCACCGACCACCCAGAACACCGCCACCGCGACAATGACCAGAACGACAATCCAGCCCATCTTGCCTCCCGTCAGGAACGTTCCCGTCGCCGACGTGCCGGTCGGCACATCGGGAGCGGCGCACTATAAGTCAAGGGGCCCACGGCGCAACGGTTGAAGTGACCGTTGATCACCTTGCAGACGCCGATGGCGATCCAAGCGGCGGACACAGGCAGCGTTCGCTGCCTTTCGCGACCGACCGCTCGCGGCGCGCTGCCGCAAACCTACTTCGCGGGCGCGGCCGGGGTCGCCGCTGGCGCCGTCGTGGCGGGCGTGCCCGGAGTCGCTGCTGGTGCCGGCGCCGAGCTTCCTCCTATCGCGCGCCGGCGGTCGACTTCTTCCTGGGTCGCGTACTCGAACACCTTCACGACCTGCTTGACACCTGAAACCTTGCTGGCGACGAGCGCGGCCACCTGGCCTTCACGCTCGGTGACATAGCCCAGCAGGTACACGATCTGGCGCTCGACCACGATCTCGATTGAGTTGAACGAGATCTCCTTGGTATTGATGAACGCGGCTCGCACCTTGGTTGCGAGCGCGGTGTCGGACGTCCGGTCCGACAGCGACGATGGCGGCGCGATCGTGAGTTCATTGATGACCGTCCGCACGTTCAGAGAAGCCGCAGCGATCTCGCCGGCCTTGGTCTTGGCGGCCTCGTTCGGCACTTCGCCCGTCAGCAGGACACGGCGATCGAAGCTGTTGACCGCGATGTGGACCGGCTGATCCTTGAATGCAGTGCCCAGCTCATTGGCGAGACGAAGCTGTATGGTCTGGTCATCGACTTGGGCTCCCGTCGTGCGGCGGTCCGTGACGACCATCGCGGTTCCTGCGACGACCACGGCCACCACGAGCGGCGCGCAGGCCGTCAGTGTGAGCGAGGCTGCGAGCGCTCCGCAGGCCATGCGTCCGATCAATTGCTTCATCAGTGCTCCAGGTTTCATGCCGCGAAGGCGTCGCGGATCCATTCGATTGTGCCATCGCCGGCAACCGTGATCACATCGAAGCGGCACGCGGGCCAGCGTTCGCCGTAGTGCCCGAACAGCCAGTGCTGCGCGGCGCGCATCAGCCGCTTCTGCTTGTGGCGGTCGACACTGGCGGCCGCGCCGCCGAAGGCGCTGCTGCGCCTCATCCGCACTTCGACAAACACGATCAGCTCGCGTTCCCTCGCTATGAGATCCAGTTCGCCCTCGGGATAACGGACGTTCCGATCAATGAGCGCGCAGCCGTGGGCTGCGAGGTGGCGCGCGGCGGCGTCCTCGGCAGCGTCACCGGCGCGCTGTTTCGGCGTGCGCACGCCGGTGGGTCGCCGCGCGCGGGGAGCCGCGGCCGCCATCAGCGCGCGATCTCGAGGCGTTCGACCCTGCCGTCCCGGAAAATGGCCAGCACCGGAGTGCGCTCGACACGCAGCGACTGGCTGCGATCGATCCGCAGGCGCCCAGTCACTCCGTCGAGGTCGAAGCGGCGTTCACCCTTCATCCAGGCGACGGCAATACGGTAGGCATCGATGCCGAGCGCGTAGAGCCGGCTCAACTCGGTGGACAGCGGAGTCGACGGGGCCGGGTAGATCATGACGGCGGGATGATCAGGCTGCAGCAGCCAGGGCATGTCGGTGAAACGCACGCCGTCGAGGTCGTGCGCGAGCGAGGCCGCGGTCGGCGAGCTGCGCGGATCTCCCCCGTACAGCATCGAGGTCCCGAAGACCTGCGCCTCGCGCGGGATCATCCCCCGCAGTTGCGCCGCATCCCGCGCCGTAAGCGCCAGGAATACGGCCTCCAGCGTTGGCGCTGCCAGCAGGGCGCCGGCACGTGCCGCCGTTTCGGGCGTCCATTCAACCTGGACCGGAACGTCCCCGGCCGCCCGCAAGGCGCTGACGTAGGCCTGCGCGACCCGGCGTTCGAGACCTCCGGGGGTGGAGACAACCGCGACGCGGGGGCGCGCATCGGCGCGACGAGTGCCGACGAACTCAGACAATGCAACCTTCACGATGCGCTGCGCTTCGACCTCCAGCGACAACGCGACGGCGAGCGTGTCGGGCGATGCGCCACTGTCGAAATCCGGGAAATTCAATGCGACCAGGGGGGTCGCGGCGCGCCGCCCCTCGACGACATCGTTCACCGCGGCGCGCGGCAGGGGCCCGACCACGACGCTGACACCGCGCTCGCGCGCCGAGGCCAGGGCTGCTGCAAGCTGCTCTGAACTGTCGTCGATTTCCACGACCTGGACCGTGACGGTCTCGCCTGTGGCCCGGTGCGCGGCGAAGAAGCCGAGCCGCAGGGCCTCGGCCGGCCGGGCGAATCCGGTCGATGGCGCCGGCAGCAGCAGCACGACGGACGGACGGGCCACGCCCTCGGCGGCCGGCGGCGTTGGCGTGCCGGCCGGCTGGGCCTGCGCGCCACATGCGACACTTGTCGCCAGCAGCAGAACGCGCAACCGAGAACGCAGGCGCATTGGACGGTCCATGGATCCGCGTGATCAACCACGGCTGGACGGCCTGACCGTCATGGCGGGGCTGGCCGAGCAGGAATTGCCGGCCGGGGCATTGTATGTAGTTGGCTTGCCTATCGGCAATGCGGGCGACATCACGCTGCGCGCACTGTGGGTGCTGGCGCACGTCGACGCCGTGGCGGCCGAGGACACGCGGGTCACGGCGCCCCTGCTGGCCCGCTTCGGTATCACCACGCCGCTCGTGGCCGCGCACCAGCACAACGAGCGACGTCTGTCGGGCACCCTCCTTGAGCGGATTCGCGCCGGTCAGCGCATCGCGCTCGTGACGGACGCCGGAACTCCGGGCATCTCGGACCCCGGCGCGCTGATCGTGCGCGCTGCGCTCGACGCCGGACAGCGCGTCATCCCGATTCCCGGCCCTTCGAGCACAGCGGCTGCCGTCTCTGCGGCCGGCCTCGGCGCGGGCAGCTTCCGCCATGTCGGATTCCTGCCCACCGCCGCTCGCGAGCGCGAGCGGCAGCTGCGCAGCATCGCGGCGGATCCCGGGGCGAGCATCCTCTTCGAGGCTCCGCACCGCATCCGCGCATTGCTCCCGGAACTTGCAGAACGGCTGGCCGCTGACCGCCGTGTCGTCATCGCGCGCGAACTCACCAAGAAGTTCGAGTCGATCTCCGCGCACCCGGCAGGCACGCTCGCCGATCTGGTCGCAGAGGAGCGCGGCGAGTATGTCGTGATCGTCGATGCAGCCGCGGCAGTCACCCGCCACGCGCTCGACGACTCCGCCCGCGGGTGGCTCGAAGCGCTACTGGAGGAGCTGCCGCCAGCACGCGCGGCCGCGGTCGTCAGCCAGATGACCGGCGTAGCGCGCGAGTCGGTCTACGAAGCCGCGCTGGAACTGCGTCGCGGAGCCGCAGCCCGGCGCGAACGCACACCGCGCTGAGGTCCGGCACCCTGTGAGCCGCCGCGCGCCGGCAGACCTGGCGCTGGCCGATAACGCTCTTCAGCGCAGCAGTATTGTCGTCGGACGTTCGAGCAGGCGCTCGAGTTCGCGCGCCAGCGACAGCGCGGAGTCGCGATCCGACAGCGTTCCGACAAGCACGCGGTACACGCCGCCGTCGCGCTCGACCCGCGGCGCGCGCGCGGGGCTTTCCTCGGCGGTGTCGACGAAGGCAAGCAGGGCCGCGGTGCGCCCGGCCAGCGCGTCTGCGTTGGACTCCTGCGCGAATGCGCCGAGCTGCACGGACCAGCCGCGCGACTGCTCCGTCGTCATGGACGAGGCCCTCGGCAACTCGGCCGGCGCGGTGGCCGGAGGCGCGACTGCTGCGTCATTCGCGGCCACGACGGCGGCCGCCGCGACCGGCGGACCGGCCTGGATGGGTGCACTCGCGCGCGGCCTGGCTGCGGGCGAGGCCGCCGCCAGTGTCGATAACGGGCCGGATCCACCGCGCCGGTAGTCACCGCTGGCGATCTGGGCCATCGTGATGCGCTCGATCTCGACTTCGCCGGTGCCGGCGGCGGCGATGCCGAGCTTGGCCGCCGCAGCATAGGACAGGTCGATGACGCGATCCTGCTTGAACGGACCCCGGTCGTTGACCCGCACGATGACGCTGCGGCCGTTGCGCACGTTGGTCACCCTGACATAGCTGGGCAGCGGCAAGGTCGGATGCGCCGCGGTCATGCCGAGCATGTCGTAGATCTCGCCGTTCGCGGTCCGATTGCCGTGGAACTGGCGTCCGTACCACGAAGCCATGCCGCGCTGGGTGAACGGCACGTCGCCGCTCAGCGGCGTGTACGTTCGGCCGAGCGCCGTGTACGGCTTGCTGGACCCGCGGTGCGGCGGCTCGACGCGAGGCACGGCATCGGGAATCGCGGCGACATCCGCCGGCACGCGGTCCGGCGGCCCGTCGTCCTGGTAATAGACGCTCTTCTTCGGTGGCGTCGTGCCGCAGGCCGCGAGCAGCAAGGCAAGCGCGGCGACCAGCAGCGGGCGCGCGCAGGCGGGCATCAGCTCTGCACCAGCTTGCGGTTGGCCGAGATCGACATCAGTATCCCGCACGCCATGCCGAGCGTGACGAGCGCCGTGCCGCCGTAGCTGATGAAGGGCAAGGGCACGCCCACGACCGGAAGGATGCCGCTCACCATGCCCATGTTGACGAACGCGTAGGTGAAGACGATGAGCCCGATGGCGGCGGCCAGCAGGCGGGCGAACAGCGTCGGCGCATTCAGCGCAATCGCCAGCGCCCGCCAGATGAGGGCGACGAACAACAGCAGCAGAACAACGTTGCCGACCAGTCCGAACTCCTCCGAGTAGACCGCGAAGATGAAGTCACTCGTGCGCTCGGGAATGAATTCGAGATGGGTCTGGGTGCCCTGCATCCAGCCCTTGCCGAAGACGCCTCCCGATCCGATCGCGATCATGGCCTGCAGCGTGTGAAAGCCCTTGCCCAGCGGATCGGTCGACGGGTCGATGAGCGTCAGGATGCGTTCGCGCTGGTAGTCGTGCATTAGGGTCCACGCCAGCGGCAGGGACGCGATGCCGGCCACGATCATGACGGCGAGCCACTTCCACGGCAGGCCGGCGAAGAAGATGACAAACGAGCCCGCGGCAAGCACGAGCAGCGCGGTGCCCAGGTCGGGCTGCTTGGCGATCAACGCGACCGGCACCAGCACGATGACGCCCGCCACGATGAAATCGAGCGTGCGCAAGCCGCCTTCGCGCTTGTGGAAGTACCACGCCAGCATCAGCGGCAGGCCGAGCTTCATGATCTCCGACGGCTGGATGCGCCCGATGCCGATGTCGAGCCAGCGCTGCGCTCCTTTCACGATCACGCCACCCACTGCGGTGGCCACCAGAAGGCTGACACCGACCAGGTAGATCGGCACCGCGAGCCGCATCAGGATCTGCGGCGACAGATTGGCCATGACGAACATGACGGCCAGCGCAACGCCGAAGTTGCGCAACTGGTCGGTGACGCGCCAGGGGAAATCGTTTCCCGCCGAGTAGAGGGTCACAAGCCCGATGACGCCAAGGCAGCCGACAATGGCGAGCAGTGCCGGGTCAAACACCGTGACGTAGGGTCGGACCATCAGGCCGACACGGCGGGCGATCGATGCCTGAGTCATCGCGTGCTCCGTGCCGTTGTCGCCGGGGCGACGGCGACAGTGCGAGGCACTTCTTCCTCGTCGTCGCCGTCATCGGGTACGGCCGGCCCGGCGGGCTTCTTGCCGAGCAGGTAATAGTCGATCGCGGCACGGGCGATCGGCGCGGCCGCGCGCGCGCCGAAGCCGCCATTTTCGACCAGCACCGCAATGGCGATCTTGGGATCCTCGGCTGGCGCGAACGCGATGAACAGCGAGTGGTCTCGATGACGCTCGGCGACGCGCGCTTCGTTGTACTTCTCGCCCTGCTTGATGCCGACCACCTGTGCGGTGCCGGTCTTGCCGCCTACCTTGTATGGCGCTCCCTGGAAGGCGACGCGCCCGGTCCCGCTGATGTTGACGTCGACCATCGCGTCGCGCACGAACTTCATGTGCTCCGGCTTCACCGGTATGCGATAGCTCTCCTTCGGCACCGTCAGCCGCCGCTCCCCGGTGCGCAGGTCTTCCACTTCCTTGACCAGGTGGGGCTTCATGACGACGCCATCATTGGCCAGGTTGGCCATTGCATGGGCCAGCTGCAGCAACGTGAAGGAGTTGTAGCCCTGCCCGATACCGATCGAGATCGTCTCGCCGGGATACCACTTCTGCTTGAAGCGGCGCTCCTTCCAGGCTGACGAAGGCAGGATTCCGGTCTGTTCGCCCTCGACGTCGATGCCGGTGATCTGGCCGAAGCCCCAGGGCTTCATGAAGTCGTGGATCGTGTCCACACCCAGATCATTGGCCAGCTGGTAGTAGTAGACGTCGCTCGACTTGACGATCGAGCGGTGCATGTCGACCGGTCCGAGCGGCACCTTGTTCGAGTCGCGGAAGACACGGTTGCCGAACACGAACGTGCCGCCGTCCTGGATCACGGTCTCGGGCCGGCGCTTCCCGGTTTCCAGCGCGGCGAGTGCCAGGAACGGCTTGTACGTGGACCCGATCGGATAGGTGCCGCGCAGCGCGCGGTTAAGCAGCGGCTTGTCCGGATCGTTGTTCAATTCGTCCCAGTTTTTCGGATCGATGCCATCGACGAAGAGATTGGGGTCGAAGGTCGGCATCGACACAAACGCCAGCACGTCACCGGTCTTCGGTTCGATGGCGATCAGCGCGCCGCGGCGGTCGCCGAAGGCCTGCTCGACCACGCGCTGCAGTTCAATGTCGACCGACAGCGTGAGGTTGTTGCCCGGCATCGGCGCGGCGCGCTTCAGCGTACGGACGGCGCGCCCGCCCGCCGTGATCTCGACTTCCTCCACACCGGTGACGCCATGCAGCTCGGTCTCGTAACTCTGCTCGATGCCCAGCTTTCCGATGTGCTCCGTGCCGTGATAGGCCGCCGGATCGCCCATCTTCTCGATGCGCTCCAGGTCGCGCTGCGATATGCGGCCGATGTAGCCCAGCATGTGCGACCCGGTCTGCCCCAGCGGGTAGTCACGGAACAGTCGTGCGCGCAGGTCCACGCCCGGGAACCTGAAGCGCTGGGCCGTGAAGCGTGCCACTTCCTCGTCGCTGAGTCGCGTCCGGATCGGCACGGTGTCGAAACGTTTGGTGTCTTCAAGCAGTTTGCGGAAGCGCCGTCGATCGCGCGGCTGTATGTCGACGACCTGCGCCAGCCGATCGATCGTCTGGTCGAGGTCGGCCACCTTGGAGGGCGTGATCTCGAGGGTATAGGCGGAGTAGTTGCGGGCGATGATGCGGCCGTGGCGGTCCTTGATCAGCCCGCGGTTCGGCGTGACCGGCAACACCGCGATACGGTTGAGCTCGGCCTGCGCGAGATAGTCGTCATGCTTGAGAACCTGCAGCCAGGCAAAGCGGGCACCGAGCAGCGCGAAGCAGCCGATGACGAAGGCCATCGCGACCAGCACGCGGAGGCGAAAGTAGTGGACCTCACGCTCCGGATTGCGCAGCGCAGACGAGCGCGGGCCGAACGACAGTTCGTCGCCACCGAAGCGGCGACGGCGGCGCAGCCAGGTTCTATTCGGCATGGGAACGGATGCAGCCCTGGCCGGCGGCCGCGGCGGGCCGCCGTCGCAACGGCATCAAACCACGGTCTCGCACTCGAATGGGCGGCAGAACAGGCGCAGGCTCAGAATCGCGCGATTATAGGAGCGGCCCTCGTACCGCCATGCGCGGAAATCCGGTCGAATCGACGCCCGGTCCGGGCGAGCCGCCGGGCTGCGGCTTGCGCCGGGGGCTCCAGAGGCGACCGCCCGCACTTCTGCCGCCTGCCTTTCGCGCCCCGGTTTGACACTCCACAACGCGGTTTCGCCGCGTGCGGCGATGATGAATCAAGGAGTGTTGCAGGGCCGAACCATGCGGTCCCGGATGTCGTTGTTCCTGCTTGCGGCCATCACCGTCGCCCTCGTCGGCTGCGCGGAGCTCCTGCCGAAGTCAGCTGTGCGGACCGAAGTGCAATGGAAGACCTTCGAGGACGCCAAGGCGCTCGTCGAAGGCATCCAGCCCTACAAGACCACCAAGGCCGATCTGGCCAGCCTCGGGCTCTCGGACGTCAACCCGGCCGTGACCCTGCTTTCCCACGTCGAAGTGGCGGTCCGGTTTCCGATCGGCGGCGTCATCAACGCATCCGATGTCGACCCCGGCATTCGCGACTGTCTGATCGCGGGCAAGGGCTGCAGCGGCTACCAGTTGAACATCAAGCACATCGACAGCGACCGCGTTGGCAACTTCTGGCTCGACGCTCTGCGCTTCCGACGCGAAACCGAGTCGCGCGGCTGGACCTTCACCGCGTTGATCCTGTTCGTTCAGGACCGTGCGGTCTACGCCGTCTACGGGGGCCAGCCCAACGTGCTCGAACTCCAGGTTGACCGCAATCCGCTTGGTCCGTTCCAGGGCTGGGGCGACTGGGTCGTCGGGACGATCACACCATAAACGGAGGCGGTCCTCGTGTACGCGAGGGCGGGGCGTCGCTCGTGTACGCGATCGGCTGCCCCGATCGCACGTGCACTCGCTCCGGCACGCGCGCTGCGCGCGCGCTCAAGACTGATTGGTCGGCTGCGCTCCGGAGCGACCGCGCGCTCCGCCGACCAACAATTGAACGGCACCCACCCGGCCTCCCGCCGAGCGGGAGGAGGTTGACACTCCCCCTGCGCCCCCTCGCCCGGCGAGGGGGAAAGGCAATCCCCGTACTGCGAGGTGCATCGCAGGGGGTGTGCATGTACTTGTACTTCGGCGGAGCGCGCGGCCGCTCCGGAGCGCAGCCGACAATTTGGAGTTGAGCGGCTCGCACAGCGAGCCGTAACCGCCGCGAGCGCACGTGCGACCCGAAGGGTCGCGTACGTGAGCGGCGCAAGTTAAATTGGTCGAGTCTCGTCCCGATCCACCGGCCGCCGCTGCGGCGCCAGCAGCAGCCAGGCAACCAACGGCCAGATCACGGCACCGACGAAGCTCTGTGCGAAGTAGATCCAGCCCGGCCACTCACCGCCGACCCACATGCGGATCGCAAGCGAGGCGACTTGCGACATCAGCAGTAAGGGCAGGATGTGGACCGCCTGCGCGCCCAGGGGAAACCACTGGATGCGCCGATGAAGGGTGATCGCCCCATAGGAAACCAGCGTGTAGGCCAGCGCGTGCTGGCCGAACAGCGCACCCTCGTGCACATCCATCAGCAGCCCGAACACGAAAGCGGCACCCATGCCGACGCGCCGCGGCTGGTGCACGTTCCAGAACGCGAGCGCCAGGGCGAGAAAATCGGGCGCCACGGGAGCCCGGCCCCAGGGCATCAAGTTCAGCAGCAGCGCCACGATGAGAGAGAACCAGATGAAGAGCGGATTCGCCGGGCGCAGCAGGTACTCGCGGCGCGACAGCCCGCGATCGATGGCTTCGATCGGGTCCGTCGCGCGCAGCGCGAAGGAGTCGCGCACCCAGCGCTGCATGCGCACGATCGCGTTCATCGCTTGCCGCCTCCCCGTCGCACGGGAGCCTCAGGCTGGGCCGGACCCGGCGCCGCCGGCAACGTGGAAGGTTCGATCAGCAGCACCAGCAGATAGGTGTGATTCTCTACGCCTGCGGACGGCAACAGCACGATGCGGGCAAACTGGTCTTTCGCTGCCCGCTCGACCAGGACGACCTTGCCCACCGGCAGTCCCACAGGATAGACGCCATCGAGCCCTGAAGTGACAGCGACATCGCCATTTTCGACATCCGCGTTGGCCGCCATGAAACGCAGGTCGAGCGTGCCCGGATCGGCACCGCCGAACGCAACGCCACGCAGGCCGTTGCGCACGATCTGGATCGGGATCGACTGATCCTTGTCGGTCAGCAACGTGACCTCCGACGTATTGCGAAAAACGCGCGTCACCTGCCCCACAACGCCGACATCGTCGATGACGGGGCTGCCAGCGCGCACGCCGTCGTCGGTCCCGACATGCAGCACGAGCTTGTGCGAGAAGCGGTCACGCGATTCGTAGAGTACTGTCCCGAGAATCGCGTTATTGCGTGCGCGCTCGCGGGCCGACAGCAGCTTGCGCAGTCGATCGTTCTCCTGCTCGGACTGCTTGGCCTGCAGCAGTGCCTGGGCGTTCTCCACCTGCTGGCGTTTCAATGCTTCGTTTTCCCGCTGCAGCGTCGAGACCGAC
The DNA here is from genome assembly GCA_035429725.1 of Burkholderiaceae bacterium. GTDB lineage: Bacteria > Pseudomonadota > Gammaproteobacteria > Burkholderiales > Burkholderiaceae_F > JALORV01. The sequence goes on along the minus strand of DAOMFI010000010.1, from coordinate 25,186 downwards.
GTAAAGTAATCGCCGACCGCATCAACAAGGCGGCCGGGAACCAGCAGCGCTTGCTGCACCGGGTAGAGAACCACGCCGACGCCGACACGAACCGTCTCAAGCGCCTTGATCCGCGAATCGATGATGATCAGCGCGATGGCGAGGAACGCGAAGAACGCCAGCCGCGCCCGCGCCGAAACGCCCTGGTTGAACAGCGGTGGGGGCCCGTATTCCATCAGGCCGGCGCGCAAAAGTGGAAACCTACTTTTGCGCGACTAATTTGAAAACAATCGGTGGCAAAGCCACACGATTCTTTTGAGAACAACTGCAGCGAAAGGAACACGACGAGGCGAGTCCGTCGTGCGTGCATCAGCCGGTGGCGAAGATGGTGCCGAGCTTGTCCATGCGCTCGAGCGCAATGCCACAGCCGCGCACGACGCAGGTGAGTGGCTCTTCAGCCACCACGACCGGAAGCCCCGTCTCTTCCATCAGCAGGCGGTCGAGGTCGCGCAGCAGTGCGCCGCCACCGGTCAGCATCATGCCGCGGTCGGCGATGTCGGCGCCGAGTTCCGGCGGCGTCTGCTCGAGCGCGATCTTCACGCTGGAAACGATCTGGTTCAGCGGGTCGGTCAGCGCCTCGAGGATCTCGTTGCTCGAGATCGTGAAACTGCGCGGAATCCCTTCGGAGAGGTTGCGCCCCTTGACTTCCATCTCGCGCACCTCGGAGCCGGGAAACGCCGAGCCGATTTCCTTCTTGATCAACTCGGCGGTCGGCTCGCCGATCAGCATGCCGTAGTTGCGGCGGATGTAATTGATGATCGCCTCATCGAACTTGTCGCCGCCGACGCGCACGCTGCCCTTGTAGACCATGCCGCCGAGCGAGATCACGCCGACTTCGGTCGTGCCGCCGCCGATGTCGACGACCATCGAGCCGCTCGCTTCACTGACCGGCAATCCGGCGCCGATCGCGGCGGCCATCGGTTCCTCGATCAGGAACACCTGCGAGGCACCGGCGGCCTCGGCCGATTCCTTGATCGCGCGCCGCTCGACCTGAGTCGAGCCGCACGGCACGCAGATGATGATGCGCGGGTTCGGCGCGAACAGGCTCGACGGGTGCACCATCTTGATGAACTGCTTGAGCATCTGCTCGGTGACGGTGAAGTCGGCGATGACGCCGTCCTTCATCGGGCGGATCGCCTCGATGTTGCCGGGCACCTTGCCGAGCATCTGCTTGGCTTCCTTGCCGACCGCCTGGATCGTGCGCTTGCCGTTGGGCCCGCCTTCCTGGCGGATGGCAACGACCGAAGGCTCGTCGAGCACGATGCCTTTGCCACGCACGTAGATCAGCGTGTTGGCCGTGCCGAGGTCGATTGCGAGGTCGTTGGAAAAATAGCTGCGGAGAAAACCGAACATGACTGCCTTTGTTGGCTGCGTTGCGTCCCGGGGCGCGCCGCGCGTCGGCGCTGCTATTCCCCAGAGGCGCGCAGAGTCTGGGAAGAATGCGCGATGATAAACTAAACACGCGACAAACTCGCTGCAAGCGCTTGTTTTGAAAGGCTTCCGCAGCGCACTAATCCCCCGTAATTCCACGCCCCAGCCCTCGCCCCGTTCCCTGGCCTGCCCATGTCACTCGATCTTGCGCAAATCCGCCGCGTCGCCGATCTCGCCCGGATCGATGTGACCGATGCCGAGGCTGAGCGGGTTCTCGCTCAACTGAACGACATCTTCCAGATGATCGAACGCATGCAGGCCGTCGATACCGAGGGACTTGAACCGATGGCCCACCCGCTGGGCGGCACACAGCGGCTGCGCGATGACGTCGTGACCGAAATCGATGAGCGCGTCGGTAATCTCGCCAACGCACCCGAGCAGCAGGATGGGCTGTTCCTCGTTCCGCGAGTGATCGAATGAACGCCACCGCGCGCAGCTCCGAGGTTCGCCGATGAGCGCAATGCCGGATCTCGCTCACGCCACGCTGGCCGATCTGTCGCGCCTGCTCGCGGCACGGCAGATCTCTGCGACGGAGCTGGCGCGCGCGTATCTCGCGCGCATCGAGGCGCAGCGCGGGCTCAACGCCTTCCTGGACGTACGACCGGAGGTCACGCTGGCCCAGGCCGCCGCTGCCGATGCGCGTCTCGCGAGTGGCAACTCCACGCCCTTGACAGGGGTACCGATCGCGCACAAGGACATCTTCGTCACCAGGGACTTCGCCTCGACAGCGTCGAGCCGGATCCTCGCGGGCTACATGAGCCCGTTTGACGCAACCGTTGTCGACAACCTGGCGCGCGCCGGCATGGTCACGCTCGGCAAGCTCAACTGCGACGAGTTCGCGATGGGCTCGAGCAACGAGAACAGCGCCTATGGCAACGTGTTGAATCCATGGGACCACAGTGCGGTGCCGGGCGGCTCGTCGGGAGGTTCGGCGGCGGCGGTGGCAGCGCGCATCGCGCCAGTGGCCACTGCGACCGACACCGGCGGGTCGATCCGCGAGCCGGCCGCGTTTTCCGGCATCACCGGAACCAAGCCGACCTACGGTCGGCCATCGCGCTGGGGCATGATCGCGTTCGCCTCGAGCCTCGACACGGCCGGCCTGATGACGCAGACGGCCGAGGACGCCGCGCTCGTCTTCAACTCGATGCTCGGCTTCGATCCGAAGGATTCGACGAGCCTCGATCGCCCGCCCGAGGACTACACCCGCTCGCTTGGCATGTCAGTCAAGGGCCTGAAAATCGGCGTGCCGAAGGAGTTCTTCGGCACCGGTCTGCAACCGGATGTCGAGGCGGCGGTCCGTGCGGCGCTGGCGGAGTACGAGAAGCTCGGCGCGAAGCTGGTGCCCATCTCTCTGCCCAACGCCGAACTCGGCATTCCCGTTTATTACGTCATCGCACCGGCGGAAGCTTCAAGCAACCTCGCGCGCTTCGACGGTGTGCGCTACGGCCATCGGGCGGCGAAGTATTCCGATCTGAAGGACATGATCCGCAAGTCGCGCGCCGAGGGTTTCGGCGACGAGCCGAAGCGGCGCATCCTGATCGGCACCTATGTGCTGTCGCACGGCTATTACGACGCCTACTTCATCAAGGCGATGAAGGTGCGCCGCCTGATCGCCAACGAGTTCCAGCGCGCATTTTCCGAATGCGATGTGATCGCCGGGCCGGTCACCACCAGCGTGGCGTTCGGTTTCGGGGAAAAGGCGGCCGATCCCGTCGCCATGTACATGGCGGATCTGTACACGGTGCCGGGCAGCCTCGCCGGAGTGCCATCGATGAGCATTCCCTGCGGCTTCGGCAGCGGTCCCGTGAACAGCCGCCGGCCGGTCGGACTGCAGTTGATCGCCAACTACTTTGAAGAAGCGAAGCTGCTCGGCGTCGCGCACGCATTCCAGCGGGCGACCGACTGGCATCGACGCGTGCCGCCCGGAGTCTGAGCGATGTCATCCCGTGTACTGGCGGCGAACCAGCAGGCGATCGATACGGCGCAAAGCCCGATGGAGCGGGTTCGGCGGCTGCAGGATCGCGTCGTGCTGCTTGCGCGCATGGGACGGGCAAACGACGCACGCGAAGTTTTCGAGATGGCGCGCCTTCAGGCGCCGGCAGACGCTCCAGGGCCTCTGCTGCTTCGTTTCGAGTATGCCAACGCGATCCAGCTCTACTTCGCCAAGCACTTTGTCGACGCACGCAGCGCGATGGTCGAAGTGACCGAACGCGCGCGCAGCGCGGGTGATGACCGCGCGCTTCTCGGCGAATGCGAATCGGCGCTGGCGCTGTTCTGTCAGCGTGAAGCCGACGTGCGCGCGGCGGCGCGCTATGCGCGCGCGGTGCTCGCCAACGACGATGCGACGCTCGAGTCGCGGTACCGCGCCTTCCTGGCGCTCGGCTCACTGCATCAGGAGGCCTACGACTACGTGGAAGCGGCGCGGCTGTACCGCGAGGCCGAAGGAATCGTGCGCCAGCTCGACGACGACATTGCGATGGCCAGCTGGCTCCATCGCTCGGCCGTGACGCAGGCGGCGCACGCGCGCCAGGCCGCTGCGCTCGACGAACTCGATGCGCGGACGCTCGCCAACGCCATCAGTGCACTGAAGAAGAGCATCGCGTTCGCCAACGGGCTCGAAGGCGGTCCCGACACGTCGCTCAACCACCTGCTGCTGGCCGAGATGCTGGTGCTGCAGAACCGCCATGCAGACGCGCTGGCGCTTTACGACCTGCACCTTCCGAGCGCCGAAGGCGAAGGCTTCCTGCACGAAGTCACGGCGGCGATGGCGGACCGCGCGCAGTGTTGCATCAGGCTCGGTCGAGCCGACGAAGGCCATGCCCAGCTCGAACAGGCGCATCAGCGCGTCGACGAGGCAACGCCCTCGGATATCCGCGCGATCGTGCACGCGAACGTGGCTGCAGCGCTCAAGGCGCGAGGCCGCGACGCCGAGGCTGAGCAGCACCGGCAGCTGGCCGACATGGCGTGGCAGACCTATGCGCACGAACAGCGTGAAGCGCGGCGGCTGCTGGCGGACGATCCGGCCGACACGCTGCACTGAGTGGAGACTGCGATGGCGTGGGAAGTGGTGATCGGTCTTGAGACGCATGCTCAGCTTACGACCAGGAGCAAGATCTTTTCGGGAGCCTCAACCGCGTTCGGTGCCGAGCCCAACTCGCAGGCGAGCGTTATCGACGTCGCGCTGCCCGGCACGTTGCCGGTGCTCAACCGCGACGCAGTCGAGCGTGCGATCCGCTTTGGAATCGCGATCGGCGCGACGATCGCGCCGCGCAGCGTATTCGCGCGCAAGAACTACTTCTATCCCGATCTGCCGAAGGGCTACCAGATCAGCCAGTATGAGATCCCGGTCGTGCAGGGGGGCAGCCTCAGCTTCGTCGTGCAGCCGAAGGGCGGCGAGGCCTACCTGAAGACCGTGCGCCTGACGCGCGCGCACCTCGAGGAAGATGCAGGCAAGTCGCTGCACGAGGACTTCCACGGCATGTCGGGCATCGATCTCAACCGCGCCGGCACTCCGCTGCTCGAGATCGTCACCGAACCCGACATCCGCGTTGCCAGCGTCGGCGGCGCGGCTGCCGAGGCGGTCGCCTACGCCAAGGCGCTGCATTCGCTGGTGGTCTGGCTCGGCGTCTGTGACGGCAACATGCAGGAAGGATCATTCCGCTGTGACGCCAACGTCTCGGTGCGGCGCGTTGGCGACGCCGCGCTCGGCACCCGCTGCGAGATCAAGAACCTCAACAGCTTCCGCTTCATGCAGCAGGCGATCGAGTTCGAGGCGCGGCGCCAGATCGAGCTGATCGAGGACGGCGGCACCGTAGTGCAGGAAACGCGTCTTTACGATCCCGACCGCGACGAGACGCGCAGCATGCGCAGCAAGGAAGACGCGATGGACTATCGCTACTTCCCCGACCCCGACTTGCTGCCGCTCGAGATTGCTCCGGAGTGGATTGAGCGCGTACGCGGCCAACTGCCTGAGCTGCCCGGCGCGATGCGTGAGCGCTTCGTGCGCGCCTACGGTCTCAGCGAATACGATGCGCAGACGCTCACGGCATCGAAATCGATGGCTCAGTACTTCGAAGGCGTTGCCGGCGCCGTCTCCGATCGCAAAGTCGCGGCGAACTGGGTGATGGGCGAGTTCTCGGCGGCGCTCAACGAGTCGGGCCTCGCTATCGAGTCCGCACCGGTATCACCGGCACAGCTTGCGGGACTGATCGCGCGCGTGCTCGACGGCACCATCAACAACAAGACCGCCAAGGATGTGTTCGCGGCGCTCTGGGCCGGTGAAGGCGCAAGCGCCGACGCGGTCATCGAAGTGCGCGGCCTGAAGCAGATCTCCGACGCCGGCGCGATCGAGAAGATCGTCGACGACGTGCTTGCAGCAAACGCAAAGTCGGTCGAGGAGTTCCGCGCCGGCAAGGAGAAAGCCTTCAACGCGCTGGTCGGCCAGGCGATGAAGGCCACGAAGGGCAAGGCCAATCCGCAGCAGGTCAACGAGATCCTGCGCCGGCGCCTGGCCGGCTGAGCCGCCGGCCGGCAGGCGCCGCAGCGGCCGACTTACGGCGCGACCACCAGCGTGAAGTTCTGTCCCGCCAGCGTCGCCGCAGCGACGACCGTGATCTCGTTGCCAAGCTGCGCCTGGTAGCCGGTGGCAGACGCTCCCAGCTTGACCTTGCCTGCGTTGGCCGGCTGCTCGACGAAGGCGAGCGGCGTGGCCAGCGGGTTCGTGTAGCTCAGCAGTCGCGGCGCGGCGGTCGGCAGAAGCAGCGAATAGTCGCCCGTGGTCGGATCGACGTTCACGTGCGCGACTTCCACCGCGACAATCGCGCCGACCGCCTGCACCGCGCGCACGGCCCCGCTTTCGCGGGCGCCAGCCGGCCCAAGGTTGCCCGTCACCGTGCCGGACGGCGAGGTCGGCATCGTCACGGCGTTCATGCTCGAGTTGAGCGTCGTCGGCTGGTCGGCAACGACCGGCACGCCGGCGATCACCGCGGTCGTCAGGTTCTGCCCGCTGAACACGACGTCATACGGACCCTTCATCGGATCCAGTGGCGCGAGCACGAACTGGCCATTTGCGGCGGGCTGCGTCGCCTTCAGCACCACGCCATTTTTCTGCGCGCTGACGGTCACTCCGGATAGGCCGGTCTGCACGTAGCCGGCAATACCGGTCAGCGTCCGCGGAACCACGCTGACGACCGGCTTCAGGTTGTAGCGGCCGCTGTTGCCCCGTTTGACGATCGAGCGGCACGCATCGAAGTCGAGCACGAGGTCAGTCATCGTGTTCGGCTGTACGGTGAATCCGTGAACGAGCTTCAGACCGCTCTGTGTCGCACTGGGCGTATCGAGCGGAATTTCGGTCATGCTTCCCGAGGGCACGATCGCATTGGCAGGCATGCCGGCGCCGTTGGGCCTGAGCACCAGCCGGACCTGGGTGTACTGGCCGGCCGGCAGCGGTGTCTGGCCGAGTTCCGCCAGCACGCCGTTGGTCAGGTCGAGCAGGTCGATGCGCTGGGCGGGATTGACGATAACCTCGCTCCAGCCTCCATCGCTATCCATGGCCGACGACGATGCATGGACACGCACGCGATCAACCGTGATGTACACATGATCGTAGCCACAGGCCGGTGCATCGGTCAGCGCGACCCGCAGCGTTCCGCTGCCACTGGTTCCGCCGCTGCCGCCGGCACCTCCGCCGCCAGCCGGCGGGGCGGCAGCGCTCGGCGCCATGCCACCGTCGCCTCCGCCGCAGGACGCCAGCGACAGTACGGTCCCAAACGCCAACAACGCCGTGCGAGTGCTTCGAATTGATGCGCGCATAACACCTCCGCTGCTTGACCGCTTCATTGGCGATCACATGGGAATTTTTCCCTTTTTCTGGCAATGCTACGGCCCTATTCGCGCTAATCCGAAGGTTTGGTGAGCGATCATTGAACCTGGTCACACGTGCCGTGCGGCCCGCGATGCGACGAAAGCGGAACGCGACCGGAAGTAACTTGTCTACGATCGCTCGCCTCCTTTTTGCCGGACTGCCCATGCCCTTTCGCCACTCGGCCGTGAGTGCTCTGACTGCCGCGGTTCTGTCGCTGGTCACCGCCGCCGCGACGGCCTCGACGGTGCCGCCGCCGCTGCCGCCGCAACCGGTCACAGAGACCCACTGGGGCGTGGAGATTCCGGACCCCTACCGTTTTCTTGAGGACGTCAAGAATCCGAAGGTGCAGGCCTGGCTCAAGGAGCAGGCCACGGCGACCGAGTCGCTGTTGGCATCGATACCGGGACGCGCGGCGCTGCTGACGCGGATGCGCGAGATCGAGGATGCGGCAGCGGGGCTCACCAACGACGTCGTTCGCACCGAGTCGAACCGCTACTTCTTCCAGCGCCGCAACCCCGGCGAGGGTCAGTTCAAGCTGGTCTGGCGTGACGGCGTCGACGGCGCCGACACGGTGATCGTCGATCCTGAAGCGTTGTCGAAGGCGACCGGCCGGCCGCACGCGATCATGGACTTCGCGCCGTCACGCGACGGGCGACTGCTGGCGTATTCGATCCAGATCGGCGGCGGGGAAATCGGCACGCTGCACGTGGTTGACGTCGTGACCGGCAAGCCGGTGATCGAACCGATCGACCGCATCCGTTACGCCAGCACGGCCTGGCTCGACGACGGCAGCGGCTTCTTCTATTCGCGCCTGGTCGAGGGTTACGAGAAACTTCCTCAGGGCGAGCGCTTCCGTGACCGCACCCGCCACTTTCGCTCGCTCGCCGACGGCGTCGACCGCCCCATCCTCAGCCCGAGCCGCAACCCGGAGCTCAAGCTGCCGTCCTTTGCCAGCGCGTACGTGTTCCAGATTCCCGGCACCCAGGTGGCTGCTGCGATCGTCTCGCTCGGCGTCGAGCGCAGCCGGATGCTCTTCCTCGCCGATCTCGCCACAGCGATCCGCGGTGAGTCGAAGTGGCGCCAGATCGTCGACGTCGCCGACCGCGTCACCGATGTTGCATACACCAACGGCTGGCTTTATCTGCGCAGCTCGAAGGACGCGCCGCGCTTCAAGGTCGTGCGTATGCCGCTGGACCGTCCCGAGATTGCGCTGGCCGAGACGGTCATTGCGCCGGGCCCGTCTGTCGTCGTCGGCATGGCCGGCGCGCGCGATGGACTCTTCGTCACACAGCGCGACGGACCTACGCTGTCGTTGTCACGCGTGCCGCCCGCGCCGGCCGGAGCTCCACTGAAGCGCGAACCGATCGCGCTGCCCTTCGCCGGCAATGTTTCGATCGACTCGGCCAGCTCGCGCCTGGATGGTGTCGTGCTCGAGCTCGCTGGCTGGACCCATGCGACCAAGCCGTGGCTGTTCGACGGCAGGACGCTGACCCCGCTGCCGTTCGTCAAGCCCGGCGCCTTCGACGCACCGGCGGACATCGAGGCGCGCGAGGTGCGCATCAAGAGCCACGACGGCGTCGAAGTTCCGATGTCGATTGTGATGCGCAAGGGCCTGAAGCTCGATGGCCGGAATCCGACCATCGTTTACGGCTACGGCGCTTATGGGATCACCGAGAGTCCGTTCTTCAATCCACGCATCCTGGCCTGGCTCGAGCGCGGCGGCATCTATGCGTTCGTCCATGTGCGTGGCGGCGGCGTTTACGGCGACGAATGGCATCAGGCCGGCCGCAAAGCAACCAAACCCAACACCTGGCGTGACGCGATCGCCGCGACCGAATGGCTCATTGCGCAACGCTACACCTCGAGCGACCGGGTCGGCATCTACGGCGGCAGCGCCGGCGGCATCCTCGTTGGGCGCGCGATCACGGAGCGGCCGGATCTCTTCGCCGCGGCCGTGCCTGCAGTCGGCACGATGGACATGGTGCGCGCGGAAACCAGTGCCAACGGTGCCGCCAACATCCCGGAGTTCGGCACGGTGAAGAAGGAGGACGAGTTCCGCGCGCTGCTGGCGATGAGCAGCTATCACAACGTGAAGGACGGCACGAAGTATCCGGCGGTCATGCTGGTGCATGGCGTCAACGACATCCGTGTTGATGTCTGGCAGTCGGCGAAGTTCGCGTCGCGAATCGCGACAGCCAGTGCCAGTGGCAAGCCGGTTCTGCTGCGGCTCGACTACGAGTCGGGCCACGGCCAGGGCAGCACGCGCGCGCAGCTGCAGGAGCGCAGCGCCGATATCTACAGCTTCATGCTGTGGCAGTTCGGCGTGCCTGAGTTTCAGCCGCTGCCGAAGTCCGCGGCCGTCGCACGCTGAGCGGCAGCTCTCAGGAGCAGGTTGCGCGCAGCCGGCGCAACAGAGTGACGGAGGTCGGGAAGTTCTTCGGATTCTCGTCCGGATAGAAGAGCTGATCCGGCGGCAATCCGGGGCTTCCGACCGGCGGCCAGCCACGGACCGCAACCACTCCGGGAACCAGTCCTGACAACGCGACCGCGCCGGAATCAACGTCGCGTTTGCATACGAGAAAGACGGCCCCCGCCTTCGCAGCGCGGTCGCGCAGCGCGACAACGCTCGTCGGCGCCTTCAGCGAAAGCCCGCGGGTTTCCGGGGGCAGTGCGAGCAGGAAGAACCGTCCCTGGTTCTCCGCGAGCCCGGTCTGCACGGCCTGATTGAAAGTGAATCCAGCGCCACCGGCGATGTAGAGCCCGCCGAACCGGTCCTGCGCGGCAACGGCGCCCGCCAGCACACTCAACAGCACGACCAACCAGAGCCTCATTGCGGCTTCCCGCTGAACCGTGGATCCAGCAGGATATCGGTTTCAGGGTTGCGCTGCACTGGGCGCGCGCCCTGCGCCAGCAGTTCCTTGAACCGCTTCTTTTCGGCGTCGAACCGTTCGTTGATGCGCGTGATCTCGGACCGCGCCTCGGCGAGGATCTTCTGTTCGGCCGTCGCCGCCTGGGCGTTCAGCTCATAGCCTCGCTTGAGGCTGTCGGGCTGGGCGCGGTTCTTGTAGAACTCTGACTCGTCGTCGAGCCGCTTGCGATCCTTGGCCAGGCTCGCCGTGCGCTCGGTCGAGCGCTTGATGCTTTCCTCCGCGCCCTCAAGTGCCTTGCGCCGCGCGGCCTCGATCTCGTCCTCGTTGGCATAGGCCTCGAGCAGCGACCGGTCACGTCGACGCTGCGCCAGTTGCCGCTCTTCCTCTTCGATCCTCTTCTTGGCCTCCAGTGCCTTCGCGCGCTGCTCTTCCGGAGTCAGCGGCCGTGAAATCACGCGTCGCACCGAGCCGTCGCGGTTCAGTTCACGGATGTCGCTGTTGGCACACTCCGGCGGCGGCCGGTCGGCGCTGTAGGTCTTGCCGTTGGCGATGCAGCTGTACATCGTCCCCGCAGGCGGAGGATTGGCGCCCTGCGCGTGTGCCGGTACCGAGAGCAGCGTCGTGACCAGCACCACGACGACACCGGCGAACGGGCAGGCGTCGCTCCGAATCAATTGCGAATCACGCACCATAACGATCCCGATAGCGCTCCACCGCCGGCCGAAAGCCGCGCACGTGTTGCGCCTGTGTAGTCTCCGATGCCAGGTAGTGCATCACGTCATCGAGGTTGGCGATTGCGAGGACCGGAATCCCGTAGGCCGCCTCGACCTCCTGCACCGCCGAGCGCTGCGTGAGTGCATCGTCCGGCCCGGCACGCTCCATGCGGTCCAGCGCGATCAGCACGGCCGCCGGCGTGGCGCCGGCGGCGCGGATCAGTTCCACCGATTCGCGCACCGACGTGCCTGCGGTGATCACGTCATCGACGATGACGACACGGCCTGCGAGCGGAGCGCCGACCAGCAGCCCCCCTTCGCCGTGGTCCTTGGCTTCCTTGCGGTTGAACGCAAACGGCACATCGGAACCGAGATCGGCCAGCGCAACCGCGGTGCACGCCGCGAGCGTGATGCCCTTGTAGGCCGGTCCGAACAGCATGTCGAACTGCACGCGCCCTTCGGCGCGCGCCGCCAGCAGCGTCTGCGCATAGAAGCGCGCCAGCTTTCCCAGCAGCGCGCCACGGTTGAAGAGCCCCGCATTGAAGAAGTACGGCGAGAGGCGTCCGGCCTTGGTCTTGAATTCGCCAAAACGCAGCACGCCGGATTGCAGCGCGAATTCGATGAACTGCTGACGCAACGATTGCACTTGCCCGCCGACGGAACCCGCGGTTCCGGCCCCTGATGTGTCCCAGGACGGATTTTGCCGCAGGCGCGCGACCAAAAGGATGGAAAATGCCGCCGAATTCCGACCTGCCGAGGCGATTGCCCCGTGATCCGCATCCTTTCCCTGAACGTCAACGGCATTCGCTCGGCGGCCTCCAAGGGCCTGTTCCGCTGGCTGCGTAAGTCCGAGCCCGACGTGGTCTGCCTGCAGGAGGTGAAGGCGGACGAGGCCGACATACCCGAGGCGCTGCGCTTTCCCACCGGCCTGCACGGACACTTTCACTGCGCACAGCGCCGCGGCTACTCAGGCACGGCGCTCTACGCGGTCAAGGATCCGCGCGCCGTGCGGCTCGGCTTTGGCTCGCATGAGTTCGACGCCGAAGGCCGCTACGTCGAAGCGGAGTTCAAGGACCTCACGGTGATCTCCGTGTACTTCCCGTCGGGCTCGTCGGGACCGGAGCGGCAGGCGGCCAAGTACCGTTTCCTGGCCGAATTTGCACCGCACCTGGAAAAGCTGCGTGCCAGCGGTCGCGAGATCGTCTTCTGCGGCGACATCAATATCGCCCACAAGGAAATCGACCTGAAGAACTGGCGCAGCAACCAGAAGAACTCCGGCTTCCTGCCCGATGAACGCGCCTGGCTGACGCAGGTCTTCGACGAACGGGGCTGGGTCGATGTGTTCCGCAAACTCGATCAGCGGCCCGAGCAGTACACCTGGTGGAGCAACCGCGGCCAGGCGTGGGCCAAGAACGTCGGCTGGCGGATCGACTATCAGGTCGCGACGCCTGCCCTGGCCGCGCGAGCCCGGCGCGCGGAGATCTATACCGCCAAGAGATTCTCCGACCACGCGCCGCTCATCATCGATTACACAGGACGGCTCTGAAACCCGATGCGACACACTGACTTCCTGCGCAAGCGCTTACCCGAGAACATCGAAGGCCGCGCCCTGGCCTGGTACGTCGTCGGGATCATCGCGCTGCTGGCGCTGCTCGGCTGGGGCCTCGCCAAGCTCGCTCCGCCGCCGCCGCCGAAACGTATCGTCATGACGACCGGAGCGGAGGATGGCGCCTATCACCGCTACGCGCAGCGCTATCGCGAACTGATCGCACGCCATGGCGTCGAGCTGGTACTGCGCCCATCTTCCGGAGCGGCCGAAAACCTCGAACGGCTCCGCACCGGCGCGGATGGCGTCGAGGTTGGCCTGGTACAGGGCGGCCTCGTGCAGGAGACCGACGCACAGCAGCTGACCACGCTGGGCAGCCTCTTTTACGAGCCCATCTGGGTGTTCTACCGGGGCAAGGACACGATCGAGCGCATTGCGGACCTGCGCGGCCGGCGCATCGCTATCGGCATTCCCGGCGGTGGAACCCACGCGCTCGGCACCTCCATCGCCCGCGACAACGGGCTTACTGAGGCGCCGACGACCCTGGTCGACATCGGCGGTCTCGCCGCGGCCGATGCGCTGACCGCCGGCAGCATCGACGCCGCCTTCTATGTTTCGGCGATCGACGGACCGGCCGTGCAGAAGCTGATGCGTGCCCCCGGTGTTCGCATGATGGATGCACGGCGTGCCGATGCCTACATTCGGCGCCTGCCGTACCTGCACAAACTGGAACTGCCCGAGGGCGTCGTGGACCTGAAGGCCGGGATTCCGCCGCAGCGCGTGACGATGGTTGCAGTGACGGGAAACCTGATCGCGCGCGAAGACATGCATCCGGTGGCCGTCGAACTGCTGCTGGAGGCCGCGCGCGAAGTTCACGGCGGACCGTCGCTGTTGCACGGGGCGCGCGTTTTCCCGGCACCGATGGACATCGAGTTGCCGCTGGCGACCGACGCGGATCGCTTCTACAAGGAGCGACCCTCATTGCTGCGCCGCGTGCTGCCATTCTGGGTTGCGGTGTGGGCGGAACGTCTGCTCTTCATCATGCTGCCGCTGCTGGCGATCGCGATCCCCGCCTTTGCCTACCTGCCGAAGATCTACGACTGGCGTATCCGCAGCCGGCTCGACGGCTGGTACGCGGAAGTCAATCGTATCGAACGCGTGGCCACCGATCGAGGCGGCGACGTCGCCGCTCAACTCGCAAAGATCGATGACATCGGGGCCCGCCTGAACCTCGTGAAGGTTCCGAAAGCCTATTTCTCGCACCTCTACACGCTGCGCGAACACGCCGATTACGTCCGCAAGTTGCTGCTGTCGCGCGCCGGCACACCCCCTGCGCCCTAGTGCCTGAGGCAGCCGATGCCGCAGTGCCGGGCCGGCCCGGGTGGCGGATTGATCGTCGCTCGCCGCGGTACGGGGCGAACGCCTCATACCGCGGCCCGCTGCGCCGGCGCGGCACGCCCCGGGCCAGCCAGTCCCGTCTCAGAGGTTGAAGGGCCCTAGACCGACATCGCCACCACGCCGGCCAGCGACAGCGCCAGGCCGAGCCAGCGCAGCGTGTCGTAGTGCCGCGGGCGCAGGGCCATGCCGCCCGGGGACGCCGGCGGCTCGCTCGCCCGATGCGAACGGCCTTCCCAGGTGTGAGTAAAGAACACGATGAGCGCCCCGCACCACACCAGCGCCACGGCATAGCGCCCCAGCGCCGCCGACATGACGAGCAACGACGCGAATGTGAGGATGCCCGCGTTCTCGAGAACGCGGCGCACCGCGAACCGTGACCGGGTCCTTCCGCTCATGCTCATCGGCCCGCGATCCGCTCCAGTTGCTGCAGGGCTTTGTACATTCGCCAGCTCCGTGCCGACTCACCCGGCTCACCGAGAGTATCGAATGCCGCGCACGAGCGCGGCAACACGAATTGTCCGGTGATCGCCAACATCTTCGGTGACTGCCGGCGTGGGTGCAGGCAACCCCGGCCGCCGCGACGACGGTCTCCTCCCGCCGCCACTGCTGCCGGGCCCGACGACCGCGAAGCACCCCTGTGAATGACGCATCAGTCACGGCCGGTGCGCCACTACACTGCGCGCAGCCATGCCCAGCCCGACCGCAACCTCGCCCACCGACGAGAGCCACGCCGCCGCAGAACGCCCCACACCGCGACGTTCGTGGCGCGAAGTGTTGCGCGTCTACGCGGAGCCCGCGGCGTTGCGCATGTTCTTCCTCGGTTTCTCTGCCGGGCTGCCGTTGCTGCTGGTCCTGGGCACGCTCTCGTTCCGGTTGCGCGAAGCCGGCATTGACCGAGCCACGATCGGCTACCTGTCGTGGGTCGGACTGGCGTATGGCTTCAAGTGGGTCTGGGCGCCGCTGGTCGACCGCCTGCCGCTGCCGCTGCTGACTCGCCTCCTGGGGCGCCGACGCGCCTGGCTGCTCCTGTCCCAGGCCATCATCATCGGCGGCCTGATTGCGATGGCCATCGGCGATCCGCAAGGCGGGCTGCGCGCGCTGACGATCGCCGCGCTCGTCGTCGCCTTCGCTTCCGCCACGCAGGACATCGCGCTCGATGCCTACCGCATCGAGTCGGCCCGCGTCGAGAAGCAGGGGGCGCTGGCGGCGATGTACCAGACCGGCTACCGGCTCGCCATGATCTGGGCCGGCGCAGGCGTTCTCTGGATCGCGGCGCGCGCGGCCGGCAGCGACACCGGCTACCACGCCAGCGCCTGGACGATCGCCTACTTCGCGATGGCCGCGTCAATGGGCGTCGGCGTTCTGGCGGTGCTGCTCTCGCCGGAACCGGCGGCCCCGGACGTGAACCTGCTCACAGCACAAGCCGATCCGACGCCGGTTGCACCGGTTGCGCGATTGCTCGCCTGGTTGCAGTCCGCCGTTGTGGGCCCGTTCGCCGACTTCATCCGTCGCTACCGCTGGCACGCGCTGCTGTTGCTGGCGCTGATCGCCACCTACCGCATCTCCGACGTGGTGATGGGCATCATGGCCAACCCGTTCTACGTCGACATGGGCTACACGAAGGACGAAGTGGCAGCCGTTTCCAAGTTCTACGGCGTCGTCATGACCCTGGCGGGTGCGTTCCTCGGCGGCGCACTGGCGCTGCGCTTCGGCGTGACCCGCATCCTGATGCTGGGAGCCGTATTGTCGGCGGCGTCGAACCTGCTGTTTGCCTGGCTCGCAACGCGCGGACACGATCTGACCGGGCTCATTTTCGTCATCTCGGCCGACAACCTGTCCGCCGGCATTGCCTCGGCAGCTTTCATTGCGTACCTCTCGGGACTTACGAACATCGCGTACTCGGCCACGCAATACGCGCTCTTCTCGTCAGTGATGCTGCTGCTGCCGAAGTTTGTTGCGGGATTCTCCGGTGCGTTCGTCGACGCCCATGGCTACGTTGCCTTCTTCACGTCAACCGCCGCGCTCGGCGTCCCGGTGTTGCTGCTCGTCTGGCTCGCCAGCCGCGTCACTGCCCGGCCGGCAGCACCGTCCCCTGCTCAGGGCTCGCCGTCCCAGTAGTCCAGGTCGGTATCCGAGCGGTGCATGCGTCCGCCGTCGAGCAAGGGCCCCTTGGTGCGTGCATAGGCGAGGTACTTGCCGGAATCCGGGTACTCGCAGACCTCGGGGACTTCCTGCGTGCTGATCGACAGGAACTTGAGCGGCGCATTCGACGTGTTGATGATCTGGTGCGGATACTCTGGCCCGGGCGGAATGCCGATCACGTCGCCGGCCCGGATCGGGATCATTTCCCCGGCCACGCGCAGCGTGCCCTCGCCTTCGAGAACGACGAACATTTCTTCCTGCGCGTAATGAAAGTGGTAGGGGCAGGCGCGCTTGCCGGGCGGCACGATGTCGACGCCGGCACCCAGCTTCCGCGCCACGGTGCCAACGCGCTGGCCTGCCACGCCGCCGCTGCGGGAACCGTCATATAACGGCGCCCGCGTCGACGTTTCGAGCTCGATCTCGTTGAAGTTGCGAATCAGCTTCTCGCGCAACGCACTCATCAGGCCCCCTCCCCGCACGCCACTGCGCGCGAACTCAGCGTGTTTCGAACCGATAGATCGCGACCGTCGCACGCAGCGCGGGCGCGAACTGCACCGGCCGCCCGTCTGCAAGTACCGTGCGTCCGGTGATGACCAGTCCGACGCGCGCCGCCAGGATCTCGAAGTCCTTCAGCGTGCAAAGGTGGATGTTCGGCGTGTCGTACCACTGGTAGGGAATCTGCCGGTTCACCGGCATGCGCCCGGCCAGCAGCGACACCGCGTGCCGCCAGTGTCCGAAGTTCGGAAAGCTGACGATCCCCTGGCGCGCGACGCGCGCCATCTCGCGCAGGATGCCCTCGACGTTGTGCATGGCCTGCAGCGTCTGTGAAAGCACGACCGTGTCGAACATGTTGTCGGCGAACAGGCGTAGGCCGGCATCGAGGTTCTGCTGCACGACATTCAGGCCCGCCTTCACACAGCGCGCCACGTGGTCGTCGTCGATCTCGACCCCGTAACCGCGGCACGACTTGGCATCGCGCAAATGCGCCAGCAGCGAGCCATCGCCGCACCCGAGGTCGAGCACGCGACTGCCCGGCGCCACCCACTCGGCGATCTGTGCGAGGTCAACGCGCAGGGTCATGAACCGCTCTCCCGCGCGATGTTGTCGAAGTACGCGCGGACCACCCGGTGGTAACGCGGGTCCTCGAGCAGGAAAGCATCGTGCCCATGCGGTGCGTCGATCTCGGCGTAGGCGACGTCGCGCCCGTTCTCGATCAGCGCCTCGACGATCTCGCGCGACCTTTCGGGCGGGAACCGCCAGTCAGTGCTGAAGCTCGCGAGCAGGAATTTGGCCGTGGCCGGCGCCAGTGCCTGCACGAGGTTGCCGGAGGCCGCGCGCGCCGGGTCGAAGTAATCGAGCGCGCGCGTGATCAGCAGGTAGGTGTTGGCGTCGAAGTACTCCGAGAATTTGTCGCCCTGGTAGCGCAGGTAGCTCTCGACCTCGAACTCGACGTCGTAGTGGAACTGATAGTCGTCGGCACGCATCGCGCGTCCGAATTTCTCGGCCATGTCGGCGCCCGAGAGATACGTGATGTGGCCGATCATGCGCGCCACGCGCAGGCCGCGCTTCGGCACGACGCCGTGGGCGTAATAGTCGCCGCCGTGAAAGTCCGGGTCCGAGCGGATCGCCGTGCGGGCCACCTCATTGAACGCGATGTTCTGCGCCGACAGCTTCGGTGCCGACGCGATCGCGACGCAGTGCCGTATGCGCTGCGGATACTGGATTGCCCAGGACAGCGCCTGCATGCCGCCGAGTGACCCGCCCATGACGGCGGCCCACTGTTCGATCCCGAGCCTGTCTGCAAGGCGCGCCTGCGCGCGCACCCAGTCCTCGACTGTGACGACGGGGAAGCGTGCCCCGTACGGCGTTCCGCTGGCCGGGTCGAGCGACATCGGCCCGGTCGAGCCGAAGCACGAACCGAGGTTGTTGACGCCGACGACGAAGAAGCGCTCGGTGTCGACCGGCTTGCCCGGGCCGACCATGTTGTCCCACCAGCCGACCTTGCCGGGGTCGTCGGCATACGTGCCGGCGACGTGATGGGACGCATTGAGCGCGTGGCAGATCAGCACGGCGTTGCTGCGCTCGGCGTTCAGCCGCCCGTAGGTCTCGACCGCGAGTTCGTACGCGGCGATCGATGCGCCGCTCGTCAATTCGAGCGGGGCGTCGAACTTCATCACCTGCGGCGTGACGACACCTACTGAACGGCCACTCAAAGCTGAAACCTCGCCAACGGAGTCGGGACAAAAAACCCGAGGGGCGCGATGCCGGCTCGGGTTGGGGCAGCGGGGCTGCTTGACCTCTTTAGCGGTTTTCGGAGGAATTCTTCCTCGCGCGCCCGCAAGCGAGTCGGCAAATCGGCGCAAGTTGGGCAGGCTAGAGAACTGCCTGCGGGCTGTCAAACGGCCGCCCGGGGTAAGCGGCATAAACTTCGCTTACGGTCCGTCACCCGGTCGCTCTTGAACGGGACCCGACGCGCGTCCGGCGAGAGAAAGGAAACTGACAATGAAACTGTTCAAATGGCTGGCAACGGCCGCAACACTGACGGCGTTTGGTCTGTCGACTGCGATGGCGGCCGACAAAGCGAAGCAGGATGAAGTACTGAAGTCCACCTCGGCCGCCTTGGCCGCTTTCTATGCGAAGGACCCGGGCCTCAAGGCCAAGGTCGAGAAGGCCCCGGGTTACGCTGTGTTCTCCACGTTCGGCATCAGCTTCATCGTTGGCGGCGCCGGCGGCAAGGGTGTTGTCCACGACAATGCGAGCAAGAAGAACACGTTCATGGACCTGGCCCAGGCCAGCGCTGGACTGCAGCTCGGTGCCAGCGAAACGCGCTACCTGTTCGTCTTCAAGGACAAGGCCAGCATGCAGCAGTTCATCGACAGCGGTTGGGATGCCACCGGCAATGTCACCGCGGGCGCCGGAGCAGGCCCCAAGGCCACCAGCGCGAGCGTCGGCACGTTCACAGGCGGCGACTTTTACCGGTTGACCAAGCAGGGCCTCGAAGCCAGCGTGGCCGCTTCGGGCATCAAGGTCTGGAAGGACAAAGACCTGAACTAGGGCGAGTTCACCGATCGAGGCAGACTCGTGATGCCAAAGGGCCCGGCCTGCGCCGGGCCCTTTTTCGTTGCACATTGCTAGACCGAAGCTGCGAGCGGCGATGCCGTTTCGCGCTGCAGGAGCTGCCGGATCTTCAATGGGTCCGACATTCGCAGCACACGGCTGGCGAAGCGGCCGGAGTCCTTGGCAGACAGCTCGAACAGCCGCTCCTTGACCGCGAGGATCTGTGACGGATGCATCGAGTACTGGCGCAGCCCCATGCCCAGCAACAGTTCGGTCATCTCGAGGTCGCCGGCCAGTTCACCGCACACGGAAACCGGCACGCGCGCCCGCGAGCCCGTCCGTATCGTCTGGGCAATCAGGCGCAGCACGGCCGGGTGCGTCTGGTCATACAGGTGGGCCACGGCGCTGTCGCTGCGATCGATCGCCAGCGTGTACTGGATCAAGTCGTTGGTGCCGATCGAGAGGAACTTGAGCCGCTGCACGAACTCCGGCAGTGACAGCGCCGCGGCCGGAACCTCCACCATGCCGCCCAGCTGGATGCGGGCGTCGTACTTGAGCTTGCGCTCCTTGAGCTGCTCCTTCGCGCGCGCGACGAAGGCGGCCGCCTGTTCGATCTCATGCACATGCGCGAGCATCGGGATCAGGATGCGGACGGTGCCGACCTCGGACGCACGCAATATCGCGCGCAGCTGGGTCGAGAAGAGCTCCGGGTACGCCAGGCAGTAGCGGATCGCACGCAGTCCCAGTGCCGGATTCGATTCCGGCCGCGGTGCGCCCCGCCCCATGCCGAGTGTTTCGCGCGCGGCTTCATTGAGCACCTTGTCGGCGCCGATGTCGAGGGTACGGATGACGACCGGCTTGCCCTTCATCACGCGCGCGACCTTGGCGTAAGCCTCGTACTGCTCGTCCTCGGACGGCAGGTCGTCGCGGTCCATGAACAGGAACTCGGAACGGAAGAGTCCGATGCCGTCGGCACCGGCCTCGAGGGCATCGCGCGCATCCTTGGGCAGCTCGATGTTGGCGAGCAGGTCGATCGGCACGCCGTCGCGCGTGCGCGCGAGCTTGCCCTTGAGCTTGCGCAGCTGGGCCCGATGCTCGGCCTGCGCGCGCAGCCGGCGCCGGAATTCCTGCAGTTCGTCTTCGGAAGGGTTGACGACGACGAGGTCGGCATCGGCATCGATGACAAGGAGATCGCCCTCTTCGATCACGTCGCGCGCGCGCGCCGCGCCGACGACCGCCGGCAGCCCCAGGCTGCGCGCCATGATCGCCGTGTGCGAGGTCGGCCCGCCCAGCTCGGTCACGAAACCGGCGAGATCGACATCGGCACGCTCCCTCAGGTGCAGCATGTCGGCGGGCGCCAGGTCGCGTGCAACAAGAACGAGCCGCTGGCCGACGGCCAGCTTCTTCGGCAAGGCGACGCGCCCCGGCGTTCCTTCGGCGAGCGCGTTGAGCACGCGCTCGACCACCTGGCGCACGTCGGTCGAACGCTCGCGCAGGTACTCGTCGTCGATGGCTTCGAACTGACGGCAGACTTCTTCCAGCTGGATCGTCAACGCCCATTCGGCGTTGATGAGCCGCGTCCGGATCAGGTCGCGCGGGGCCTCGGACAGGAGCGCATCGTCGAGGATCAGCCGGTGCAGGTCGAGGAAGGCACGAACCTCCGTTGGAGCGTCCTGTGCGATGCCGAGCTTCAGGCCATCGAGTTCATCGCGCACGGCCGCGAAAGCGCGGGTCAGCCGGGCGATCTCGTGCACGACATTGCGCCGCTCGATCGTGACCTGGCGAACGTCGAGTTCGGACGGCGCGAGCAGGTGGGCATGGCCGACGGCGATCCCGCGTGCCACGCCACTGCCGGTCAGTGCTTCCCGCGCGCGCTCACTCATGTTCAATGTTCAGTCGATCTCGCCAAATCCGCTGGCGATCAGCTCCCCAAGTGCATCGATCACCTGCGCCTCGTCCGGCCCGTCGGCTTCGACCGTGAGCACGCTGCCCTGCCCGGCTGCCAGCATCATTACGCCCATGATCGACTTCGCATTAACTCGGCGTCCGTTCTTGGAAATCCATACTTCCGAGGAAAAGCGACTCGCCACCTGGGTGATCTGGGCCGAGGGCCGCGCGTGCAGTCCGAGCTTATTGCTGATGGTGAAGTCTTTGGTAATCATTCCCCTGCGGGTTGTAGCCCTGGTTCTGCACCGGCGTTCCGGCGACCTGCACCATGCCCTGCTGGCCTCCGGAAAGCGCCTTCTCTGCAAGCTCGCCGAGCGAACTGCCGCGATAGCACACCGCGCGCAGCAACATGGGGAGGTTCACCCCCGCCACTACTGAGACGCGCCCCGGCACGCTGAGCCTCGCGGCCAGGTTGCCGGGCGTGGCACCGAACGCGTCGGTCAGCACCAGGACACCGGCGCCGCTGTCGACTTCTGCAACAAGCGAGGTGGCCCGGCTGAACAGCGCCTCGACGTCCGCGCCCGGCTCGACATCGAGCACGCGCAGGTTCGCTTTTGCCAGTCCGGGTTCGCAGGTATAGACATGCTCGACGCAGTGCTCGAGCGCGCTGGCCAGCGGGGAGTGGGCAATGATGACTATGCCGGTCATAAGAAATCAGGACTCGCGTACGCGACCCTTCGGGTCGCACGTGCGCTCGTCCTGCTCGAGTTAGGCGCCCGCCCTTTGGGCGTAGCGGGAAAAATCGCCGGCGCCTGCGCGCTGGCGATCCCGCGCAGCCGGCGTCGCCTGCAAGCGACGCCGTGGACCGGCCGGGCGGGCGGGCGCAGTTCAACGGCACGCTCGCGGTTGATCGCTCGCATCAGGCGATCTTTGCTCATCCGGCACGCTCCAGTGCATCAATAAACAGGCCCGCGACGTTGCAGCCGGTCTGTTCGGCAATCTCGACGAAGCAGGTGGGGCTGGTGACGTTGATCTCGGTGAGATGGTCACCGATGACGTCGAGGCCGAGCAGGCGCAGACCGCGTGGCAGAAGTGCTTTCCCCACCGTGCGAGCGATCTCGCGGTCGCGTGCCGTCAAGGCCTGTGCGCGCCCGGTACCGCCGGCAGCCAGGTTGCCGCGCGTCTCGCCGGCCTTCGGGATGCGTGCGAGGCAGTACGGCACCGGCTCGCCATCGATCACGAGCACACGTTTGTCGCCGTCGCGGATCGCGGGAATGAACTTCTGCGCCATGGCTGTCCGCGCGCCGCGCGCTGTCACGGTTTCCAGGATCGAGCCCGCGTTCGGATCACCGGGCTGCAGGCGAAACACGCCCGCGCCGCCCATGCCGTCCAGCGGCTTGACGACGATGTCGCCGTGATCCGCCCAGAAGGCACGGATCCGCTCGGCCTCGCGCGTCACCAGGGTCGGCACCGTGAACTGGGCGAACTCGAGGATCGCGAGCTTCTCGTTGTGGTCGCGCAGCGCCCGGGGATCGTTGATGACGCGCGCTCCCAGCGCCGCGGCACGCGACAGCAGCAGTGTCGCGTTCAGGAATTCGACATCGAAGGGCGGGTCCTTCCGCATCAGCACCGCATCGAATGCTGCCACCGCACGCTCTGAAGCCCCGAGATCGTCGTACCACGCCGCGTTGTCGGACGACACGCGCAGCTCGTGGGCGTGCGCCGTCACGGAGCTCTCGGTCGCCGCGAGTTCGTCGGGCGTGGCGGCGAACACGCGGTGACCGCGACCGGCCGCCTCGCGCATCATCGCCACGCTCGTGTCCTTGTAGGCCTTGAGCTCGTCCAGCGGATCGATGATGAACAGCAGCGACAGGGCCATGCGAGGCGGGACGCGTGCGTTGCCGAGCGTCAGCCGGCGATCGCGGCGGCGACGGGCGCCGACGGCGCCGACGCCACCCGGTGCTCGGTGCGCTCGAGTTCGACGGCGGCCGCCAGCAGCGCCAGGCGTGCGATGACGCCGTAGGCGTAGAAGCGGTTCGCCGCGCTCTCCACCGCCGTCCCGTTGCAATCCGGGAGATTGCAGCTGCCGGCAAACGCGAGCGGCACGAAGTGCATGCCCGGAGCGTTGAGGTTCTCGTCGCGCGCGCGTTCCGTATGCACGCGATAGAACCCGCCGACGACATAGCGATCGATCATGTAGACGACCGGCTCAGCGACGGCGTTGTCGACCAGTTCGATCGTCGGCACCCCTTCCTGGATGATGACCTCGCTGACTTCGAGACCCTCCTTGACCACCGACATCTTGTTGCGCTGCTTGCGGTTCAGGCCCCGCACTTCCGATGCATCCTTGACGGTCATGACGCCCATGCCATAGGTGCCGGCGTCGGCCTTGACCACGACATACGGCGTGTCCTCGATGCCGTGCTCGCGATACTTCTCGCGCATCTTGCCCAGCACGAAGTCGATGTTGCTGGCCAGGCACTCCTCGCCGGCGCGCTCGTGGAAGTTGACCTCTCCGCAGCGTCCGAAGGCCGGGTTGATGAGCCAGGGATCGATGTCGATCAGTTGCGCAAACTCGGCCGCGATGACGTCGTAGGCGGCAAAGTGGTTCGACTTGCGCCGGATGGCCCAGCCCGCCTGCAGCGGCGGGACCAGCACCTGGTCCTCGAGGTCGCGCAGGATCGGCGGAATGCCGGCCGACAGATCGTTGTTGAGAAGCACCGCGCAGGGCGTGAAGCCGGCCAGTCCCACCTTGCCGCCCTCGCGCACCAGCGGTTCGAGCATCAGCGTTTCGTCGGTCGGAAGCTCGATGCGCGTAGGCTCGCGGATCTCCTCCGAGAGGGAACCGAGGCGGACTTCGAGGCCCGTCTGCCGCAAGATGCGCTGCAGGCGCGCGACGTTGGCCAGGTAATAGAGGTTGCGGGTGTGCCGCTCGGGCACCAGCACGAGATTGCGGGCGTCCGGGCATAGGCGCTCGATGGCGGACTGCGCGGCCTGCACGGCGCTCGGCAGCATGTCTTCCGAGAGGTTGTTGAACCCGCCCGGGAAGAGATTCATGTCCACCGGCGCCAGCTTGTAGCCCGCATTGCGCAGGTCGACCGAGCCATAGAACGGCGGCATGTGGTCTTGCCACTGCAGGCGGAACCAGCGCTCGATCGCCGGCATTTCATCGACGATCTTCTGCTCGAGCGCCAGCAAAGGGCCGGTGTTGGCCGTGGCCAGGCGGGGAACAGCAGGATGCGACACGGCGGGCTCGCTTCAGCGCGGCGATCAGCTCGACCCACCGCGCAAGATCCATGGGACGGGCAGTGTACCGCCGACGATCCGCCCTGCCGGCCGCGGGTCATCCCCATGTCGGAGGCTCGCATCGCACGGTGTCCAGGCAAAAAAACGGGCACCCTGGGGTGCCCGTGAAAGTTCGCCACGTTTGGGCCGCAGGGGCGGCCCGGCGAGCTAGGGAGACACAACCTTCAAGTCCACCGTGCCCTTTCCGGGTGGCGCGGCAGGTCCCCGGGAGTCGCCTCCCGGGGAAACAAACATGACTACGAGTGGTACGCGGACTCGCCGTGGTACGTGGTGTCCAGGCCTTCCCGCTCCTCTTCCGGCGTCACGCGCAGGCCGGTGATCATCTTGACGATGGTGAGCGCCACGACCGAAACCACGGCCGAGACGACCACGGCCGTCAGCACGGCCTGGAACTGGATCCAGACCTGCGCGCCGATGCCCGGGAAGTCCGCTGCATCACCGCACTTGTTGGTGATGTAGTTGCAGATGCCGGCTCCGCCGAGCGATGGCGCGGCGAAGACGCCCGTCAGCAGGGCGCCGACGATGCCGCCGACACCGTGCACGCCGAACACGTCGAGCGCGTCGTCCGCGCCGAGCATCTTCTTCAGCCCCGTGACGCCCCAGAAGCAGGCCAGGCCCGCCGCTACGCCGATCACCAGCGCGCCGATGATGCCGACGAAGCCGCAGGCCGGCGTGATCGCCACCAGGCCGGCTACCGCACCGGAGGCGGCACCGAGCATCGAGGGCTTGCCCTTCACCATCCACTCCGCAAACATCCACGCGAGTACCGCGGCGGCTGTGGCAAGCAGCGTGTTGACGAAGGCAAAGGCCGCGACCCCATTGGCTTCGAGGTTGGAACCGGCGTTGAAACCGAACCAGCCGACCCACAGCAGCGCGGCGCCGACCATCGTCAGCGTCAGGCTGTGCGGCGCCATCGACTCCTTGCCGTAGCCGA
>DAOMFI010000009.1:26947-47157 GCA_035429725.1 Burkholderiaceae bacterium | reverse complement strand
TACATCCGGAAATGCTCGCCCAGATAGACGCGACGCACGGTTTCGTTGCCGACGATCTCGTCGGGGCGGCCGGCGGCGAGGACCACGCCTTCGTTGATGATGTAGGCGTGGTCGCAGATGCCGAGCGTCTCGCGCACGTTGTGGTCCGTGATCAGCACGCCGATGCCGCGCTCCTTCAGGAACCGCACGATGCGCTGGATTTCAAGTACGGCAATCGGGTCGACTCCGGCGAACGGCTCGTCGAGCAGGATGAAGCGGGGCCTTGCCGCCAGCGCGCGAGCGATCTCGACGCGGCGCCGCTCGCCGCCCGAAAGTGACAGGGCGGTGTTGGTCCGCAGGTGCGCGATCTGGAGGTCATCGAGCAGTTCCGAGAGCCGGTCGTCGATGACGTTCCTCGGCAGCGGGCGCCTCTGGTCGTCGATCTGCAGTTCGAGCACGGCGCGGATGTTCTCCTCGACCGTCAGTTTCCGGAAGACCGAAGCTTCCTGCGGAAGGTAGGACAGTCCCAGGCGTGCCCGGCGATGGATCGGCAGGTGCGCAATTGACTTCGCGTCGAGCAGGATGTCGCCGTCGTCGAGCGGCACGAGTCCGACAACCATGTAGAAGCAGGTGGTCTTGCCGGCGCCGTTCGGGCCGAGCAGCCCCACGACTTCACCGCTTTCTACCGTGAGCGAAACATCCTTCACGACGGTGCGGCTGCCGTAGCTCTTCTGCAGCCGTTCGACGTTCAGCGTGCTCCGCTCGCGTGCGAGCGGGGTGGCGGCATCGCCGGCGCGGGTGCGCGCTTCCATGCTAGTGGCTGGCCGCGTGCGGGCGCGGGCGTGGGAGTCGTTTCATCCTAGTCCGCGCGAGGGTTGGCAAGCTTGGTGTCGGACTTCAGCGGTGCCGGCGTGCCCGTCTTCGGCGCGGTCGAACGCGGCGCGATCGTGCCGCGCACGCGGCCGTCCGGATTGTTCGGATCGGCGGCCGACTTGCCGCCCGTGACGAAGTACCTGGAGTTGCGCTGGTCGTAGGTGATCGAATCACCGCGCAGTTCGTCGCGCTGCACGTCATTTTCCAGCAGGCGCACGCGGGCGCGACCAATGAGCTTCACCGTGTCGGCTTTCTCGTCGTATTCCACTCGCTCCGCATAGCCTTCGACGAATTCCTCCGGTCCCGCCTGGCTGGCATCGCGTTTCTGGCGAAACGTGGCGAGCTTGCCCGGCGCCGCCTCGATCAGGCCGTACTGGTAGCCCTCCGGGTCCTTGCGGATCTGCACGCGTTCGCCGGTGGCCCGCATCGTGCCCTTGACCAGGACAACATCCCCGGCAAGCACGCAAACCTGTTTCAGGTCATCGCACTCGCCGGTGTTGGCCTCGTAGTTGAGTGGCTTCTCGCGGTCTGCGCGCTCCGCCTGCGCGGTGCTCGCCAGCAACCCGGCAAGGGCGAGCGCGATCCATCGGCGGTTCATCGTCCCTCCCGGCCGGCAGGCGTCGGTTCGATCGAGCCACGAACCTGCGATCTGAACTTCACGCTGCGCTTGATGTTGTCGTAGTCCATTCCGACCGTGTTGATGCGCGATCCGCCGCGTTCGATCGCGACCGGTGCATCGGTCGCGAACTGTTCGACATCCGGCAGCGCAACCAGCTTCTCCGTCGTGAGGCGCATGGGAGGCTCGCCGTCCTTGCCCGCCGCGCGGACCAGCGTCACGTTGCCTGTCAGAGTGACGCGTGCACCGCTGTCTTCCACCAGTGCACGGTCGGCGCGTGCGTCGATCTGCGGCTGGTCCTCGCGCAGGCTGACCATGCGGGGCTGGACCACCTCGGCGCGATCGTCGCTCGGGTAGTGCGTGATGCGCTCGCCGAGCAGCTTGTTGACGGCGCGGCCCGCAGCGTCGAACTGCGTCAGCGTGACCTTCTCGCCGATGACGTCCGGCCCCTCGCGCGAAACCGCGCTCGGAAGGGCGCCAAGGCGCGTAGATATCGAGTACCAGTAGGTCGAGCCGGCCAGCAGCGCGAGCAGCACGATGGCGATGATGGCGGTGATGCGGTCACGCATGGCGCTTCGCAGCCGGTGTACGCGATGCTTCGCATCGCACGTGCACCCGCTGCGCTATAGACAGCGCGCCGCCCTTCGGGCGGCCGGGCGGGCGGCGCGTAAACAACTGCAAGTGAGGTAGGTGGCTGCGCTTCATCCTTGCACCATTGCAGCGATGTCAATGCCCTTGGCGCGCAGGATGAACTCGGCGAAGGCGCGGACGGCGGCGCGGCCGCCGGGGCAGGGCGCGATCCAGTGGGCGACGGCCTTGACCTCGTCGCGCGCGTCGGCCACGGTGGCGGCGAGTCCGGCAGCCCGCAGCACCGGAAGGTCGGGCAGGTCGTCGCCGATGTATGCCGTCTCGCCGGCGCCTACTCCGGTCTCGCGGAGCAGCTCGTCGAATCCAGCCGCCTTGTCGCCTCGGCCCTGCAGCACCCGCACGACACCGAGTTCCTGCGCACGCCTGGCCACGATCGGCGAACTGCGCGCCGACAGAAGCGCGACGTCGATCGCGCGCGCCAGCAGCATCTTGATGCCGTGGCCGTCGCGCACGTCGAAGGCTTTGAGTACTTCGCCCTGCGGGCCGTAGTAGAGCCTGCCGTCGGTCAGCACGCCGTCGACATCGAGGACCGCGAGCCGTACGCGCGCCGCGCGCTCTTCAGCCGTCATCTAGATGACCTTCGCGTTCATGAGGTCGAGGTTGTTCAGCGCGCCTACGAGCTGCCCGCCGCCGTCGACAACGAGCAGCTGGTTCTTGCGATGGCGGTCCATCAGCTGCGCGGCTTCGGCCGCCAGTGCCTCGGGGCCGACTGTCAGCGGAGTTCGCGTCATGACGTCGACGACGGCCAGTTGCCTGACGTCGCCGACACGTTCGAGCAGACGGCGCAGATCGCCGTCGGTGAAGATCCCGGCCAGGGCTCCATGTTCGTCGAGCACGGCCGTCATGCCGAGCTGCTTGCGCGTGATCTCGTGCAGGGCGTCCATGACCGTGGCGCTGTTCGGGACCCGCGGGATGGCATCGCCGCTGCGCATGACGTCGCTGACGCGCGTGAGCAGCTTCCGGCCGAGCGCACCGGCCGGGTGGGAGCGAGCGAAGTCCTCATGGCCGAATCCCCGTGCATCGAGGCAGGCGATCGCCAGTGCATCGCCGAACGCGAGCATCGCGGCCGTCGAGGACGTCGGTGCCAGGTTCAGCGGGCAGGCTTCCTTCTCGACATGGACATCCAGATGGACGTCGGCGAGCCGGGCCAGTGCAGAACCGGCGCTGCCGGTCATCGCAATCAGTGGCGTACCCAGGCGCCTGGCCACGGGCACGATGGTCAGCAGTTCATCGCCTTCGCCGGAGTACGACAGTGCGAGCAGCACGTCGTCACCGGTGATCATGCCGAGGTCGCCATGGGCGGCTTCAGCTGCATGCACGAACATCGACGGCGTTCCTGTGGAAGCCAGGGTGGCCGCGATCTTGCGTCCGATGTGGCCGCTCTTGCCGATCCCGCTGACGACGATCCGCCCGCGGCAGCGAAGCAGCAGCGTGACCGCCTTGCCGAACGTCGCATCGATGCGGGAAGCGAGCGCGGCGACAGCATTGGCCTCGATCTCGATCACTTCGCGCGCCAGCGCCAGCGCGCTGGCATTCGCTTCGATGGTCGGGGCAGCGGCGGGCATTGACGGGTGAGGGGTGTTGCAGCGGGAAAGCCAGTGGCGGAAGAGCGCTCCGGAAGCTGCGGCGATAATACACGCGCTAACCGCGCTGGCATGACGTTTGCTTGGCCGGCGTGCCTGACTCTGCCACGCACCGCGACCGATGACTTCAGGTCTGGAAGTAACGCTGATTCTGCTGGCCACCGTGGTCCTGGGCGTGGTCGCCTTTCGCCTGCTGTCGCTGCCGCCGCTGCTCGCCTACCTCGCGGTAGGCATCCTGATCGGGCCCCATGCGTTCGCGCTTGTGCCAGACAGCAAGCAGACGCGCTATCTGGCGGAGTTCGGCGTTGTCTTCCTGATGTTTTCCATCGGCCTCGAGTTTTCGCTGGCAAGGTTGAAGTCGATGCGGCGCATCGTCTTTGGGCTAGGCGGTGCGCAGGTCGTCCTGACGATCGCAGGCGCGCTGGTCGCCGGGGCGCTGCTGGGCCGCTACTTTGGCGTCGATCTCATCGGGGCTTTCGCGCTCGGGGCCGCGCTGGCGATGTCGTCGACCGCCATCGTCATGAAACTGCTTGCCGAGCGCATGCAACTGGACACGGAGCATGGCAGGCGCATTGTCGGCGTGCTGCTGTTCCAGGACCTCGCCGTCGTGCCGTTACTGGTGATGCTCCCGGCCCTGGCCGCCCACTCCGACGACCTGGGCTGGACGCTCGGCGCGGCCATTCTCAAGGCGGCACTGCTGTTGACCGTGCTGCTGGCCGGCGGGCAACGCCTGCTTCGCTGGTGGCTGCACCTCGTTGCCAAACGCAAGTCGCACGAGCTCTTCACGCTGAACGTGCTCCTGATCACGCTGGGACTCGCCTGGCTGACCGAGATCGCCGGGCTTTCGCTGGCGTTGGGCGCCTTCGTGGCCGGCATGCTGATCGCCGAGACCGAGTTCCGGCACCAGGTCGAAGAGGACATCAAGCCGTTCCGCGACGTGCTGCTGGGACTGTTCTTCGTGACGATCGGCATGCTGCTGAATCCGCGGATCGTGGTCGATCATTTCGGCTGGGTGCTGCTGGCGCTGACGGTGCCGGTCGCGTTCAAGTTCGGCCTGATCTACCTGCTGGCGCGTGTCTTCGGAGCGGCGGCGGGGACCTCGATCCGCGCCGCATTGGCGCTCGCCACGGCGGGCGAGTTTGGCTTCGTGCTGCTGGGGCTTGCCGGGCAGTTCCGCCTGCTCGACGACCTGATCCTGCAGGTTGTCCTTGCAGCGATGCTGCTTTCGATGCTCGCCGCGCCCCTGCTCGTGCAGCACGCCGACTGGATCGCCATGCGGCTGGCATCGAGCGAGTGGCTGCAGAAGTCGCTTGAGATCGCGCAAATCGCCCAGCGCGCGATCGCCACCGAGCGCCACGTGGTCATCTGCGGCTTTGGCCGTAGCGGCCAGCACCTGGCCAAGATGCTCGAGCAGGAAGGGATCGGCTACGTCGCGCTCGATCTCGACCCAGACCTCGTACGCGAAGCCGCCGCGGCCGGCGACTCGGTGGTCTACGGCGATGCGGCGCGGCGCGAGACGCTGGTGGCCGCCGGCATAACGCGCGCGGCCGCGCTCGTCGTCACGTACGCGGACACGCGCTCGGCGCTGAAGGTCCTGCACCACGCGCACGCCTTGCGCCCGAACCTCGCCGTGATCGTGCGCACGCAGGACGACCACGATCTCGACAGACTGATGCAGGCCGGCGCCACCGAGGTCGTGCCCGAAGTCATCGAGGGCAGCCTGATGCTCGGCTCGCACGCCCTGGTGCTGCTCGGAGTGCCGGTCGCTCGGGTCATCCGGCGGGTGCGCGAGGCGCGCAACCAGCGCTATCGCCTGCTGCGCGGCTACTTTCACGGCACCGCAGACGAAGACCTGTCGCCCGAAGCCGAGTCCCATGAACGGTTGCACTCGGTGCCGATCGACGCGGGTGCCCGGGCGATCGGCCGGCGCCTGGTTGATCTTGGACTGCAGGCGCTGGGAGCCGAAGTCACCGCCGTGCGAAGGCGCGGAATTCGAGGCGCGGATCCGAGTCCGGAAATGACTCTGCAGGTCGGCGACGTGATCGTGCTGCGCGGCGTGCCGGACTCTCTCGAGCTGGCGGAGGCCAGGCTGCTGGAGCGATGAAGCCGATGGTGCGGGCGCTAATGAATCCGATGGTGCCAGCGCTATGGGTGCTGGCGGCGGCTTTGCTCATCGCTTCGGAGGCGCAGGGCGAGGAGACCTGGGCGGCCTTGCGCGAGCCCGGTGCCGTGATGATCGTTCGGCACGCCGAAACCGTGCCCGGCGTGGGTGACCCTCCGGGGTTCCGGATAGATGACTGTGCCACGCAGCGCAACCTGTCCGAAGCGGGACGCAAGCAGGCTGTCGCGATGGGGCGCACGCTGGCCGAACGCGGTATCCGCGTAACGAAGGTAGAGTCGAGCCGCTGGTGCCGCTGCGCCGACACGGCGCGACTGGCGTTCCCGCGGCTGGCAGTGACGTATCTGGATGCGCTGAACTCCTTCTTCGACGATCGATCGGTCGCGGACGGTCAGACGCGCGCGCTGCGCGCCCGCATTGCCGAGTGGAAGGGCCCCGGCGTGCTGGTGCTGGTCACGCACCAGGTCAATATCTCGGCCCTGACGGGTCGCGCGACGGCGATGGGCGAGGCGGTCGTGCTGCGTTCCGCCGGCGAAGGCGTCAGCGTGCTTGGGGCAGTCCGCTTCTGAGAAGAGCTACGCCGCGCGCTTGCGGCGCCGGCGTGCCAGCACCGGCGCCAGGTAGGTGCCGGTGTGACTCTCCGCGCTGGCCACGATCTGCTCGGGAGGACCGGCGGCGATGATGCGTCCGCCCCCATCTCCGCCCTCGGGCCCGAGGTCGACCACCCAGTCGGCCGTCTTGATGACGTCCAGGTTGTGCTCGATGACGACGACCGTGTTGCCGGCGTCGCGCAGCTGGTGCAGCACCTTGAGCAGCAGCGCGATGTCGTGGAAGTGGAGCCCGGTCGTCGGCTCATCGAGGATGTAGAGCGTCCGCCCGGTGTCGCGCTTGGAGAGCTCGAGCGACAGCTTGACGCGCTGGGCTTCGCCGCCCGAGAGTGTCGTCGCACTCTGGCCGAGCCGCACGTAGCCGAGGCCGACGTCGAGCAGCGTCTGCAGCTTGCGG
The DNA here is from genome assembly GCA_035429725.1 of Burkholderiaceae bacterium. GTDB lineage: Bacteria > Pseudomonadota > Gammaproteobacteria > Burkholderiales > Burkholderiaceae_F > JALORV01. The sequence continues at coordinate 40,334 of DAOMFI010000009.1, read as the reverse complement.
GCGATCGTCGGCACGGCGCTGAAGAACTCGAAGGCATCTTCGACCGTGAGGTCGAGCACCTCGGCGATGTTGCGGCCCTTGTAGTGCACTTCCAGCGTTTCGCGGTTGTAGCGCTTGCCGTGACAGACATCGCAGGGTACGTAGACATCCGGCAGGAAGTGCATCTCGACCTTGATGACGCCATCGCCCTGGCACGACTCGCAGCGGCCACCCTTCACGTTGAACGAAAATCGTCCGGCTTCGTAACCGCGCTCGCGCGCGGTGGGCGTTTCGGCGAACAGCTCGCGAATCGGCGTGAAAAGCCCCGTATAGGTCGCTGGATTGCTGCGCGGCGTGCGGCCGATCGGGCTTTGGTCGACGCTGATGACTTTGTCGACATGCTCGAGTCCTTCGAGCATCGTGTACGGCGCCGGCTCCGCCGCGGAACCGTACAGGTGGCGCGCGACCGCCGCGTAAAGCGTGTCATTGACCAGGGTCGATTTGCCCGAGCCCGAAACACCGGTGATGCAGGTCAGCAGACCGATCGGCAGGTCGAGCGTGACGCTCTTCAAGTTGTTGCCGTGGGCGCCGATCAGCTTCAGCCAGTGCGTAAATGGCGGCGTGCGGTCGGCTGGTATCTCGATCTGGCGCTTGCCCGCCATGTACTGGCCGGTCAGCGACTTCGAATTGGCCACGATCTCGTCGAGCGTGCCGCGAGCCACCACTTCGCCGCCGTGCGCGCCGGCGCCCGGTCCCATGTCCACGACGTAGTCCGCAGCGCGGATGGCATCCTCGTCGTGCTCCACGACGATGACGCTGTTGCCGAGATCGCGCAGGTGCTTCAGCGTCCCTATCAGGCGGTCGTTGTCGCGCTGGTGCAGGCCGATCGAGGGTTCGTCGAGCACGTACATCACACCGGTCAGGCCGGAACCGATCTGTGAGGCGAGGCGGATGCGCTGCGACTCTCCGCCCGAGAGCGTGTCGGCCGAGCGGTCCAGCGACAGGTAGTCCAGGCCGACATTGACCAGGAAATGCAGCCGCGAACCGATCTCCTTGACGATCTTGGACGCGATCTCCTTCTTCGAGCCCGTGAACGCGAGGGACTCGAAGTACCTCGAGGCCTCGGCCAGCGGCGCCGCGGAGATCTGCCAGATGCCGCGCTGCTGCTCACCTTCGCCAATGAACACGTTGCGCGCCTCGCGCCGCAGCCGCGAGCCCTCGCAGGCCGGGCAGGCGCACTGGCTGCGCAACTTGGCCAGCTCGTCGCGCACGACCAGCGAGTCGGTTTCGCGCAGCCTCCGCTCCAGGCTCGGGATCACTCCTTCGAAAGGATGCCGGCGGACCATCTTACGGCCGCGTTCGTTCGTGTAGGTGAAGGGGATCTCGGTCTCGCCCGAACCGTGCAGGATCACGCGCTGCGCCGACTCGGGCAACTGGTCATATGGCTGGTTGAGATCGAATCCGTAGTGCTGCGCGACCGTGACCAGCATCTGGTGGTAGTACTGGTTGCGCGCATCCCAGCCCTTGATCGCGCCGCTGGCCAGGGCCAGTTCCGGATGGGCCACAACGCGCTGTTCGTCGAAGTATTCGACGGTGCCGATGCCGTCGCAGGCCTCGCATGCACCCATCGGGTTGTTGAAGGAGAACAGCCGCGGTTCCAGCTCCGCCAGCGAATAGCTGCACACCGGGCATGCGAAGCGGCTCGAAAACGCCAGCTCCTGGCCGTTGTCGAGGTCGAGCAGCAGCGCGCGCCCGTCGGCCAGCCGCAGTGCCGTCTCGAACGATTCGGCCAGCCTTTGCTTGGCATCCGCCCGCACCTTCAGGCGGTCGACCACGACATCGAGCGAGTGTTTCTCGTTCTTGGCCAGAGGAGGCACGCTCTCGGCCTCGACGACTGCACCGTCGATGCGAAAGCGCACGAAGCCCTGCACCTGCATGTCGTCGAAGAATTCGATGAACTCGCCCTTGCGCTCGCGCACAACCGGCGCCAGGACAAGGACCTTCGTGTCTTCCGGCAACGTGAGCGTCGCGTCGACCATCTGCGAGACGCTCTGCGACTGCAATGGCACCTTGTGGTCCGGGCAGTACGGAGTGCCGACCCGGGCGAACAGCAAGCGCAGGTAGTCGTGAATCTCCGTCACCGTGCCGACGGTCGAGCGTGGATTGTGCGACGACGCCTTCTGCTCGATCGCGATCGCGGGCGACAGGCCTTCGATCAGGTCGACGTCCGGTTTCTCCATCAGCTGCAGGAACTGCCGCGCATACGCCGACAGCGACTCGACGTAGCGACGCTGGCCTTCGGCGTAGAGCGTGTCGAATGCCAGCGACGACTTGCCCGACCCCGAGAGCCCGGTGATGACGACCAGCCGCTCGCGCGGCAGGTCGAGATCAATGCTCTTGAGATTGTGGGTGCGGGCGCCGCGGATGCGGATTTCGTCCATCAGGGAGGCCAACTGCAAGAGGCGAACTTGTTACTATAGCCACAAACCTCATCGCTCCCGGACCCACGCCAGCCGCCGCGCTGCGGGCGGGGTTCGCCTCCGAAGGAGAACAACATGGCATCCGTCAACAAGGTGATTTTGATCGGCAATCTCGGGCGCGATCCCGAGACCCGCTACACGGCCGACGGCGCGGCGATCACCAACGTTTCGATCGCAACCACGCGCCGTTACAAGGATGCCTCCGGCCAGCAGCAGGAAGAAACCGAGTGGCACCGGGTGGCGTTTTTCGGCCGGCTGGCCGAGATCGCCGGCGAGTACCTGCGCAAGGGCCGGCCCGTTTATGTCGAAGGCCGGCTGCGCACGCGCAAATGGCAGGACAAGGACGGCAACGACAAGTACACGACCGAGGTCGTTGCCGAGAACATGCAATTGCTCGGCTCGCGCGAAGGCATGGGCGGGGGAGCCGACATGGACGGCGGTGACGAGGCCCGTGCACCTGCGCCGGCCCGCTCCGGAGGAGCGCGCCCTGCGCAGGCCTCCAAGCCGGCGACCAACATCGCCGACATGGACGAAGACATTCCGTTCTAGCAAGCGGCCGCGCTTTCCGGGCGCGGAAGCAGACTGCGCGGCGGACACCTGTTCGTTGTGTGCGAGCAGTTCGGGGTGCGCGCTTGCTCTGTAGTCATGACGCATTGTCCCGCTGGCGCATTTGTCGCTCGGTAGTATCACGTAGGCGATATCCGGTATACCGAGGGGTGCTCGCGAGCGCTATGGTCGGCGGGTTGACGTGCCGCCCCAGGTTGCGGCTTCCTGCCTGCCTCACGTCTCGCGTCCTGCCCAGCGCACGATGCGAGTTCCGAATCCCCGGCAACTCAATGCCGGAGCACCGCAATCGACTCCGATGGACCTGAGTTTCCTGCCTGACTGGCCTCCTGCGTTTCCCCCTGCCGTTGCGGTGGCCGCGCTCGCCTTGCTCGCCGCGGCGTTCGGCGAGGTGGCCGCGCGTTGGCTGAAGGCACCGCGGCTGCTCGGTTATCTCGCTGCGGGCGCGTGCTTCGGTGCTGGCGGCTATCTGTTGCGGGCACTGAACATGGAGCAGCTCCCGACCGCGACACTGCAGTTCTCGCTGGAGTTCACGGCGGCGATCATTGCCTTCGACCTGGGTCAGCGCGTCTCGTTCGGCTGGCTGCGACGCAATCCCGCCCTGCTCGGCGCAAGCGCGCTGGAAAGCGGCCTGACGTTCGCGGTTGTCTTTGCGGTCCTGCGCTGGCTCGACGTTGCGCCACTGGCGTCCGCGCTGATCGCCACGATCAGCATGTCGACGTCGCCGGCCGTGGTGCTGGCCGTCACGCGCGAGGTTCGATCGCAGGGCCAGGTTACCGAGCGCGTCCTGCTGCTGACGGCGCTCAACTCGATTTATGCCGTCGTTCTTTCAACGCTGCTGCTTGCCTGGGCCCGGGTCGAGACGCGCGGACTGCTCGACGACTATCTGCTGCATCCGCTCTACCTGATCGCGGGTTCGCTTGCGGTGGCCGCGCTTGGGGCGCGCGTCCTGCTGCTGGTGGCCGGCTTTGTGGGGCGCGATCGCGCCGCGCAGCTCACGCTGATGCTGGCCGTCGTCTGGATCGTGTTCGCGACCGCGCTCGCACTGCGGCTTTCCCCGCTGCTCGCCTCGCTGGCCTGCGGGGCCTTTGCGCGCGCGTTCGACCGCGAGCGCCGTTTCTCCGGGGGTGACTTCGGACTGGTATCGGCACTTGCCCTGATGCTGTTCTTCGCGCTGTCGGCCGCCACGGTCGACTTCGGCGCCCTGCTCAACGCCGGTCTGCCGGCGCTCGCACTGGTGCTGGCGCGCACCGCATGCAAGGTGACGGCTGTGGGTCTGATGGCGCCGCTGACCGGCATCGTCTGGCGCAAAGGGTTGCTCGTTGGTCTGGGACTGCTGCCGATGTCTGCCATCGCGCTGATGCTGACGCAACAGGTGACGCAGATTGATCCGCAACTCGGCGCGCAGGCCGGCGCTGTACTCCTGGCCAGCGTCATCATCTTCCAGATCGTCGGCGCCCTGACGCTGGTCTACTCGCTGCGTGCCAGTGGCGAGGCGAGGACGGAGCCATGAGGACGAGGGCTTCCCAGCACGACCGCGACGAGACCAGCCCGCAGGCGGACCGATGAACGAAAGCATCCTGGACTTCAAGAAATCGCAGTCGCTCTCGATTGGCGTCGAGCTCGAACTTCAGCTGATCGACCGGCGCAACGGCGACCTGACGCGCGCTGCATCCGACCTCATCGCGCTCGTCACGCGCAAACCGTTTCCTGGCGATATCAAGCCGGAGATCACCGAGAGCATGCTGGAAGTCAGCACCTCAGTGCATACAGCCTACACTCCGCTGCGTGCCGAGCTGATCGCCATGCGCGATACGCTGGTGGTTGGCGCGGATCGCCTCGACATCGAGGTCGCCGGCGGCGGGGCGCATCCATTCCAGCGCTGGTATGACCGCCAGATCTACGATCGCCCGCGCTTTCGCCATGTGGCCGGGCTCTACGGCTACCTCGCCAAGCAGTTCACAGTCTTCGGACAGCACGTCCACGTGGGCTGTGAAAATGGTACGCAGGCAATGCGCCTGCTGCACAGGCTATCGACCTACATTCCACAGTTCATTGCGCTGGCGGCGAGCAGCCCCTACTTCCAGGGCGTCGACACCTCGTTCGACTGCTCCCGCCTGAACAGCATCTATGCCTTTCCGCTCTCGGGCCGGGCGCCGTTTCTGACCGACTGGCCGGCGTTCGAGATGTACTTCGAAAAGCTCCGCCGTCTCGGTGTCGTCGAGAGCATGAAGGATTTTTACTGGGACATCCGCCCCAAGCCTGAGTACGGGACGATCGAGGTCCGGGTCTTCGACACGCCGCTGACGGTCGAGCGGGCCGCGGCGCTCGCGGCCTACCTGCAGGCGATCTGCCGCATGCTGCTCGAACAAGACGAGACGGTCACCGAGGATATCTACCTCGCCTACAACTACAACCGCTTTCAGGCGTGTCGCTTCGGGCTCGAGGGGCAGGTGCTGGACAGCATCAGCGGCGAGTCGACCCCGCTGCACATGGCGGTCCTGCGCACGCTGGAGGCCTGCCGCCCGCATGCGCGTGAGCTGGGCTCGCTCGATGCACTCGATGAAATCGAGCGCTGGGTCCGCACCGGCGGCAACGACGCGCGCTGGCAGCGCGAGACGATGCAGCAGTCACACTCGCTGAGCGAATTGGTGCTGCAGTCGGCGGACCGCTGGCGGGGACGGGCGCCCGCACCGCACGGTCCAGCCGATTGAGGCGACCGGCCTGCAGGAGCCGGGTCAGAGCTGACTTGCGCGCCGGCGTGGTCAAGTAGCTCGCTGCACGTCTGGCGACGGTGCAATGGCGACTCGGCACCGCGCGCTGCGCACGTTCGGCCCGCATCGACCGCAATGGGCTGCTACTTCTGGCTGCCGTGCAGCAGTTGCAGGACTTCGGCGTGCAGTTCGCCGGCGCTGGCGATCAGCGACAGCTCTGCCAGCGGATCGCCGCCGCGCCAGCTTGTCACTGTTCCCCCGGCCGCTTCGACGACCGGCACGATCGCAGCGACGTCCCAGTGCGCGAGCGTGGGATCGAGCATCAGATCCGCACCGGCGGTCGCGAGCGCGAAGTAGCCGAAGCAGTCGCCCCAGGTGCGATACAGCTTCGCGCGCGTGATGATCGCTTCGATGCGTTCGGTGTTCGCTGCGCCGCGCTGTTCGCCGGTGCTCCAGTGCGTGGTCGCGAGCACGGTCGCATCCTGCAATCGTGAACACGGGCGCACGCGGACACGCCGTACCGAACCGTCGCTCGCATACTGGGCGCAGTCCTGGCCATGGCCGATCAGTGCCAGTCCGGCAGCCGGGTGCGCGATGGCGCCGAGCACAGGCCGGAAACCGGCACCGTCGTCGCGCTCGAGCGCGATCAACGTGCCGAACAGGAAGCAGTGGGTGATGAAAGCGCGCGTGCCGTCGACCGGATCAAGTACCCAGCGGTAGCGCGCCCCGGCCTTGGTCCCGTGTTCCTCGCCGATGATGCCGTGATCGGGATAGCGGCGCTCGATCAACGAGCGCATCGCGCTCTCGGCGTTGCGGTCCGCCAGCGTGACGGGCGAGGCGTCGCTCTTCGTCACGACCGCCGTGCCCGACATGAAGTAAGGGCGGATCGTCGTGAACGCGGTGCCGATGAGTTCGTGCGCGAACGGGACGAACTCGCGCTCCTCGGCGCGCGTCAGCGGCGCGCTGTAGCGGCGATGCGCCACGGCGCGCTCAGGCGCCCTTGGCAGGTGCGAACAGGGCTTCGCACTCGGAACGGTCGGCCGGCGACAGCGACTCCGAGGTGCAGCCTGCTGTCATCTTCTCCTGCAGCCGCGCGAGCGTCGCATCGTGCTTGCCGTCCTTGTTCCACTTCTGCAGGCGCTTGCTCAGGCGCTCGAGCGAACTGCGACTGCGTGCAGAGTAGGCGTCCGGATTTGCCGCCGCTTCAGCGACGACGCTGCCAGCCGCGGCCTCGATGCGAGCCGCATCGGCCGGCGCAAGTTCAAGCAGATAGTTGACGTAGGCGCCGCCCCACTGCAGGCGCGTCGCCGGGCCCTTCGAGGTCTCATAGGCCTGGCGTGCCCACTCGATCGCCGCCACCTTGCTGTCCGGCGTGCCGCGCTTGCGGGCGTTCGAGGCGAGGCCGAGCATGTAGTAGTAGGGCGAATGCGAGCGTTCGAGTTCGATCGACAGCAGGGCATCGGATTCGTCGAGCAGGCCGGCGTCGGCGAGCACCGCGCCGGCACCGGTGATGACCGACTGGCGTTCGTTGAGGTCCGTCGTTTCGCGGTCGGCGCGCGCCACCTCGGCGCGTACCTGCGCGACGAGCGCGGCCGGCAGCGGGCCCGACTTGTTATCGAGCCGCGCCAAGTCGACCTTGCCGCTCAGAGCGGCGATGCGGCCGCCGTTCGACAGCGTCGGGTCCGTGACGAGGCGGTCGAGCGCGGCGGTCCAGGCGGCCAGCAACTCCTCGCGCTCACGCGACTTGGGCGCCGTGGTGTAGCCGACGATATCGGCCGCGTAACCGGCGATCAGGTCGTAGTTCTCGCGCGCCAGCTCGGGCCGCGCCAGGATGCTGCGCACGCTCGCCAGCGCGTCGGCCTTGTCGGCCGCGGGCTTGACTTCGCCCTTGGCGGTCGCCGAGGCGGCAATGGCCTGCAGCGTGAGCCGGGAAGCCGCCTCGCGCTGATCGCTGGGACAGGTCTGCGCCAGCCGGATCAGCGTCGCCGGCACCTCCGGCTTCGGGATCATTTGCTGCTCGTCAGTCTCCCAGGCGTAGAACGCCAGAAGGCGCCAGTTCTCCGCGCTGACCGGCTTCCCGTCCAGCGCGGCGGCCAGCGCCTCGCGTGCCGAGGAGCCGCCGGCGATGCCATGGTCCAGCACCTGCATGTACTTCGCCGGTTCGACCGAGCCGGCCAGCCGGGTGATCTCGGTTCCATCCGGGCGCAACAGCACCATCGTCGGATAGCCGCTGACGCTGAAGCGCTTGCCCAGCGCCTGACCGCTCGGCGTATCGCCGTCCACGTACACAGGGATAAAAGAGCGCGACTTGGCGATGAACTCCGGGCGCGTGAAGATCGTGCTCTTGACCTGATTGCAGGGCGGGCACCAGGCCGCGGTCCAGAAGAGGAACACCGGCTTGCTGGCGGCCTTTGCCTGCTCGAAGGCGCGGTCGACGTCGGCCACCGCTGTCGGGCGGACCCACGCGATCTCCGTGCTCGGCGCCGTGGCCGCAGCGGGTGCCTGGGTATCGGGCGCCTTGGAACAACCGGCGAGAAGTATCAGTGCGAGAGCCGGCAGGGTCAGACGGTTCATGCGGGTTCCTTGGATCGGCGCCGTGACGGCGCGTGCGGTGGCGCGGATTATCACCGCTCGCGGCGCCGCTGTGTCCCGGCCTAGCGCAGGCGCAGGCGTTCAGCCAGCCCGAGGTAGCGCTCGAGCGGCGGAGTGAGGGCGTCGGCGGACTTGGCCAGGTCGTCCCACAGCCGCAGCCGGACGGCATCGGCCGCGTACGGCTGGCCGATGAAGATGTCGGCCTCGGTGGCGGAGAAAATGCCGCCCTGCAACTCCAGGCTCCGCTTCGAGTCGGCGGAAAGTGCGGTCCAGTACTCGGCGCCGCTCGAGCGGCCATCGCCATGCGCGCAGAGGTAGCGTTTGGCATCCACATGCAGGCGGATCGGCTGCAGGATGGCGTCGTTGAACAGTCCGCGCAGAAACGGCAGGGCGACATACTCGTGGCGATCGTCCACACCCCGCAGCGTCGGAGTTTCGCCCTGGTCGTTGATCAGGTGCCCGATGTCGTGCAGGAAGGCTGCGAGCACCAATGACTCGCTGGCGCCGGAACGCTCGGCGAGGTCGGCCGACTGCAGTGCATGCTGCAGCTGGGTGACGGGTTCGCCGGTGTACATCCGATCGCCCTTGGCGGCATAGAGCCGCTCGATGTCTTCGAGCATCAGGGCCATCAGGTCGTCCGTGGTTCGTTGGGTTCGAACAGCGCCGCCGGTTCACCCAGCACGCGCGACTTCGAAAGCACGCCGGCCGACTCCAGGATCGGATAGGCCACCGAGCAGAACAGCGAGTTGATGCGTTTGAAGTCGGCCAGCAGATCCAGGTGCAGCGAACTCGTCTCGATCGACTGGCGCGTGTTGTCCGACAGGCGCAGCAGGTGCTGATCGGCATAGCGCATCTCGAGTTCACGAAAGGCCACCTTTTCCGACATCAGCGACTGTGCGGACTTGAGGTCCCCGTTGAGGAACACGGCCACGGCCAGCTGCAGGTTGGCCACCAGCCGTGCATGCAGGTCCGTGATCTCGGCGATGCCGGCATCGGAAAAGGACAGGCCGTGGCGGATCTTGCGTTCGGCAACGTCCAGCAGGCCGCGCTCGATGATGTCGCCGACATGCTCCATGTTGATCGTGAACTGGATCACCTCGGTCCAGCGGCGCGACTCGCCGGCGTCCAGCGCCTCGCGGCTGATCTGCGCGAGGTAGCGCTTGATCGCGGAATACAGGCGATCGATCTCGTCGTCGCGCCGCCGCAGCGATTCGGCCAGCTGGGTGTCGTTGGTTCGCAGCACCGTCAGCAACCCGTCGAGCATGTCCTGCACGGTATCCGCAAGCCGGATCGCTTCGCGCGCGGCATTGCCAAGGGCCAGTGGTGGAGTGGCCAGCGCGACCGGGTCGAGATAGCGCGCCTGACCCGCGCCTTCCGGGCTGCGAACATCCGGCAGCCACCGTTCGGTGAGCCGGGCGAGCCGCCCCGTGAACTGGATGAAGGTCAGCGCCAGCAGCACGTTGAAGGCAAGATGGAAGCCAACCACCAGCGTGCCGGGCTCGACCTTCAGGGCGAGCAGCTTCGGCATCACGTAGGGCAGCAGGGCCAGTGCCAGGACGAGTCCGACGGCCTTGAACACGAAGTTGCCCAGCGGGACGCGGCGCGTCACCGCATCGGACTTCATCGTCGTGAGCAGCGCCAGGCAGCCGCTGCCCAGGTTGGCCCCGAGTACCAGCGGCAGCGCCACGTGCAGCGGCAGCACATGCGAGGCCGCCAGCGTGGCCACCAGCAGCACCACGGCCAGGCTGGAGTACGACAGCACCGCGAACAACGCGCCGATCAGCACGTCGAGCAGCATGTCGCCGGAGAGCTGGGCGAGCAGCGTCTTGACACCCGCGGCATGCGCCAGCGGCGCCGTCGCCGCCGTGATGAGCTGCAGCGCGAGGATCATCACGCCGAGGCCCAGCACGATGCGGCCGATCTGACCGGCGCGCTCGTTGCGGCGCGACAGGTACACGACCACGCCGACGATGATCGCCAGTGGCGCCAGCCAGCGCAGGTCGAGCGCGAACACCTGCACCATCACGGCAGTGCCGACGTCGGCGCCGAGCATGACGGCGAGCGCGGCCGAGGTCGTGAGCAGCCCCTGGGCAACGAAGGACGAGGTCAGCAGCGCGGTCGCCGTCGAGCTCTGCAGCAGCCCCGTCACGCCGAGGCCGGCGAAAAATGCCGTGGCGCGGCCGTTCATGCTGCGCGCGAGGAACTTGCGCAGCATGGCGCCGTAGACCCGCAGGACGCCGGTGCGGACGATGTGCGTGCCCCAGACCAGCAGGGCGATCGCGGCGAGCAGATTAAGCAGGGTGGTCAATTGCGGTTGTTACCTCCAAGGGGGCCTCTCGGCCGAACTGCATATCCCCTTCTACGCTGCCTCACCAGGGCAGGGAATAGGTCTTTACGTTGGTGAAGCTCTTCATTGCTTCCTGGACGCCTTCCTTGTACCCCAGGCCAGAGTCCTTGATTCCACCGAAAGGCGTCAGTTCCAGCCGGTAACCCGGCACTTCACGCACGTTCACGGTCCCGACGTTCAGCTCGGCGATGCACCGCGTGATCACGTCCAGCCGGTTGGTGCAGACCGAAGAAGACAGACCGTACGCGGTGGAATTCGCGATGGCGATCGCTTCGTCGAGCGAACCAAAACGGATGACCGGCGAGACCGGGCCGAAGGTCTCCTCCTTGACGAGCCGCATGCCGGGTTGCACCTGGTCGAGCACCGTGGGAGAAAAGAGCGCCCCGCGCCGCTCGTTGCCCGCGAGCAGGCGCGCGCCCGACTGGACGGCTTCGTTGACGCGGCGTTCGAACTCCGTCGCCGCGGCCTCATCGATGACCGTGCCCATGTCTGTCGTTGCGTCGAGCGGGTCACCGTACTTCACCGCCCGGGTCTTCGCCACCAGCCGCTCGACGAACTCGTCGGCCACCGCACGGTGCACCAGCATGCGCTTGACCGCGGTGCAGCGCTGGCCCGAGTTCTTGTAGGAACCGCTCGCCGCCAGCGTCGCGGCCTCTTCGACATCGGCATCGTCCATGACGATGATCGGGTCGTTGCCGCCGAGCTCGAGCACCTGACGCTTGTAGACGGACTTGGCAGCGATGGCCTTGCCAACGGCGACGCCGCCGGTGAACGTGACCAGGTCGACGTCCGGGTGCGTCAGCAATTCGTCGGCGATCTCGCGCGGATCGCCGGTCACGACCGACAGCATCGGCGGCGGCAGGCCGGCTTCGTAGAGGATGTCGGCCAGAACGTACGCCGCGAGCGGCGTCTTCTCGCTCGGTTTCAGCACGACGCGGTTGTTGGTGGCCACGGCCGGCGCCACCTTGTGGATCACCTGGTTCAGCGGATGGTTGAACGGCGTGATCGCGGTGATCACGCCCTGCAGCGGCTCGCGCAACGTGTAGACCTTGCGGCTCTTGCCGTGCGGCGTCAGGTCGCACGAGAACACCTGGCCATCGTCGACCAGCGCCTGGTTCGCGGCAAACAGCAGCACGTCCGACGCGCGACCAACCTCGTACAGCGTGTCCTTCAGGCACAGGCCGGATTCGAGCGTGATCGTGCGGGCGATGTCATCGCGGCGGCCCGCGATGATCTCGCCGGCTTTCATCAGGATGCGGTAGCGCTCGTAGCGCGTGAGACGCGCCTTGAAGCCCCGGGCCGTCGCGATCGCGCGGCGTACGTCATCGACGCTCGCCTTCGGGACCGTGGCCACGATCTCGTTGGAGTACGGGAAGCGGACCTCGAAGCTGCGCTCGGTCGCCACCTTCTCGCCGGCGATGCGGAGGGTTTCACGGCGCGGGGTGGCGAGGGGAGCGTTCATGACTGGGCGTGGTTGAGCGCGAGGTCGAACACGTCGAAATTGCGCCAGCGACGATTCGCATCGAGGCCTGCGATGCGTCGGTTCAGGATGATCGGGACGCGCTGTTCCGAGGTGCCGCCATGGGAACGCAGCGGCAGTTCGAGCTGCGAAAGGTCGTGCCGCGCCCGGCCGGTACCGAGGACGACACTGCGCTCCGAAACGACGACCAGATCGCCAATGCGGTCGGCCGGCAGTTCGAAGCGCACTGCGGCTTCGTCGCGGGTCAGGACGGCCTCGATGCCGACCAGGCTGCGCAGACGGGCCGCAACGTCAGCGACGGAGTCGGCCGGCAGGTAGATCGTCGCAAAGGAACCGAGTGCCCCGTGGTGCACGACGTATGGATCGGTGATCGGCAGGATCACGCGTGCTCGTTCGCGTCCGAGCCACTCGTCGAGCAGATCCTGCAGGAAGATGACGTTGGGGCTCGCGTCCAGCTTCGTCTTCGCGTTCATGCCGTGGTCGGCCGTGAGGGCGACGACCGCGCCGAGTTTGTCGAGCCGGGCCATGTAGCCGTCGAGCATGGTGTAGAAGCGGTTGGCATCCGGATCGCCCGGCGCATGCTTGTGCTGCACGTAGTCGGTCGTCGACAGGTACATGATGTCCGGCCGCCGGGTCTCGAGCAGGCGTACGCCCGCTGCGAAGACGAACTCCGACAGCTCGGCGCTGTAGACGTCAGGCACGGCCATGCCGACCAGCCGCAGCACGTCGTCGATGCCGTTTTCCGTGACGGTCGCCTGATCCGCCTTCTCCGACGAGAAGCAAATGCCCTTCATGCGGTGCCCGAGCAACTTGCGCAGCTTGTCCTTGGCGGTGACGACCGCCACCGTGGCGCCCCCGTCGGCAAGCGTGGCGAGGATGGTCGGTGCTCGCAGCCACTTCGGGTCATTCATCATGACCTCGGTGCCGCTCGCCACGTCGAAGAGATAGTTGCCGCAGATGCCGTGTACCGAGGGCGGGGCGCCGGTCACGATCGACAGGTTGTTCGGGTTGGTGAAGCTCGGCACGACGCAGTCGCCGACCAAGGCCGTGCCTTCCGCCAGCACGCGCTTCATCCAGGGCATGTGCCCCCCCGCCACCGCCTGGGCGATGTAGTCGGGCTCGCAGCCGTCGACGCAGACGACGACGGTGGGCTGGCGCGGAGCCGCGTAGCGGCGGCCGTTCACTTCAAACATGGCTCAGAACCTATCTCAGTGTCCCCGGTGGTCGCGGC
>DAOMFI010000009.1:25571-26847 GCA_035429725.1 Burkholderiaceae bacterium | reverse complement strand
GCGGCCCCGCCCCAAAGGGTTGCCACGATAACCCGGCGCCTGCGGCGTTGGCCGTCTCGGCCGTATGCCTGGCTACTGTCCTTCGCCAGCCGCCTTGCATCCGCCGGGTTCTCGTGGCAACGCGATCCATCGGGGACTCTGAGGTAGGTTCTCATCATCCCTTTCGTCCGGCCCGCGCGCGCGAGGGCAGCGGGAAGGCGGCGGCGCGCAAAGCGCGCTCCTTGCTTTCGATGACGTGCTCGAACATGGCCTTGCCCGCCTGCTCGGAATCGCCGGAGGCAATGGCCTTCAGGATCGCGCGGTGTTCGCTCGCCGAATGCGGCAACACGGCGCCGTCGACGAGGTTGCGCCGCCGGTACAGGGCAAGTTCCTTGACGAGCTTGCCGTAGATCGCCGCCATCTTGCGATTGCCGGCAAACTCAACAAGGTGATCGTGGAACTGCAGATTGAGCAGGTGATACTGGTCGCGGTCATCCGCCTTCACCGCCTGTTCCATGCGGTCGACGATGGCGCGCAGCGTCTTCATCTGCGGCGGAGTGATGCAGACGGCGAGACGCCTGCCGACGAGTTCGTCCATCGCCGCGCGCAGGTCGTAGATCTCGGCGGCCTCCTCGTGCGGAATGTCGCGCACGAATACGCCACGGTTCTTCTCCTGTCGCACCAGTCCGGCTTCCTCGAGCATGCGGAACGCCTCGCGGATCGGTCCGCGCGAGACGCCGAGGCGCTCGGAGAGCCAGGCTTCCGTGAGTTTGGCCCCCGGTGCGATTTCGCCGTCGAGGATCATCCGCTCGATCTCCTGCTGCGCCGCGGTCGCGAGCGAGTTGGCACGCAGCAACGCGATGGTCGGGTGCGGGACGACGTTCGAAACGGCACTCATGGCGCGAGGTTACACGAAATTGTCAACAATCTGCAAAAAACAATTGACATTGATTTTTGGCGCTGCGTAGACTGCCTGCGCTCAGGCCGGGGTAGACCGAGGCGGGCGCAGATCCGTCACCGAAGCGTCAAGCGCGTGCGCTAGTTTTGCGGGTTGTTCGTTTCCGTCCTGTGACGAACCGCCACACATTTCCGTACGGGGCCTTAAGGAGGAGTCGATGAAACTGCTAACCATCGCCGGCAAGGCGCTCGCAGCGGCTGTGCTGGCGGGATTCGCCTTCGGCGCAAGCGCGCAGAAGACCCAGTTGACGGTCTACACCGCGCTCGAGACCGATCAGCTGAAGGCCTATCAGTCCGCATTCGAAAAGGCCAATCCGAACATCGAGATCGTCTGGGTCCG
>DAOMFI010000009.1:23592-25471 GCA_035429725.1 Burkholderiaceae bacterium | reverse complement strand
ATGGGACTGTACGCGGCCAACTTCGCCATCGTCGCGATACCGGCGCTGTCGAAGCCGCTGCCGAACGTCCCGGCCGACTACGCGAGCCGGCTGGTGAAGAATGACTTTGCCTGGGCCGCTGCCAACCGCGACAAGATCCTCGCGGAATGGAGCAAACGCTACGAGTCGAAGGCAGCGCCGAAGTAGCCCGGTCAGGACGGCGCAGCCGCCTGCGTGAAACGCCGGGACCGAACGCAGGTGGCGTTCGGCCCGGCGTACCTTTGTCCGAGCAGCGATGACCACTGAGAAGGCAGCCGAAGCCCTGCGTCTGGAAGGCGTGCACAAGGCCTTCGGCGACTTCGTCGCGCTGAAGTCGATCGACCTCGTGATCCCGCCGGGCGAACTCGTGTGCTTCCTCGGCCCGTCGGGCTGCGGCAAGACCACGCTGCTTAGGATCATCGCCGGGCTGGAGCGGCAGACCCGCGGCCGCATCCTGCAGAACGACCGCGATGTCTCTCATGCGCCGCCGGCGGCGCGCGACTACGGCATCGTGTTCCAGTCCTATGCGCTGTTTCCCAACCTGACGATCGCCGACAACGTTGCCTACGGTCTCGTCAACCGCCGCAAAGGCAAGGCGGAAATCCAGAACCGGGTGCAGGAACTGCTCGCGCTGGTGGGACTGCCGGACGCGGGTGGCAAGTATCCGAGCCAGATGTCAGGCGGCCAGCAGCAGCGCGTTGCCTTGGCGCGGGCGCTCGCCACCTCGCCGAGCCTGCTGCTGCTCGACGAGCCGCTTTCGGCGCTCGATGCGAAGGTGCGCGAGCGGCTGCGCGGCGAGATCCGGCAACTGCAAAGGCGGCTGCGCGTCACCACGATCATGGTCACACACGACCAGGAAGAAGCGCTGTCAATGGCCGACCGCGTCGTCGTAATGAACCAGGGGGGGATTGACCAGGTCGGTACGCCGAGCGAGGTCTACGAACAAGCCGCCACGCCTTTCGTGGCGGACTTCCTCGGCAAGGCCAACGTGCTGCGCGGCGAGGCGCTCGGTGCCGGGCGCTATCGCGTCGGCAGCACCGAACTGCAGCTGCCAGTGGATGAGCATCCGGCGGGCCGCAAGGTGCGCATCTACACGCGGCCGGAGGATCGTCACGTCGAGGGCGACATCGCGAGCCTGCCGAACCGGCTGCGCGGTCGCATCGCCCGCATCGACTACCTCGGCACGTTCTGTCTGGCGGAGCTGCGCTGCGAGGCCATCGGCCAGCCGCTCGTCATTTCCTACTCGCTGAACCAGCTGCACGATCTCGACGTCCGCGAGGGAGGCGAAGTCGAGATCGCCCTGCGCGTCGATCGCGTGCGCGTGTTTGCCGACCAGGCCGCCGCCGCATGAGGCAACGGCCGTGAGCGCCGTCGCGGCCCGCCCTTCGGTGGGTCTTGCGCCGAGCCGCGTCGCGCTGCTGGCGGAGGCGCTGGCAGCGCGCGGCGGACTCGTGCTGCTCGCCGTGGCGCTCTTTGTCTTCCTGACGGTGCCGCTGGCGATCATCCTGCTGCGCAGCGTCGAGGGCCGCGGCGGCGAGTTCGTCGGGCTGGCCAACTTCATCCAGTACGTCCAGACGCCGGCGCTGGCCCAGTCCACGCGCAATACGCTGACCTTCGCCCTGCTGACGACGGCCGTCACGGTGCCGCTGGCCTTTGTCTTCGCCTACGCGATCCAGCGCAGCTGCATCCCCTTCAAGGGAGTCTGGCGCAACCTCGCGATGATCCCGATCCTGGCACCGTCGCTGCTCGCTGCGATCTCCTTCATCTACCTGTTCGGCAACCAGGGGGCACTCAAGTTCATGCTCGAGTGGGTCGGCCTGACATCGATCTATGGCATGCCGGGCATGGTGCTGGCGATGAC
>DAOMFI010000009.1:0-23492 GCA_035429725.1 Burkholderiaceae bacterium | reverse complement strand
TTCTGGCCCTACAACCTCTCGCTGACGCTGACTCACTACACCTATGGGTTCGAGGAGGCCGGCATCGAGCACGCCTACCGCAACAGCCTCGTGATGGCCGCTTGGTGCGCGGTGCTTGGCGCGGCGATCACGTTCGCCGGTGCCTACTGGCTTGAGAAAACACGCGGTGCGGACCCGGTGCGGCCGCTGATCCGATTCCAGGCCATGCTGCCTATGGCGGTCCCGGGCATGGTGCTCGGCATCGGCTACATCCTCTTCTTCAACCTGCCGACGAACCCGCTCAACTTTCTCTACGGAACCATGGCAATCCTGGTGCTCTCGACGATCGTGCACTTTTACTCGTCGAGCCATCTGACGGCGGTTACGGCGCTCAAGCAGATCGACAGCGAGTTCGAATCGGTCTCGGCGTCGCTGAAGGTCCCGTTTTACAAGACCTTCTGGCGTGTGACCGTGCCGGTGTGCCTGCCGTCGATTCTCGACATTGGCCGATATTATTTCGTCAATGCGATGACGACGATCTCGGCCGTGGTGTTCCTGTACTCGCCGAAGACGACGCTCGCGTCGATCTCGATCTTGCAGCTGGATGAGGCAGGCGCGATCGGTTCCGCCGCCGCGATGGCAACCCTGATCGTCGCGACCTCGGCGGTCGTCACGGCGATCCTGTTCGCGCTGGAATGGTGGCTGATCCGGCGCACGCAGGCGTGGCGCAATACCGCCAAGAACTGAAGGAGAACACGATGATCGTCGGCAACGACCCGATCCTGCTCACTCCGGGGCCGCTCACGACCTCGCTCGCGACCAAGCAGGCAATGCTGCGCGACTGGGGTTCGTGGGATGCCGCGTTCAACGCGATCACGGCCAGCCTGCGGCGCGACCTAGTCGATATCGTCAACGGCGGAGAGGAGTACACCTGCGTGCCTTTGCAGGGCAGCGGTACGTTCTCGGTCGAAGCGGCGATCGGCACGGTGGTGCCACGCAACGGCAAGGTCCTGGTGCCGAACAACGGCGCCTATTGCGCGCGCATCCTGAGGATCTGCAAGTACCTGGGACGTGAGGCGGTCGAACTGCCCGTGCCGGAAGACCAGCCGGCGACCGGAGCCATGGTCGATGCGGCTCTGGCGGCCGATCCTTCGATCACGCATGTCGCGCAGGTCCATTGCGAAACCGGGGCCGGCGTGCTGAACGACCTCGAAGGCATCGCGCAAGCGTGCGCCCGGCGCGGCAAGGGATTGATCGTCGACGCGATGAGTTCGTTTGCCGCGCTGCCGATCGACGCGGTCCGGGTGCCGTTCGATGCCTTGATCGCTGCCAGCGGCAAGTGTCTGGAAGGCGTGCCGGGCATGGGGTTCGTCATTGTCCGCCGCAAGGTGCTCGAGAGCAGCGCCGGTAACGCGCATTCGCTCGCCATGGACTTGCACGACCAGTACGTGTACATGGAGAAGACCACGCAGTGGCGCTACACACCGCCGACGCACGTCGTCGCCGCGCTCCGGGCTGCCGTGGATCAGTTCAAAACCGAGGGCGGCCAACCGGCGCGCCTCGCACGCTACCGCGCCAACTGCGAAACGCTGGTCACCGGCATGGCCGAACTCGGATTCCGGACCTTCCTGCGGCCCGAGATCCAGGCGCCGATCATAGTCACGTTCCATGCGCCCGCGGACCCGGCGTATGAGTTCAAGGCGTTTTATGCGCAGACGCGCGAGCGCGGCTACATCCTGTATCCGGGCAAACTGACACAGGTCGAGACCTTCCGCGTGGGCTGCATCGGGGCGATTGACGCGAACGAGATGCGCAACGTCGTCAGTGCAGTTGGCGCGACGCTGCGCGACATGAAGATCACGCGGGTTGCACCGGAGGCTTCGCGCCGCGCGGCCTGACGGTCCAGCTGGCCGCCGCGCTGCCGGCCAGGCATTCGCGACGGAGCGAGCGTCGTTCCGGCCTCGAGCCGGAGTGCCCCGACAGCGTTCGTCAGTTCGAGAGCTCTTTGATCAGCTTCCGCGCCTCATCCGCCTGCGGCAGCTTGGCATCGAGTTCGAGCGCCCGCTGCAGCGAGGCGCGCGCCGCGGCGTTCTGCTTGAGGTCACGCTGCACGATGCCGAGGTGGTAGTGATACGCGGCGACGTTCGGTTCGCTTTCGATCGCCCGCTTGAGGCTGGCCTGGGCGGCATTCAGATCGCCCGCGGCGCGCTGCGCCCAGCCCAAGGTGTCGAGCAGGGGCGAAGAGCGGGGTGACAACTCGACGGCCTTGGTGGCGAACTCGACCGCCCGCTTCGGGTCGCCGCCACTGACGGTCAGCATCCAGGCGAGGTTGTTGTAAGCGAGCGGATTCTTCGGGGCGAGCGAGATCGCTTTCAGGTATGCCTTTTCGGCCTCCGGATACCGCTTCGCGCCCTGGTACACGTCGCCCAGCCGGAACTGCACCTCGGCTGATTCCGGCGCGAGCTTCTCTGCAGCCAGCATCTGCGCGATCGCATCGCCGGAACGGTTCATGCGGGAAAGCGTGTCCGCACGGTCGAGCATGACCGCGACGAACTTCGGCTGTCTTTGCAGTCCGCGATCGAACGCGGCCAGTGCCTTGTCGAATTCACCGGACTCGAGGTAAATACGGCCGATCGCACGCAGTGGCGCCGGATCGTCGGTGACCATTTGCGCCGACTTTTCGAGTGTCTTGATCGCCTCCTCGCGCTTGCCCGTGGCGGCGAGCGCGACACCGAGCCCATAGGTCGCAAAGCGATTGTTGGGGTCGAGATCGAGCGCGGTGCGATACATGCGGAGTGCGTCATTGGCGCGTCCGGGCGTTCGGAGGTAAATCTCCCCGAGTTCGAGCAGCGGCGGAATCGTCCGGGGCGCGACTTCACGCGCCTTCAGAAAGTACTTTTCCGCCTGACCCAGTTGATTCTTGCCCAGGAAATAGCGGCCCCAGGCCAGCTGTACGTCCGGCGACCGGGGGCTGGCACGCTCGGCGCGCTGCAGGTACTGCTCGACCAGTGCATCGTTGCCTTCCGCCTGCGCCACGCCGGCGAGTCCGATGAATGCGGGCGCGTAGTTCGGATCGAGCTTGAGAGCGGCCTCGAACTTCGTGCGCGCCGTGGCCAGATCGCCCCTGAGCTGCGCCTGTACGCCGGCGCGAAACTCGCGCGAGGCCGGCGTGTCGGCCGTGGTCACCGAGCTGTCGATCATCGGACGCCCGCCGGATTCCAGCGGCGCGGCCTGCACCGACGTGGCGACCAACGAAGCCGCCGCAAGAACCAGGAACGCAGAGAGTGATCGACTCGGCAGTTGCTTCATGAATCCGTCCGGAAATGAAAAAGGCCCCTGTCGGACGATACCGACAGGGGCCTTGTCAGGCCAAGCGTAATTTCAGCCGCGCTTGATGCCTGGGCGTCGGCGATGCAGACCGATGCCGGCCAGCGCCAGGCCCACGAGGGCCAGTGACATCGGCTCAGGAACCTCGCAGCGCTCCTGGCAGACATTGGCTTCACCCAGCACATGGAACATGGCGAGGAAGATGTTGTCGTCGCGCGATGCGTTGACGTTCGTCACCGTGAAGCCGGTGTCGCCAAGGGCCAGGTACGGCACCAGGTTGTACCGCTCGTGATCGTTCGGCGTCGTCGGCAGGTTTGGCGAGAACGGATCGTTGTTGCCGCCGACCGTGATCAGGTTGCCGTTCGATTGAACCGCATCGGCGCTGTCGTCGTTGCAGCCGGCGTTGTTGGTAATGACATTGCCATTGACGCGCACAACGGAGGTCTGGGTCGTACTTGTGCAGTTGGGTTCGTCGTAGCTGAAGCCGATGCCCAGGCGCATTTCCGCGAAGAAGCCCGGGGCCGCCGGATCGATCGGGGTGCCAAAGTTGACCGCAGTGGTGTCACCTGCAGCCGAGGCCCAGCCGTCAAGGATGCCGACCGTCGCGACCGGCAGCGCCGGCAGCGAGTAGATCACCACGAGGGCATAGCCGTCCTGCGAGCTGCTGGTCTCGGTCACGGCGAAGTTGTAGGTCCCGCCCACTCCGCCGTCGATCAGCGGCTTGAGGATGCCGGTCACGTTGGCGCGTGCCGCGGTCAGCCCACAGCAGGCGGTCGCGTTCGTACCCAACGTCGTAAAGGGACCGATCGCCTGACCCGCGATCGTGCCGCCGACACCGGTCAGGGTCTGGTTGCCGAAAGTCGAGGTGTACAGGTAGGCGGCGACCACGGTGGCGCCGGCCGGCACGAAGGCCTGAATCTCGCCGGAATTTCTGGTCGAGCCCCAGCCGTCGCTCGACAGGCCGACGTTGCCGGTATAGGTCACAAACGAGGTCAGTGCCGCCTGCGCGCTGCCCATCGCGAGGGTCGCGGCGGCAGCGGCCAGCATTGTGCGTATCAGTTTCATGTGGAGGTCCCTCTCGAGGTGATCTGTGCGGTACTGCTGCGCCACCTCAATGCATAGACCGTGCCCGATTTGGCTCGTCATTTGCTTTCTGCAAT
The DNA here is from genome assembly GCA_035429725.1 of Burkholderiaceae bacterium. Classification (GTDB taxonomy): domain Bacteria; phylum Pseudomonadota; class Gammaproteobacteria; order Burkholderiales; family Burkholderiaceae_F; genus JALORV01. The sequence continues at coordinate 19,026 of DAOMFI010000009.1, read as the reverse complement.
TGCAGCAAGTACTTAGCGCGAACTCGGCTCCCGGCGTCCGGGCCGTGGCCGTTCGCCATCGGACTCGGTGTAAGCCACATCGACAGGTCTTCGGCGATCCAACGACTCCGGTGCGCCGCAGCAAGGTCAAGGCCGTCGGGCCCGGTGCGGGCGGGCGGAGTTTCCCTGGGAGCCAAACGCCTCAGGCGGGTTTCAAAGCCACGACGCCGAGCACCACGGCGGCCATGCCGGTCCAGCGTGTCGAGCAACGACGAGGACCGCGGTCTCAGGTCGACCGCCTTCGTGGCGAGTTCGACGGCGCGCTTCCCATCACCGCCGCTTGCTACCAGCATCCTCGCGAGGTTGTTGTACGCGGCGGATTCTTCGGCGCGAGCGCGATCGCCTTCAGGTAGGCGCGTTCGGCCTCCGGGTAGCGCTTTGCGGACTGGTACACGTCGCCGAGCCGCAACTGCACCCGTACTTAGCGAAGCGATTAGTACGGTCCAGTTGCATTGCGATTCGTAACGTTTGCACGAAGTCGCTGGCGCGCCCCGGCATGCGGAGATACAGCTCTCCGATATCGAGCAGCGGGGCAATCGTCTTGAGCGCAAGCTCGCGCGCCGGCAAGAAGTGCGTCGCGGCCGGAACAACCTCACTTTTCCACAGCGAGTATCTTCCCCACGACAGTTGCACGTTTCGCGACATTGGACTAACGCGCTCGGCACGCCGCAGGTACTGCTCGACCTGGGCCGCGTTACCTCGGTTCTGCTCGACTCCCGCCAAACCGAGCTATGCCGGCGCATAGGAGGGATCCAGCTTTAGCGCGGCTTCGAACCTTACGCGAGCACCGGCCCAGTCCCCCTTGAGCTGCGATTGGATTCCGACACGGAATTCGCGGGAAGCGGGCGTATTGCCGGACGGTACTGCTCTATCGACCATCGGACACGGACCGGATTCCATCGTTGCGGCTAGGCACGACCCTGGCGCAAACACGGCCTGTGCCACCGATTTCGCGAGAACCACCGGGGGCAGTTGTCTTGCGTGAAGCATCGCTTGTGCGAAAAAAAGCCCCTGCCGGACGATACCGACAGGGGCCTTGGTAGGCCAAGCGTAATCTCAGCTGCGCCGGATTCCCTGGCGACGGCGATGCAGACCGATCCCCGCCAATGCCAGACCCAGGAGAGCCAGTGATCCCGGCTCGGGCACCTTGCAGTCGTTCACGCAGACGTTAGCCTCCCCCAGCACCTGGAACATGGCGAGGAATATGTTGTCGTCGGCCGATGGATTCTGGGTATTTATCGTGAGCGAGGTGGCGCCCAGGCTCAAATAGGGCTTCAGGTTGTAACGCTCGTGATCCTGCGCAGTGGTCGGCAGATTCGGTGAGAACGGATCATTGTCACCGCCGACGGTGATCAGGTTGCCATTGGCTGCAGAAGCGTCGACGCTGTCGTCGTTGCATCCGGCGTTGTTGCTGATCGTTACGCCATTGACTTTGACGATTGACACCTGGCTGTTATCCGAGCAGTTGCTGCCGTCGTAGCTGTAGCCGATGCCGAGCCGCATTTCACCAGTGAAGCCGGCGTCAACTGGGCTGCCCAGGCTAATGGTGGCGCTGTCCCCTGCCGAGACGCTGTATCCGTCGAGGATGAAGACCGTCGAGACGGGCAGCGCAGGCAGGCTGTAGATCACGACCAAGGCATACCCATCCTGCGTACTACTCGTTTCTGTGACAGCGAAGCTATACGTGCCGCCGGGTCCACCATCGATGAGGGGCTTGATGATGCTGGTGACCTCGCTGCGCCCAGCCGTCATGTAGTTGACAGCCGGATCCGTCCCAAGATTGGTAAACGGGCCGACGTTGGTGCCTGCCAGTGTTCCACCGACACCACCCAGTGTGGTGTTGGAGAATGTGGATGTGTACAGGTAAGCAGCCACAACTGTGGCGCCGACCGGTACGAACGCGTTTATCGTTCCCTGCTGCGTTGTCGAACCCCAGCCGTCGCTGGACATTCCTACGTTGCCGGAATAAGTCTGAAACGCCGTTAGCGATGCTTGCGCGCCGCTCATCACGAGTGCCGCCGCGGCGGCAGCCAGCATCATGCGTACAAATCTCATTTTGAAGCTCCCTCCCGAGATGATCAGTCCAATGCTGCCAATTGCTGCTACGCATGGACCGTGCCCGCCTACCGGCCACTTAAAATATCCCTAGTTAGAACAGTTACTTAACAATGCCACTGAGTTCGATGCGAGCGGCGCTACGAGACGACGTCGCAACCTGTGTAAACCGGTTCGACACAGCTTGAGTTGCGGGGGCGGACGGGCTGAGCTCCTGAAGCGTCAGGCCGCCTTCAGCGCGACGACGCCGGCGACGACCGCGCCGACACCGAGCCAGCGCCGGGGCGTCAGGTGCTCCTTCAGCAGCCGCGCTCCGATCAGCGTTGCAAACAGCACCGAGGTCTCGCGCAGCGAGGCCACGAGAGCCACGGGCGCCTTGGTCATGGCCCAGACGGAGATCGCATAGGCGCCCGCCGACAGGCCCCCGCCGATCAGCCCGCGTTGGCTGCGTTCTGCGAGGGCCTGCATAAATTTCGGCCCGCGGGTGATCAGCATGTAGAACGTGAACGGCAGCGCGTCGAGCACGAAGAGCCAGGCAATGTAGGACCAGGCGTTGCCGGCCAGCCGGGCGCCGCTGCCGTCGATGATGGTGTAAAGCGCAATGACACAGGCATTGGCCAGCGCGAACGCGACGGCGCGCCCATGTCCATGCAAGGCCCCGCCAAGCGCGGCCGGACGGAAGGCCAGCGCGAAAACCCCTAATGAAATCAATACCATGCCAGCCCAGCCCCAGGTGCCGGGCCATTCGTTCATCCACACAATCGCAATCACCCCCGTCAATAATGGGGCCACGCCGCGCATCAATGGGTACACCAGGGACAGCTCGCCCGTGCGGTAAGCATTGATCATCAGGTAGTAATAAGCGACGTGCGTCGCGACCGACGCGGCGATGTAAGGCCAGCTCGCCGCGGTCGGGAGCGGCACAAAGAAGAGGAAAGGGACCGTGACCAGCCCCGCGCCCACGACGATTGCCGCAGTGTCGAGCAGCACGTCGTTGCCGCCCTTGATCATGGCGTTCCAGCTCGCGTGCAGCAGCGCGGCCAGCAGGACGGCGAACGAAACAGTCAGGCTCAGTCGCGTCCCCTGGCGAGTTGCGGCGCCGGGCGGGGACCTGACGTGCCGGGTGTAGTCTGCATCGGCGGCACGTTAGTTGAAGCGATTGTTCAGGCGATCACCGCATCGGCGGCCGTGTACGGCAGGCCGAGCGCCTTGGCGACCGCCTTGTAGGTGACCTTGCCGGCGGCAATGTTGAGGCCCGCCTTAAGGTGCGGGTCGTCATGCAGCGCCTTGCGCCAGCCCTTGTCGGCGAGCGCGAGCGCGAAAGGCAGTGTGGCGTTGTTCAGCGCATAGGTGGAAGTGCGCGGTACCGCGCCCGGCATGTTGGCCACCATGTAGTGCACGACGCCATCGACGACGTACGTGGGCTCCGCGTGCGTCGTTGGGCGGCTGGTCTCGACGCTGCCGCCCTGATCGATCGCGACATCGACGATGACGGAGCCGGGCTTCATTTTCGGCAGCATCGCCTTCGTGATCAGCTTGGGAGCTTCAGCACCCGGGATCAGCACGCCGGAGATCACGAGGTCCGCCCGCTGCACTTCGCGCTCGACGTTGTCCTGGTTCGAGAACACCGTGACGACGCGGCCGTTGAACATGGCATCGATCCGCCGCAGCGCCTCGATCGACTTGTCGATGACGACGACGTGCGCGCCGGTTCCGACGGCCATCTGCGCGGAATTGGTACCGACGACTCCGGCACCGAGGATGACGATGCGCCCCGGCGCCACGCCGGGCACGCCGCCCAGCAGCATGCCCATGCCTCCGGCGGACTTTTCCAGGCAGCGCGCACCGGCCTGCACCGCCAGCCGGCCCGCCACTTCGCTCATCGGCGCGAGCAGCGGCAGGCCGCCAGCCGGTGACGTGACCGTCTCGTAGGCGATGCAGATCGCCCCGCTGGCCACGAGATCCTTCGCCTGCTCGGGATCGGGCGCGAGGTGCAGGTAGGTGAAGAGCACCTGGCCCGCGCGTAGCTGTTGGCGTTCGACCGCCTGCGGCTCCTTGACCTTGACGACCATTTCGGCGCGCCTGAAGACCTCGGCCGCACTGCCCACGATTTCCGCACCGGCCCTGCGGTAATCATCGTCCGCGGCGCCGATGCCGGCGCCGGCCGTCGTCTCGACGATCACCTCGTGGCCGTGGGCGACGGCTTCGCGCACCGACGACGGTGTCATGCCGACGCGGTATTCATGGACCTTGATCTCTTTGGGTACGCCGATCAGCATCGTTGTCATCCCCGGATTGTTGTTCTGGTGCGGGATTGTGCCCGCACATGACCGCGGCGGCGACGGTCGTTCAGTGCGGAGGCAGTTTGCGCCGGACGATCTGCCAGGCGCCCAGCCCGATGCACATCAGACCGAAGGACGCGACCGCCAGTCCAAGTGTCGAATGCATCACCGCGGGCGCCAGCGCGCCGGCCACCAGCGCATTGGCCACGCTGCCGACGACCGCCTGCAGCGACGAGGCCATTCCCCGTCGTTCCGGAACGAGATCGAGCACCAGGATCGTGACGACCGGCACCATCAGCGACCAGCCGAAGGAAAAGATCCCGATGAGCGGCAGCGCCCACCACGCCTGCGCAGTAAAGAACGCATTGGCCAGCACGTTGATGATCGAGACGAGGACCATGACCGTGAAACCGTAGCGGATCTGCCGGCGGGGCTTGATGCGCCCGGCGAGGCGCCCGGACAGCCACGCGCCGCCCATGATCCCGCTGATCGTCATGCAGAAGAACCAGAAGAACTGCGTGGGCGCGAGTCCCAGCAACTCGCCGAGAAAGGCCGGCGCCGACAGCACGTACAGGAACATGCCGTTGAATGGGATGCCGCTGGCCAGCGCCAGCAGCATGAAGTTGCGATGCCCGAGCAGCTTCGCGTAGCCGCTGAACAGGTTGCGCGCATTGAATGGCTGGATGTCTTTCTTGTGCAGGGTCTCGGGCAGCACGCGCCAGTTGGCGAGCCACAAGGCCAGGCCGATGATCGCCAGCAGCCAGAAGATCGAGCGCCAGCCGATGTGAACGTAGAGCAGCCCGCCGATCATCGGCGCCACGGCGGGTGCGACGCCGAAGAAGATCGTCACCTGCGACATCACCCGCTGCGCCTGCGCCGGCGGGAACATGTCGCGGATGATCGCGCGCGACACGACGATGCCGGCGCCGGTGGCGAGCCCCTGCACAGCGCGGAAGAAGACCAGTTGGCCGATGGTCTGCGCAAGCGCGCAGCCGATCGAGGCGATCGTGAAGGCCGCCACGCCCCACAGCACAACGGGCCTTCGGCCGTAAGCGTCGGCCAGCGCGCCGTGGAACAGGTTCATCGCTGCGAAGCCGAACAGGTACGCCGACAGCGTCTGCTGCATCTGCAACGTGGTGGCGTCGAGCGATGTGCGGATCGTCGCGAACGCCGGCAGGTAGGTGTCGATCGCGAACGGCCCGAGCATGCCGAGGCACGCGAGCAGCAGCGAAAGCGCCCACGCGGGCGCCTTCCACAGGTGGGCCGATTCAGGCTTCAATGGCGGCCGGACGCGGCGCGCCGAGGCGGCCCCGCCGCGGTCCGATCTTCGACGGTGGCCAGTACGGAATCACGCGCGCACCGCCGCGGAGTCGAGCGGCGCCGCCAGCGACACGCGGGCAGCATAGCGCTCGCCAGCGAGATCGATCTGGTAGGTGCCTGCCTCGATCCAGGCTTTGTCGGCGGCGCCGTGCGCGTTGGAGAGGATCCCGAGGGCGACCGGCGCGCCAAGCGTGTGACCGAAGGCCGCACTGGTGACGAAGCCGGCCGGCGAGTTGTTGCGCAGGATGAGTTCACCGCCCCACAGGTTCGTGTGCGGCGCATCGACCACCAGCGAAACGACGCGACGCGCTGCGGCATTGGCCCCGCCGGCATCCTTCAATGCCTGCAATGCGGCACGACCGCGGAAGTCCATCGGCTTATCGAGCCTGACGGCGAAGCCGAGACCGGCCTCATACGGGTTGATGTCGGGAGTCAGCTCGCGGCCCCAGGCGCGATAACCCTTCTCGAGCCGCAGCGAGTCGATCGCGTAATAGCCGGCATTGACCAGTCCGAGATCACCTCCCGCCTTCATCAGCTGCTCGTACACGCCGACGGCAAACTCCACCGGCGTGTACAGCTCCCACCCCAACTCGCCGACGTAAGTGAGGCGCGTGGCTCGCACGGTCGCGTAGCCGACGTCGATCTCCTGGGACGTGCCGAACGGGAACGACGCGTTGTCGAAGAGCGCGGTCGAAACGCCCTGCATCAGCTCGCGCGAGCGCGGGCCCATGACGGCGAGCATCGCGTACATCGCCGTCACGTCAGTCACGGTCGCGCGCCAGCCGTGGCGGCGCAACGCGCGCTCGATCACGTCGCGGTCGCGCACCGCCGAGCCCGAACTCGTGACGACCATGAACTGATCGTCATCGAGGCACGTGATCGTGAAGTCGCTTTCGTAGCCGCCGCGCTCGTTCAGCATGCCGGTGTACACGGTACCGCCCGGAGTCCTCGGCACATCGTTGGCGACCAGCCACTGCAGCGCTGCGTGCACGTCAGGCCCCTGCACCAACAGCTTGGCGAACGAACTCATGTCGAACACGGCCACGGCCTCGCGGCAGGCGCGGTGTTCGGCGGCGACCCACGGGTGCCAGTTCTGATGGCCCCAGCCGTATTCGATGTGCGCCTGCGTCGGCGTCGGCGCAAAGAAGTTGGCGCGCTCCCAGCCCATCTTCGAGCCGAAGCACGCGCCAGCGTCGCGCAGCTGCGCATACAACGGCGAACGCCGGAACGGCCGCGCGGATTCCAGCTCCCGGTTCGGCCACGGCATCTTGTAGTGCATGCCCAGCACCTCGGCAATGCGGTCCGGCAGCCAGGTCTCGTTCGCGTTGAAGCGCGCGAAGCGGCGGATGTCGACCGGCCACAGATCGAGCGTCGGCTCGCCGCCGATGATCCACTCCGCGAGCGCCTTGCCGGCGCCGCCGCCCGAGGCAATCCCCATCGAGTTGAAGCCGCAGCCGACGTACAGGTTGTCGATGCCCGGCGCGGGCCCGAGGATGAAATTGTTGTCCGCAGTGAATGACTCGGGGCCGTTGTAGAACTGCTTGACCTGCGCCTGCTGCAGCGCCGGGACGCGGATCATCGCGTTGTCGAGCAGGATCTGGAAGGCGTCCCAGTTGTCCGGCAGCAGCTGGAACTCGAAGTTCTCCGGAATGCCGCCACGGTGCTGCGCGCTCTGCAGCCAGGGCGTGGCATGCGGCTCGAAGCCGCCCATCAGCAGCCCGCCCACTTCTTCCTTGAAGTAGATGTAGCCATCCGGATCACGCATCACCGGCAGGTCGCGATGCACGCCGGGCACCGTGTCGGTGACGATGTAATAGTGCTCGCAGGAAAAGAGCGGCACCGCGACACCGAGCTTGCGCCCGAGCGCACGCGACCACTGGCCGCCGGTGAGCACGACGATGTCGGCGCTGATGCGCCCGGTCTCCCCGGCCTTGTTGCTCCATTCGAGCTGCGCAATGCGCTTGCCGCCGCCCGACTGCGTCACGGCGCCGGTGACCCGCGTACCTTCGCAGATCTTCACGCCGCGATTGCGCGCGCCCTTGGCGAGCGCGAGCGTCAGGTCGGCCGGATTGGCCTTGCCGTCGCCCGGCAGCCACACTGCACCCTTGAGATCGGCGGTGGCCATGATCGGGTAGAGCTCGCCCGCCTCGCCGGCTGAAATGACATCGCAGGTCACGCCGTAGGCCTGCGCCACCGCCGCGGTGCGCTTCAGTTGCACCATGCGGTCTTCGGTGCGCGCCACCGCCAGCGAGCCGCACTGTTTCCAGCCAGTGGACAGCCCTGTTTCCGCTTCGAGTCGTGAATACAGGTCGGTCGAGTAGCGGATCAGCCGCGTCATGCTCTCGTGGTTGCGCAGCTGACCGACGAGCCCCGCCGCATGCCAGGTCGTACCCGATGTCAGCCGCCCCTGCTCGAGCAGCACGACGTCGGTCGCGCCAAACGAACTCAGGTGATAGGCGACCGAACACCCCATGATCCCGCCCCCGATCACCACGATCCGCGCCGCCTGCGGCGGCCGGACCTGCGTCGTCAGTGCCTCGTCTGCCAAGGTCATCTCCCCCGTGGTTTCTGCTCTTGTGAAAGGGCGAGCGCCCGGCCGCTCCGAAGCGAGCCCTTCAAATCAGTCTTGAGCGGCCGCTGCGCGGCCGTGCCGTGATGAATGCACGTGCGACGCGCAGCGTCGCGTACATCCATCACGCCAATTTCATATGCCACGCCTTCGGCCGCGTGAAGGTCTCGATGCCATAGGTGGACAGGGTGAGTCCGACGCCCGAGTGCCCGACGCCGCTCCAGGGCAGTCGCGGGCTCACGCGGTCGCAGCAGTTCCAGTAGACCGAGCCAGCGTGCACCTGCGCGAGGATGCGCCGGGCGCGCGCCTCGTCCTTCGTGTAGACGCCTGCCGTCAGGCCGTACTCGCTGTGGTTCATCAGCCGCACCGCTTCGTCGTCGTCCGCCACCTTCTGGATTCCGATGATCGGGCCGAAGCTTTCCTCGCGCATCAGGTCCATCGAGTGATCGACCTCGCTGAACACCGTCGGCTCGAACCAGTTGCCCGGCCCGGGCAGGCGGTGCCCGCCGACCAGCAGCTTTGCGCCCTTGGCGAGTGCGTCGGCCACCTGACGCTCCAGCACGTCGAGCTGGGGTGCGCGCGTCAGCGGACCGATGTAGGCCGCCTCGTCGGTCGGCTCGCTGATCGTGAAGCCGCTCACCTCCCTGACGAAGGCCTCGACGAAGGCGTCGTGAATCTTCGCGTGCACGTAGATGCGCTCGACTGAGCAGCAGCTCTGGCCCGTGTTGTACATCGCGCCATCGGCGAGCGAGGCGGCAGCGGCGGGAACATCGACGTCTTCGCAGACGTAGGTTGGATCCTTGCCGCCAAGCTCCAGTTGCAGCTTGATCATGCGCGGGCCGATGGTCTGCGCAATTTTTGCGCCGGTCGCGTGAGAGCCCGTGAAGAACACGCCGTCGACGGGCTGCACCAGCAGCGCGGAGCCCACCGCTCCGCTGCCGACCAGCACCTTGAATGCATCCTGCGGCACGCCGGAAATGTGCAGCAGCTGGCCGATCTCGAGTCCCGTCAGCGTGGCGTACTCCGAAGGCTTGTAGAGGACCGCATTGCCGGTGATCAGCGCCGGAACGAACACGTTCGCTCCGACGAAATACGGATAGTTCCACGCCGAGATGTTGGCGATGACGCCGAGCGGCTCGTGCGTGATCAGCTCACGCATGCCGCCTTCGTCGAAGACCTGGCGCGGCGCAAGCGTGCGCTCGGACTCGGCGAGGAAGAAGTCGATGCGCCCGAGCAGGCCGTTCAGTTCGTTGCGCGACTGGCGGATCGGCTTGCCGACTTCCGAGGTGAGTATCGCGGCCAGCCGCTCAAGCTCCCGTAGCAGTTCGGCCCGAAAGCGGCGTATCGCCTCCAGCCGGACGGAGAGCGGCTGTGCCGCCCACTCGGGCTGTGCGGCTCGGGCGGCGTGGTACGCGGAAGCGACGGCTTCGGGTGTGTGTTCGGCCAGTTCGGCAATGACGCGGCCGTTCGCGGGATTGGTGACGGTCAGCATGGAAGTCAGGTTGCGTTGCGGGCGGTGCATGCCGCAGCCAGGAAGTCGGAAAGCAGGGGTTCGCCGGCCAGGATCGCGGCGTTCGTCCAGTCGTGAAACTCGGGGTGCCACTGGACGGCGGCGACATACGACTTCACCGGGCCGCGGGCAGTGTCGTAACGAATCGCCTCGATCACGCCGTCATTCGGGCAGCGCGCCTCGATCTCGAAGTAGGGCGCGAGTTCCTTGATGCCCTGATGGTGCACGCTGTTGACCACGTAGTGGGGCGAGGGGCGGTCCGGCGCCTTGAAACCCGGATGCGGGTACAGCTCGGCGAGTCGGGTTCCGGGCACGACTTCGATCGTGTGGAAGTTCTGGTCATACAGCCTGGCGTTGCGGTGCTCGATCGCGCCGGGAAGCTGCGTGGCGATATCCTGGTACAGCGTTCCGCCAAAGGCGACATTGATCACCTGCAGGCCGCGACACACGCCGAGCACCGGCTTGCCGGCATCGACGAAGGCGCGCAGAAGGGCAATCTCGTACTGGTCACGGACGCGGTCGCCGGTCCACTCCGGCCGCAGCGGCTCCTCACCGTAGCTGCCGGGCCACATGTCGGCGCCGCCCTCGAGCACCAGTCCGTCCAGCAATTCCGCGTAATCCGCGAGCGTCACGTCACCGCGCTGCGTCGGCCCTTCGGGAGACGGGATCACCACCGCCAGCGCGCCGGAAGACTGCACCCAGTGCACGATCGACTGCTCCACATACTGCAGAGTCTTGCCGGTGAATATCGGGCGCGCCGGATCGGCGTGGAAGAAGCATGCCGAGATTCCGATTTTCGGCCGAGAGGTCACGGCGCTTCCTTGGCGCGGCGCGCCGTTCCGACCAGCAGTCGCAGACCCGACCGGCGGCGGCCCGGTCGATGGCTCATCCATATACCTCTTCGAAGAAGCGTTGGAAGTCCGCGGTGGTGCATGGACGCGGATTGGTCTGGTGGCAGGTGTCGCGGAACGCGAGTTCGACCAGCCGCGGAAACTGTTCGCGCTTCACGCCGGCCGCGGTGAGCGAGGGCGTGATGCCGATCTCGCGCTTGAGCTGCGTCAGCCATGGAACGAAGTCCGCGCCGCTGGCGAGCCCGACGACGTGCGCCAGCTCAGCGAACTTCGCCGGCACCGCTTCGGCGTTGAAGCGCATCACCGGCTCGAGCATCAGCGCATTGGCGAGCCCGTGGTGCAGGTCGCACACGGCGCCCAGCGCATGCGCGCAGGAGTGCACCGCACCGAGATCCTTCTGGAATGCAATCGCGCCCATCATCGAGGCCATCATCATGTCGGCGCGCGCCTGCAGATTGCGGCCGTCGCGCACCGCCACCGGCAGCGCGCGCGCCGCGATGCGCACGCCTTCGAGCGCGACGCCGTCGCAAAGCGGGTGGTAGGCAGGCGACAGATAGCTCTCGACGTTGTGCGTCAGCGCATCCATGCCGGTGGCCGCGGTGACGGCGGGCGGCAGTCCGAGCGTGAGCTCAGGGTCGGCAAAGACCTCGCGCGCGAGCAGTTTGGGCGAGAAGACGACGCGCTTCACATGGGTGTCGTCCTCGCTGACCACGCTCGAGCGGCCGACCTCGGAGCCAGTGCCGCTGGTGGTCGGCAGCGCGAAAAAGGGCGGCAGTGGATTCACCAGCGGCCGCACCTGCGGGTGATCCCACGCGTACTCGATGACATCGCCCTCGTGCACCGCCATCGCCGCCACGACCTTGGCGACGTCAAGTGCGGCGCCGCCGCCGAAGCCGATGACGCAGTCCGCGCGGTGCGCCTTGAACGCCGCCACGCCCTGCGTCACCTGAGATGCGGTTGGATTGCCGTGCACGCCCGAGTACACGCCGGCGTCCAGCCCGGTGTGCAGGTGGTGCAGGAATTCGGAGAGCACCGGCAACGTAGCCAGGCCACGGTCGGTCACGACCAACGGACGACGCAGTCCCAGCTCACGCAGGTGCACGCCGACCAGCTTGCGCGCGCCGGGGCCGAAGTGGATTGTCGTCGGGAAGGAGAAGCGTGATATCGACATGGTGTCAGGGCGCCTTTGAAATTCCGTCGATGCGCACCCAGCGCAGTTCGAGCGAGTCGTTGGGCCACATCGTGGCGTCGATGTTCGGCCGCATGACCCAGGTCAGCGTGCGGCGATACAGCGGAATCAGCGGCAGGTCCTCGTGCATCAATCGCAGTGCATCGCCCGTCATGCGCCGCCGGACGGCGAGATCGGGCTCGACGCGGAGGCCGTCAATCAGTGCATCGAGCTTCGCGTTTGAATACCGACCGCCGTTGAACTGGCCGCTGCCGGCGCCGTCATGGCTGCGCACGATCGAATTCAGCGAGGCCCACGGGTCGACCGCCGGTGACCAGCCGAACTCGAACATGCTGGTGTTGGCCTGCGTCAGCTTCGGAAAGAAGGTCGCGCCCGGATACGGCTGGAAGGTCACCTTGATGTTCACCTGCGCGAGCATTGCCGCGATCGCCTGGCACACCGCGGCGCGGTAGGTCACGTTGACGCAGTCGAGTGTCACCGCGAAGCCGTCGGGATAGCCCGCCTGCTTCAGCAGCGACCGTGCCGCCGCCGGGTCGAATGGCGGGCGCTTTTCGAGTTCCGGCACATGGCCATCAACCAGCTTCGACAGGTGGGATCCCGCCGGCACCGCCTGGCCGCGAAGAACCTTGTTGATGATCAGGTTGATGTCGATCGCCTGCGCGATCGCGCGGCGCACTCGCACGTCCTTGAACGGATTGCCGCGCGCCGTGCCAAACTGGAGTTCGCTGCGGCTCTGGTCGAAGCCGAGGTACTGCGTGCCGATGTCGGTCGTCTCGGTCAGCTTCACCGACCTGTCCTGCTTCAGCCGTGCGATGTCCTGGAACGGCGGATCGATCACGAAGTCGACCTGGCCCGAGGCGAGCGCCGCCAGCCGCGTCGCGTCCGCCTGGATGACGACATACTGGGCTTCCTGAACGTTGCCGAGGTCCTTGCCCGCCCAGCCCCACCAGTCCGGATTGCGGACCAGCACGGTGCGCTGATCCGGGTCGTAGCTCTTCAGCCGGAACGGCCCGGTGCCGTTGGCATTGCGCACGGCGTGGGTTTCCTGCTTGGCGTTGTAGTCCTGCGGCAGCTGGACTCCGTGTTTCTCCGCCCAGGCGCGGCTCATGATGGCGATCAGCCATGTCTTTTGCGGCAGCACCGCGTCGGGCGCCTCCGTCTGGATATCGACGGTCAGTGCATCGACCTTGCGCGCGCCGGTCACGCCACGCATCTGGAACGCGCGCTGCGATGTCTTGGCCATGGCCCGCTCGACCGAGAACACGACGTCGTCAGCGGTCAGCGGTGTTCCATCGTGAAACTTGACGTTCGGCCGCAGCTTGAAGCGCCAGGTCCTGGCATCGATCGCCTGCCACGACAGCGCAAGCGCCGGCTCAAGCTGAAAGTTGCGATCGCGGTTGACCAGGCTTTCATAGATCTGTGTCACCACGCGCGACTGGTACAGCAGTGCGAGCGCATGCGGGTCGAGGGAGTTGGGATCGAACGCGCTCGCGTAGCGGAGGGTCTGCGCGGTCGAGGTCGAGGCCGTCCCGGCGAGGGCGAGCGCCAGCAGTGTTGCGAGCGCCATGTTCTGCAACGCGGTGCAAGTCTGCTTGATGAGACCCATCAGTCTTTGTGATCGAGGTTGTGCCGGAACAACGCTGACTATAGGGCATGGGAGCAGCGGGACACCGAGGCGACCGACCGGCCGCCCGTGACCGCGCGCGGCCAACGCCCCCTCTGGCGGGGCGCCGCGGTGCGCTTCCCGTCGGGCAGCGGGGCGGCAAGTTGAGGCAGCAAAGGCGACGAACCCTTCTAATTTTTCTTGATCGGCGCGGGGACGGCGGCATATCACTTGTAGCAGCCTGTAGGCGGCAATCAAGGAGGGTCACCATGTATCGCCACCTTCTCGTTCCCATTGACGATTCCCTGTTGTCCACGGAAGTCGTACGGCAGGCCGTGCTGTTCGCGAAGTCCATTGGTGCCAAGGTCACGTTCTTTCATGCGAAAGAGGATTACGGCGCGACCAGCGTGGCGGCACTCGAGCGTGTCATGTGGCCTGGCGCCTACAACGAGCAGATCGCCGGGGAGGCGCGAGCCATCCTGGCCAAGGCCGCCGTCGCCGCGCGGGAATGCGGAGTCGAGCACGATGTCATGGAAGTGACGGCCGACCGTCCTCACGAGGCGATCCTGCTGGCGGCCGAATCGCGCGGCTGTGACCTGATATTCATGGCCTCGCACGGGCGTCGTGGTCTAAAGGGACTGATGCTCGGATCGCAGACCCAGAAAGTGCTGCAGCAGGCGACCATCCCGGTGCTGGTCGCGGCAGTCGAGAGCAATGCGCCTGCATCCGAATTGATTCCCGCCGTCGCGGTCCTGCGCGACGAACATCGTTCGCTGGCCGCCGTCGTGCATGGGCTCGAGTTGCTGGCGCATGAAGTGCGCGCCACGGGCGAGGCGCCCCGTTTCGAGCTGCTGAAGTCGATGCTCTCCTACATCCGCGAGTTCCCCGAGAAGCTGCATCACCCGAAGGAAGAGGACTTTCTCTTCAAGCGGCTGCGCGAACGCACGTCGGACTTCGACGATCTGCTCGACGACCTGCAGCGCCAGCATCGCGAAGGCGCCCGTCTGGTCGACGAACTCGACAAGAGCATTGCAAGCTACGAAGCCGACCCCGAATACGGGCACGAGCAGTTCGTGGCGGCGGTCCGGCGCTTTGCCGCGGCCCAGCAGCGGCACATGAGCTTCGAGGCCGGAGTAGTCATTCCGGCGGCGCGGGAGTACCTGACCGCCGCCGACTGGGATGAGATCTATCGCGCCTTTGCCGCGAACGGCGATCCGCGCTTCAGCGCTGAAACCGATGAGGAGTTCCGGCAGCTCTTCGCGCGGATCCAGAACCTTTCGCCGTCGGAGCCTGCACGCGAATCTGCGTTGGCACCGGGCTGATCTCGCAGCAACGGCTCGAGCCGGCGGAACTGCGCGGTGCGCAGCTCCGCTTGATCCCGACGCTGGAACGACTCCGCCCGGTCGCGGTCCATTAAGGTTGGGCCTAGCTAACGGGCGCGATCGCCAATCCATGCAGGTCCGCCGTGTTTCACCGGGAAGGACGCTTGGCTGCTGCAAGCAGCGGGCCGTCGGCGGAACTTCGCGGGTCGCAGTAATGCCGACCCCGATGACGTCATGGGAAGTGGCGGCCTGACCGACGGGGTGGTAAGAAATTCTGATGCCGGGCGACCAATGAGGCACTGCCGTGGACTCGCTCCGCCAGAGTTGCGGAGAAAGGAAAGGAGCCTGCCTTGATGTCTCGCCGCAACCTGCTCTCGTGGCTCGCCCTCGGTGGACTGGGCGCCGGTAATGCTTCCGCTGCGGACGCGCCGCCAGCGGTGCGCAGCGACGCGCTGCGACTGACCGACGACGAGTGGCGCAGGCGACTCACGCCCGAGCAGTTTCGCGTTCTGCGCCAGGAGGGAACCGAGGCGCCGTTCTCGAGCCCCCTCAACGGCGAGAAGCGGCGAGGCACCTACAAATGCGTCGCCTGCGACCTGCCGCTGTTCGCGAGCAGCATGAAGTTCGACAGCGGCACCGGCTGGCCCAGCTTCTTCGAGACGCTGCCCGGTGCGTTCGGCTTTCGCACCGACTACAAGCTGCTGTTGCCGCGCACCGAGTACCACTGCGCGCGCTGCGGCGGGCATCATGGCCATGTGTTCAACGATGGACCGAGGCCGACCGGCAAGCGCTACTGCAACAATGGCGTGTGCCTGAAATTCGAACCCGAGGCGGCCTGATGGTTAGACGATTGCTCTGGATGGTGGTCGCCATGACGGCGCTGCCGGCGGCATGGGCGCAGTCGACAGCCGCGGCAAAGACGGAAACCGCCATTTTTGCTGGCGGCTGTTTCTGGTGCGTCGAGGCGGACTTCGACAAGCTCCCTGGTGTGCTGGCGACCACGTCCGGCTACATCGGAGGACGCAAGGCGAATCCGACGTACTCGGAAGTTTCGGCCGGTTGGACCGGCCATACCGAGGCGGTGAAGGTGGAGTTCGATCCGGCGCGCGTCAGTTATGCGCAGCTGCTTGAAAAATTCTGGCCGACGATCGATCCGACGGTGAAGGACCAGCAGTTCTGCGATGTCGGCTCGCAATACCGCAGCGGCATCTACCCCATGAATGACGCGCAGCTGAAGGCCGCGCAGGCGTCGAAGGCGGCGCTGGAGAGGACGAAGCCGTTTGCGCAGCCGATCGTCACCGAGATCGTGATGGCGGGCACGTTCTATCCGGCCGAGGAGTACCACCAGGACTACTACACGAAGAATCCGATCCGCTACGCTTTCTATCGGAAGAACTGCGGCCGCGACGCACGACTAAAGCAGCTTTGGGGTGAGAAGGCCGCGCACTGAGTCACGTCGCGGGCAGTGGCCGAAATTGCCAAGGTCGCCGCGCGCCGCGACGGCTACAGTGACCGATTCGCGAGCCATCGGAGGAAGTCAATGCAAGGATTCCTGCGCGTCGTTGCCGCCACCGCGTTGATGCTGTCAGTCGCCGCCTGTGCACCGGACGCGTGGCGCAACGTTAAGGCGACCGGCTTCAACGAGTATCTCGACACCGTTCAGCGGCAATGCCAGCCGCTGTGGTTCGGCTCGATGAACCTGCCGACCTTCGACGTCTCGTCGGCCGGGCCGTACGAGTCGCAGTTCACTTCGCTGCTCGATTCTGCATCGCGGCTGTACTACAACCGCATCACCCCGGCCGATTTCCGCACCGCCGTGCAGGGCCAGTTCCTGTCATCGGACGCAAGGACCAACCGGTCGATCGACTGCATGATCGCGCAGCTGCCACCGGACCGACCGCGTTCCCCGCCGGGAGGCTTGCTGCAGTAGGGTCCGATCGAGCGATCGCTGCCGAACTAGCGGTTCAGCAGTGAGAGGGCGTGACGCATCGGTTCGCCCGACACCTTGACAATGCCGTCGAACGGCGACCCCAGCTCGAGCACGAGAAGGATTGCGCAGGACACGGACATCGCCGACACGAAAAGCGCGGCAATCACGACGCGGTTGCGCGGTGCAAACAGGCCAAAGCTGGCGAACGTCACCGAAAGCCAGAACATCATGATGACGATGAACGCCGTCGGCACGGGCGTATCCGTGGATGTCAGGACAATCCATCGGGTGTCGAGGATCTGCTCGACGAGGTCGACGGCGCGCGCCTGCAGCGCGCGCTGGACGTCGTTCGTGACGGCCAGTGTCCGGATGTCGTTCGCGATGTGTTCGGGAAAGGCAGGGTCGTTCGCAACGATCGGCTTGCCCGGCGCGCTTGGCGAGTCTTCGGGCCAGATCGCGTCGACGCGTGCGGCAACCAGTTCCTTCAGCCGGACCCGGATGTCGCGCGTTTCCGGGCCGAGGCGGGCGAGCGTGCGGTCGAGGATGACGATCTGCGAGGCCGTGTGCTTAACGCCGCTGTCGACGCTGTCGTACGAACTCTTCGCCGAAGCGGTGACCAGGCCAAGTACAAGTGCCGTCATCGTCGCAACCAGGCCGATCGACGCGTTGATCGTCGACTTCGACCGGTCCTCCAGGTGTTCGTCGGGCAGCGCCAAGCGCAGGCGCATGCCGGCCACTGCGCCGCCGAAGGTGCAGATGAAGACGATCAGGCCGATGCTGATGGGGAACATGGTGCGCCTGCGCGGTGACCTTGACGGCGACGCATGTTAGCTGCGAGTAAAGCTGGCCGGAAAAGTCGCTGCTGTCGGGCCGATCAGCCGCCTGCCGGGGCGGACTGGCGCCAAGCACCTGGCGGCATGCCGGTCCATTTGCGGAAGGCGCGCGAGAACGCCGTGACGTCGCCGTAGCGAAGCGAGGCCGCGATCTCGCTAACCGGCATGCGGGTCGACTCCAGCAACTGCAGTGCGACGACGAGCCGCGACTCGGCGACCAGCGCGTGGAAGGTCGAGCCTTCATCGGCGAGCCGTCGCCGCAACGTTCGCTCGCTTATCGAGAACAGATCCGCCACGCTGGCGGCGTCGTCGCGGCCGCTCAGCACACCATTGCGCAGCAGGCGCCGCACCTGGTCGCTGAGCCGCGCTGGCAGACCGGGTGTCGCCGCTGCCAAGGTGTCCAGGACCGAAAGCAGCATCGGGTCCGCGCCGACGACCGGGACATCCAGCCAGCGCTTCTCGAACACCAGCATCGTCAGCGGCACATCGAAACGCACCGGAACGCCAAAGAGGTCGCGGTACGGCCGCGGGTCCATCGGCCGTGCGTGCGCGAGGCGCACCTCGACCGGACGCCAGTTGTCCCCGCACAACGACTTCATCATGCGCCAGCCGATCGTCAGAGACGTGTCGTCTGCCAGCCAGACCGCCGGAACGCCCGAAGTGCAGACCGCGTACGACACGCCGACGATCCGTTCGCCGAGGTTCTCCAACGCGACAACGGCCGCGCGATCGTGCAGGCGCAGATTGAAGACGAGCCGGCGCAGTGCGGCGCGTACCGAGGCCTCGTTCTTCATCATGTAGCCGAGCACGCCCAGCATCGGCAACTCGAATTGCTCGCCGACCAGCAGTCCGAAGTGGGGCTTTCCAGTCGCCTTGACGCAGGCTTCAAGCAGCCGAGTGACAGATCTGAGCGGCGCACGGTGCGCGGGATCCTCGAACGCCTGAAGGTCGAGTCCGACCTGCTGCAGCAGCGGCGCCGGATCGATGCCGTGCCGGCGCAGCGTCTCTGGAATCGGACTGACCGGTCCTAGCCCGATGTCGCCGAACGTGTCGAGCCTTGCGTCAGATCTTCGCGGCGGAAGGCGGAATCGCCTTCCGGGATTGGCATCGCGCGGCGACATGAAGACACGGCGGAGGAAGAAAGAGCGAGATGATTGCAGTTTGGCCGGAAGTGTCAATCGCATTGCATCTTTCCGGCGATAGAGTGGCGGCAGAGCAACGCCGCCCTGCTTCAGCGTGTCATCAGCAGCGGCGCGCACCCCGTTGGGGCGCCAAGACCCCCTTTTTTGTGCAGGCATATCTGCCGCTACCTGAGGGCAGGGAGGATGTATGACGCGAATTCGAGCCGCGCTTTCGGCGCTGGCGGTTGCATCTTTGTCCCTTCCGGTCGTGGACGCGGCCGCTCAGCAGGTCACGGGCACGCTGGGGTCGCCTTCGGCGACGTCGACGATCAGCAACCGGCAATTGCCACCCCCCGATCCGAAGTTCGGCGGTGTCATCAAGAACGATGCGCTGCAGTCGCA
>DAOMFI010000008.1:0-51521 GCA_035429725.1 Burkholderiaceae bacterium | reverse complement strand
TCGGACAGGCCGCCGCAGCGCTGGATCAGGCGATCCGCGAGCGTCGACTTGCCGTGGTCGATGTGCGCGATGATGGAAAAGTTGCGGATATGCTGCATGCGTCGTGCGCCGAACCGGTCGGCCTGGGGTGCCAGCGGTAAAGATCTTGGCGTCAGCGGCGGGGGCTCCGCGCGGCTGGACAAAGAAAAGGGGGTGACCGCTAGGCGCACCCCCACTCCCGGTACAGCCGCGGAGTTTACCGCGGCGCGCGAACTCGCCGGCTCAGCGGCGAATGATGATGAACCGTGAAGCCTCGCCGCGGCGAACCAGCACCGCGACGTCCTTCTTCGGGTCCAGCTTCGCCACGGCCTCGTTGAACTGCTTTGCGTTGCCGACCTCGCTGCTGTTGAGCTGGGTGATGATGTCGCCGGCGCGGAGTCCGGCGCTGGCGGCGAGTCCGTCGACGGAGTCCACCTGCACCGCGCCCTTCACGCCCAGTTCCTTCAGCTTGTCGGGCGCAACGTCGGATACGCCCAGGCCGAGCGCGTTGGCCGGAACAGCCGGCTTGGCGGGCTCGGCGGCCCGCGCGCTGCGCGGGCGGTCCTGCGGCATTTCGCCGACCAGTACCTTGAGGTCGCGCTGAGCGCCCTTGCGATACACGCTGAGAGTCGAATTCGTGCCTGGCTTGGTGCCGCCGACGATGCGCGGCAGGTCGCTCGAACGCTCGATGGGGCGGCCGTCGAACTTCAGGATGACGTCGCCGGCTTCGAGTCCGGCTTTCGCCGCCGGACCGTCCTTCTCGACCGAGTTGACCAGGGCACCGCGCGGGGCGCCCAGACCGATGGCCTCGGCCACTTCCTTGGACACGCCCTCGATGCCGACTCCGATGCGGCCACGAATGACGCGCCCGGACGAGCGCAGCTGCTGCTGGACGCTCATCGCCTCGTCGATCGGAATGGCGAACGAGATGCCGTTGTAGCCACCGGAGGTGGTGAAGATCTGCGAGTTGATGCCGACGACCTCGCCGCGCATGTTGATCAGCGGCCCGCCCGAGTTGCCCGGGTTGACCGCAACGTCGGTCTGGATGAAAGGCAGGAACTCTCCCGTGTCGCGTGCCTTCGCGCTGACGATGCCGGCCGTCACGGTGTTCTCGAGGCCGAACGGCGAACCGATCGCGAGCACCCATTCACCGACCCGCAGCCGGTTGGGATCACCCACCTTGACGGTGGGCAGGCCGGCGGCTTCGATCTTCACGAGGGCAACATCGGTGCGACGGTCGGCGCCGATGACCTTGCCCTTGAACTCGCGCTTGTCGGTCAGGGTCACGGTGATGTCGTCCGCGCCCTCGACCACATGCGCGTTCGTCAGCACGTATCCGTCGGCGGACAGTATGAAGCCCGAGCCCAGCCCGCGCGGGACGTCGCGCCGTGGTCCCGGACCCTGGCCCGGTCCCGGTCCCTGCCGCGGGCCCTGCTGTGGAGGATTGGGAAAAAAGCGGCGGAAGAACTCGAACATCGGATCGTTTTCATCGATGTCCGGGAACGGCAGTGCGCTGGCGCCGGTGGATACGCGCGCCGTGGTCCGGATGTTGACGACCGCCGGACCCGCCCGGTCAGCAAGATCGGCGAAATCGGGCAGCGTCTGCGCGGTCTGCGCCTGCGCGCTGGGCGCCAGCAACGGAACGGCCACCACCAGCAACGGCGCGAACAAGGCTGCAGCTAATCTTTTCATCATTCCCATGATCCTTGGTTTCCCGAAAGACGCCCGTCAGCGCGGGCCATTGAACTCTACGGAACCTGCCACGCCCCGAACCGCGGCGGGCGGAACTTCACCGACGACCGTCACCAGCGCGCCGCCGACACGGCGGGAATACGCTGCTGTGGGTCCCATCATCTGTACACCCTCGGTCAGAGGTGTCGATTCGGCACCCGGTTCGATGAACACCGAAACGGTCGCCAGCCCGTCGCTGAAGACGACCTGCATGGCGTCCCTCGTCCCCATGCGGCGGGTGACTTCCTTCGTCCGGCGGAAACCCTCCGGCGCGGGTACCACCCAGCCAGCCTTGGCCAGGTCGACGCGGCGGAGGTCGCTGCGTTCCACCGACCAGCCCTGCGTCGACCAGGCCGGCTTCAGACGCGCCCGGTCGATACGTTCGCCGATGCGCACGTCAGTAAAGGCCACCTGTTCCAGCACTTCCAACTGGTCGTTGACCATTTGCGATTTCAGCAGCAGACCGCTCGCCGGCTCGACACAAAGCTGATACCCGTATCTAAGCGCGTCCCTGGGAACGAGCGTGAGCACCTGGCATTCGCTGCCGGCCACCCGTTCCATGCCGCCCACCTCGACCTGATAGAGCTTCAGTATGTCGGCCGCCGGCGCGCCGATCAGCCCGGGAAACGGGTCCTCGACGGCGCGGTGCTCGATGATGATGCGACGCGACTCGGGAATCAGGCAGTGCACTTCGTCGTTGCTGTCGGTGCGCGTGCGAAGATACTCGCGCGGCTTGCCATCGAGGGTCTGGACACGTTCCTGCGAGCGCTTGCCGTCGTACACGTGGGTGATGCGCGAGCTGCGCATGTCGCCGCCGGCCTGGTACACGACCGTGCCGCTGTAATTGACGCGGACCGCGGCCTGCTGGATGGCCTGCACCCACTGCAGCGGTGTCCGCGACTGTGCAGCTGCGTCCGGCCGCGGGCGGTCCTGCGCCAGTGCTGCCGAACCGGCGGCAGTGGCGACCGCCGTCATGACCAGCAAAGGAAGCCAACGACCCAAGGTTTCGACGGCCCGCGCAGCGGGTCGGTACGCTCCCATCAGCGACCTTCCGGGGCGTCACCCGGTGTGCGCAGGTAGGGAGTCGCCCGTGGCAGCGCCACGCCCGCAGCGAGCTCGCGATGGGCGGCCAGATAAACATCGAGGGATCGAGCCTTGGCCACTGTGGCCGCGGCACGCCGGTTCACTTCAGGCGCCGGCGCCGGGACCGCAGCGGGGGCCGCCGTCACGGCTAGCTGCTGGGTGGGGGCGACCCCGGAGGGCGACTGCAGCAGCGGCACCGCCACGAAAGTGATCACCGCCGCTGACGCCGCAACGGCGAGACCGGGCGCCAGGTAGCGGCGCAACGGTCGCGACCGACGGACGGCGCTGACGTTTGGCGCCAGCACGGTGGGTTCGAGGGCGAGCGCGGCAGATACACGTGCGCAAAAGTCCGGGGCGTGCACCGCGGCGACCTCGCTTGAGCGCAGCGCATCCCCCACGATGTGCAGCGTGACCCATTCGTTGCGCAGTTCCGTGTCACGGCACAGTGCCGTCAGCAGGGAATCCGCAGTGCCCGGATCGAGTTCGCCGTCTACGAGGCTCGACAGCCTCTCCCACTCGGGATGCACATTACTGCTCATCGCTGATTTTTCCATGGTCCTACCCTACCACCGCTTGTCTTTCGACGTACTGAGTACCGGGCGCAGCTCCTCGGCGATCGCCTCGCGCGCACGGAATATGCGGGAACGAACGGTCCCGATCGGACAGTTCATGGTCTCGGCGATCTCTTCATAGCTGAGCCCCTCAAGCTCGCGCAGCACGACGGCGGTCCGCAAGTCCTCCGGCAACCGTTCGACCGCCCGGTTGACGGCGTCGGCCACCTGCCTGGACAGCAGCATCGCTTCCGGCGTGTTCAGATCCCTTAGGTGCTCGCCGTCGTCAAAAGTTTCCGCATCCTCGATTTCCGTTTCGGTCGAGGTCGGCGCCCGCCGGCCCTGGGAAACGAGGTGATTCTTGGCTGTATTAATGGCGATGCGATAAAGCCAGGTGTAAAAGGCGCTTTCTCCACGGAAGTTGGGCAGCGCCCGGTAGGCCTTGATGAACGCTTCCTGGGCGACATCCTCGACTTCGGCCGCGTCGCGGATCAGCCGGGAGAGCAGGCGAAAGATCTTGCGCTGGTACTTGGACACCAGGAGATCAAACGCCGCCTTGTCGCCACGCTGCACGCGCTCGACCAGTTGCTGGTCAATATCCCGATCAGACACGTCCGGCGCCCCGGCGGCAGTCCGGCCCGCCTCTTTGCAAAGGCGCTGCGCGTCCAGTGCGGGTTTCGAAGTCAGCGATCGGTCTCATCCTGGCGAGCGTCGGCGGCGTTGGTTCCCAGTGCATCAGTTGTGGCGGCCCTCTCCCACCGCGCACAGGCGTGAACTTGACGGAATGCGGCAGGTGGGAGGGAGTCAGGCCAAACCCGGAAGTAGTTGGAGCCGAAACGGAAGGTTATCAACCATGGTGCCGCAAAGACACAACGCGCCCGCTCTTCCCGCGTTTCGAGGTCCGCTACCTTCGTCCGCAACCAAATATCGCCGTCCCGGAGTCTGATCTCGGCGGCGACGGCCTGCTGGGCACGGAGCTGCCGTGCACCCCATAGGGCCGCCGCCAAGGCCAACACTGCGGCGGTCCACACCCTCAGAGGATGGCGTGGATCCAGTGCCAAGGCCGCCACGGTCAGCAGCGCCGCAATCAGCGCGCAACCTGCGGTCGCCAGAAGCAACCACCTTCGCTCCCGCATCGAAGGCTGCAGGGCCACCCAGCCGAGCAGCACTCAGACCCGCTTGAAGACCAGGGTGCCGTTTGTCCCGCCGAAGCCAAACGAATTCTTCAGCGCGACGTCGATCTTCATTTCGCGCGCCGAATTGGCGCAGTAATCAAGGTCGCACTCCGGGTCCTGGTTGAAGATGTTCATCGTCGGTGGTGACACCTGGTGGTGCAGCGCCAGGGCCGTGAATACGGATTCGATCCCTCCCGCGCCGCCCAGCAGGTGCCCTGTCATCGACTTGGTCGAATTGACGACGATTCTGCCGGCATGTTCACCCAGGGCCGCCCTGATCGCCTTGGTCTCGTTGATATCGCCCAGCGGTGTGGACGTGCCGTGCGCGTTGAGATAGTCGACCTCGTCGGCGTTGATTCCGGCATTGCGCAGTGCCACCTGCATGCAGCGCCGCGGACCGTCCATGTTCGGCGCGGTCATGTGATAGGCGTCAGCGCTCATGCCGAAGCCTGCCAGTTCGCAGTAGATGCGGGCGCCGCGGCGCCGCGCGTGCTCGTATTCCTCGAGGACGACGATTCCCGCGCCTTCACCGAGTACGAAGCCGTCGCGGTCCTTGTCGAACGGGCGGCTCGCCGTCGCCGGATCGTCGTTGCGGGTCGACACGGCCTTCATCGTGTCGAAGCCTCCGAGGCCCAGCGGGCAGATCGTCGACTCCGCGCCGCCGGCCAGCATGACGTCGGCATCGCCGTACTCGATCATTCGTCCGGCGTCGCCGATCGAATGCAGTCCGGTCGTGCAGGCCGTGACGATCGCGAGATTCGGACCGCGCAGTCCGTACATGATCGAAAGCGTGCCGCCGATCATGTTGATGATCGATCCCGGCACAAAAAACGGCGACACCCGCCTCGGCCCGCGATTCAGCAGCTCGGAGTGGTTCTCCTCGATCATCGGCAGGCCGCCGATGCCGGAGCCGATGACGCAGCCGATGCGGTCCCGGTTGGCGTCGGTGACCTCGAGACCGCAGTCACGGAGCGCCTCGGTCGCAGCAGCAACGCCGTAGTGGATGAATGTATCCAGGCGTCGGGCTTCCTTGGCGGACATCACGCTCGTGACGTCGAAGCCCTTGACCTCACCAGCGATCCGGCAATGCAGCGCGGAAGCGTCGAAGCGCGTGATCGGGCCGACGCCCGAACGACCGGCAAGTAAGGCGGACCAAGCGCTGGGGACGTCGTTGCCGACCGGGCTGACGACCCCGAGTCCGGTGACAACAACGCGGCGCTTGCCTGACATCAAGCCTCTGTGCTGCGGCAGACGCGGGACGCGTCAGGCCTTCTTCAGGTGGCTGTTGATGTAGTCGACCGCCTGCTGGACTGTACGGATCTTCTCGGCCTCTTCGTCCGGGATCTCGCACTCGAACTCATCTTCGAGGGCCATCACCAGCTCGACAGTGTCGAGAGAATCGGCGCCGAGGTCCTCGACGAAGGCCGACTCGTTCTTGATGTCCGCCTCGTTCACGCCAAGCTGCTCGGCGACGATCTTCTTGACGCGTTGTTCGATGTTTTCCATTTACTCCTCCTGCCCCATGTGTGTCGGCGACGCGCCGCGAACCGCGGTTGCATTGCTGCCGGTGCGCATCGCCATCTTGTCGGCCGGCGAAAAAAATCGCGCGGATTCTAACAGAGGCCCCCTACGTTCCTGCCGTACGGGCGCCCGATTCAGGTCATGTACATACCGCCGTTGACATGCAGCGTGGCTCCGGTGACATAAGCGGCCGCCCTCGAGGCGAGAAACACAACGGCCGCACCGATGTCCTCCGCCTGCCCGAGACGCCCCAGCGGAATCTGCGTGAGCAGCGCCTGGGTCTGTTGCTCGCTGAGCGAGCGCGTCATGTCCGTGTCTATGAAACCCGGCGCCACGCAGTTCACGGTGATGCCGCGGCTGCCGACCTCGCGCGCGAGCGCCTTGGTCATGCCGACGACCCCGGCCTTGGCCGCCGCATAGTTGGCCTGCCCCGCGTTGCCGGACGCGCCGACGACCGAAGTGATGTTGATGATGCGGCCGTGCTTCGCTTTCATCATGCCGCGCATTACGGCGCGCGACAGGCGAAAGACACCGGAGAGATTGGTGTCCAGCACCGCTGCCCAGTCGTCGTCCTTCATCCGCAGTGCCAGCGTGTCGCGTGTTATGCCCGCGTTGTTGACGAGCACGGACAGCTTGCCAAATTCCTTGCTGACGCCCTCCACGAGGACCTCGGCTGCCGCAGCATCGCGCACGTCGAACACGACGCCACGGCCGCGCACGCCAAGCTCGGCAAGCCGCGTCGAGATGCCCTGCGCGCCGGTGTCGGAGGTCGCGGTGCCGATGACGACGGCGCCCGCGCGGGCGAGCTGCTCGGCGATGGCACGGCCGATACCGCGCGAGGCGCCGGTCACCAGCGCCACCTCATCGGCCAGGCAGTCGGGCTGAAAGACATTCATGGTTCGGCCTCCTCAGGCAGCGGTGGCCGCCAGTGCTTCCTTGAGACTTTCGGGATCGAAGATCGCGAGGCTCTCGAGCTCTGGCGCGATGCGCCGAGTGAGTCCTGCCAGCACACGACCCGGGCCGCATTCGACGACATGAGTCACGCCCTGGCTCGCAAGCGAACGCACGATCTCGACCCATCGGACCGGGCCCGCCGCCTGGCGCGCCAGTGCATCGGCAATTCGTGCCGGTTCACTTTCGATCGCCACGTCCACATTGTTGATCATCGGGATGGCGGGCGCCTTGATTGCCACCTGGGCAAGGTACGCGCGGAGGCGCTCGGCAGCGGGCTGCAGCAGCGACGAATGGAACGGTGCGGAGACCGGCAAAACCAGTGCGCGCTTGGCGCCCAGTTGCTTGGCGGCTGCGCAGGCGCGTTCGACTGCCTCTTTGTGTCCCGCGATGACGACCTGCGATGGCGCATTGAAATTGACTGCCTCAACAACCTGCCCTTCCGCAGCTATCGCGCAGGCTCGGATCACATCTTCATCCGCTAAGCCGATGATCGCGGCCATCGCGCCCACGCCCACCGGCACGGCCTCCTGCATGGCCGAGGCGCGAAACCGGACCAGCCGCACCGCGTCTTCGAGCGACATCGCTTCGGCCGCCGCAAGCGCCGTGTACTCGCCCAGGCTATGCCCTGCCACCAGCGCCGGGCGGGCGCCGCCGGCGGACCGCCAGGCCTCGTAGATGGCGAAGCCCGCGACGAGCATCGCAGGCTGCGTGTTGACGGTCAGATTGAGATCTTCAGCAGGACCGCTCGCGATGAGCGAACGCAGGTCCAGGCCGAGGGCCGCCGAGGCTCGATCGAGTACCTTGCCAACCGCAGGATCGTCGAAGCCCGACAGCATGCCGACCGACTGCGATCCCTGGCCCGGAAAGACAAATGCGAGTTTCATGGCATCACCACCGTAGCAGCACTGAACCCCATGTGAAGCCGCCTCCAACGCCCTGCAGCAAGACGTGATGGCCACGCCGGATGCGACCGTCCCGCACGGCGGCGTCGAGCGCCAGCGGAACCGAGGCGGCTGATGTGTTGCCGTGCTGGTCGACCGTCACGACCATCTTCGATTCAGGCAGCGCAAGCCGTTTGGCGATCGCGCTCATGATGCGGATGTTCGCCTGATGCGGAATCAGCCAGTCGAGCTGGCCAGCCGGCAGACCGGCAGCGGCGAGCACGTCGGCCGCCGATGCGCCGAGCGCGGTCACCGCCAGCTTAAACACGGCCTGGCCTTCCATTGTCAGAAACGGGTGGCCCTCCACCGCGCCGTGGCTGACCCGCCCTGCCGCGCAAAGAATGCCTGCCTGACTGCCATCGGCGTGCAGCTCGCTGGCCAGGATGCCCGGCGCGTCGGCTCGATCCAGCACAACGGCTCCGGCGCCGTCGCCAAAAAGCACACAGGTCGTGCGATCGTTCCAGTCGAGGATGCGCGAGAAGACCTCGGCACCGATGACGAGCGCACGGCGATGCCCGCCTGCCAGCAGCATGGCCTCCGCAACGGTGAGCGCGTAGACGAAACCGCTGCAGACAGCCTGCACGTCGAAGGCCGGGCAGCCCGGGTGGCCGAGGCGCGCCTGGATCAGGCATGCGGCGCTTGGAAAGATCTGGTCGGGGGTCGAGGTCGCGACGACGATCAGGTCAATGCTTTCGAGTTCGACGTCTGCCATCTCGAGCGCTGCCCGCGCGGCACGCGCACCGAGCTCCGCCGTAGTAGTGCCGCGCTCGGCGATGTAGCGCTGGCGGATTCCGGTTCGGGCGACGATCCACGCGTCGGAGGTCTCAACTCCACGCGATGCCAGGTCACGCGCAAGCTCGTCGTTCGAGACCGCTTGCCCAGGAAGCGCCGAGCCGGTGCCGATGATGCGTGCATAGGAGGTGCGTTTCGGCGCAGGGGACTCACGACGCGCGCCGGCGGACTCGGCCGGGGGACGGCCTCCCAGACTCATGCTTCCTGCTCGGTCGTCTCCGGGCGACCGCCGTGCAGCTTTTCCAGTTGCTTGACGAAAGGCTGCATCGCGGCGACGGTCCGCTCCAGGACGCGGTGCCGTGCTTCCTCATAGCCGCGCTGCAATGCGCACTCGAAGCCAACGGTATCTGCCGAGCCGTGGCTCTTGAGCACCAGGCCGCGCAGGCCAAGCAGGCTGGCGCCGTTGTACCGCCGTGGATCAACGCGACGTCGAAACCGGTTGAGGACCGGATACGCGGCTATCGCCATCAGCCGCGAAAGGGGATCCCGCTTGAATTCTTCGCGTACAAACCCGCCCAGCATGTGGGCCAGGCCTTCGGATGTCTTGAGCGCGACATTGCCGACGAAGCCGTCGCAGACCACGACATCGGTCGTCCCTTTGTAGATGTCGTTGCCCTCGACGTTGCCTTGAAAGTTAAGCGGGCTCTGGCGCAGAAGTTCGGCCGCCTGCTTGACGATGTCGTTACCCTTGATCATCTCTTCGCCGATGTTGAGCAGCCCGACGGTGGGGCGCTCCTTTTCCTCGACCGCCGCGACCAGCGCCGAGCCGAGTATGGCGAACTGAAGGAGGTGGTCCGGTGTGCAGTCGACGTTCGCACCCAAGTCCAGCATGGTCGTGACCCGGCCGAGCTGGTTGGGAATCGGTCCTGCGATCGCAGGACGGTCGATACCGTCAAGCGTCTTGAGCACGAACCGGGAGATCGCCATCAGGGCGCCGGTGTTGCCGGCACTGACCACGACGTCGGCGCGCCCCTCTTTGATCAGGTTGACGGCGATCCGCATCGACGAAGCCCGCTTGCTGCGCAACGCCGTGGCCGGCGGGTCGTGCATCTCGACCACTTCTTCGGCGTGGACGACCTCCACGCCTTTGACCGCACCCGGCAGAGCGCGCTCGATCTCGGGGCCGCGCCCCACGAGGAGCAGCGCCACGCCGGGTGTGCGGGCAAGGAAGGCCAGCGCGGACGGGACGGTGACCGGGATGCCGTGATCCCCGCCCATGCAGTCGACAGCAATGCGGATGTTCACCGCGAGCGCGCGCATTCCGCCGCGCAGGCGCGCTGCGGATGCTCGTTACAGCGAAGAAACAGGACGCGCGAACGGACGCGCACGAGAAACGGACCGATCAGTGGACTGATCGAGAAAGCTTACTCGTCGTTCTTGGTCTGCAGGACCTTCTTGCCGCGATAGACGCCACCCGGGCTGATGTGGTGGCGACGATGCACTTCGCCGGTGGTCGGCTCGATTGCGGTCGGCGGGTTGGTCAGGAAATCGTGCGCGCGATGCGTGCCGCGCTTGGAAGCGGACTTCTTGTTCTGTTGGACAGCCATGGCTAACCCCACGGAATAAAACGCGAAATTCTACCTGAGCCGAACCAGCAGAGGAACCCGGCCCGTCAGTGGGATGTGCGGCGACCCTTCAGCTGCGCCAGCGCTGCGAACGGGTTCGGGCGTACCGCTTCCGCGGCCTCCTCGCGCCCCCCCGTGGCGATCGGTTGGCAGTCGTCATGGCGTGGCACCAGCGGCAGCGACAGGATCGCCTCGTCCTCGATCCATGCCGCCAGGTCAGTGCTGTGACCACCCACGATGGCCTCCGCGTCGTCGTCGTCGTCGAGAGGCAAGGCGTTGAGCTCCTCTTCACTCGCCACGAACCGGAAAGCGGCCT
This sequence comes from Burkholderiaceae bacterium, assembly GCA_035429725.1. Lineage (GTDB taxonomy): Bacteria > Pseudomonadota > Gammaproteobacteria > Burkholderiales > Burkholderiaceae_F > JALORV01. The sequence goes on along the minus strand of DAOMFI010000008.1, from coordinate 40,874 downwards.
CGCGCTCGAGGCGGAAGGCGAGCGGTGCGCCGCAGCGCTGGCAGGTCAGGGCCAGGTCACCGGTGAGGCGCAGCAGTGCTCCCGGGCGACCCTGTTCATCGAAGCGGCCGACGATGCGATAACCAAGGGCACCAGAGGGCTGCGCGACGCTGGCGGCGAGTCGTGGCAGGTCTCTCACGGGGAAGGTGCCCTCGATGACCTGCCCTTGCCGTGCCAGCTCGAAAACATCGCACGTGTGCGAAGGATGTCCCGCCATGTCGTCTTCACCCGGAGAGCGCGGCTAAACTGCGCGCGCCATGGACCGGCCGACGATCGTACTCGCATCAACTTCACGTTACCGCCGCGAGTTGCTGGGTCGGCTGAAGATCGCGTTCGAGGTTGCGTCGCCGCAGGTCGACGAGACGCCGCTCGACAGGGAAGCTCCGCGCGCGACGGCGCTCCGGCTTGCGATCGCCAAGGCCCAGGAGGTGCAGTCGCGTTACCCCGGAGCGGTGGTCATCGGATCCGACCAGGTCGCGGAGATCGACGGCGCTGCCCTCGGCAAGCCGATGTCCCACCCTGCAGCCCTCGCACAGCTCGAGCGCATGCAGGGCAAGCCAGTGACCTTCCATACGGCCCTGGCGGTCGCTGGCCCAGGGCGCGAGGCGTTGCAGGTGGACGCCGTTCCGACGACCGTGCTAATGCGCACACTGCCGCGCACCGCTCTGGAGCGTTACCTGCGCCTTGACGAACCATACGATTGCGCCGGGGCCGCGAAAATCGAGTCGCTCGGCATTGCACTGGTGGAGAGCGTCGAATCGACCGATCCAACCGCACTGATCGGCCTGCCGCTGATCCGGCTGACTGCAATGCTGTCCCATGCCGGTATCGGGATACTCGACCCAGGCTGACCCGTGAGCGGCGTCCTGTATCTGCTGCCCTGCCCGATTTCGGACACGCCGGCCGAGACTGTTCTACCGGACGCCGTGCTCGCGACGGCCCGTCGGCTGAGCTACTTTCTTGCCGAGAACGCGAAATCCACGCGGGCGTACCTGAAATCGATCGGGCATCCCACGCCTTTGCGCGAACTGGACATCGTCGAGATCGGCCATGAACCTGCCACGCAGATGATCGTCGGCTGGCTCGCGCCCCTGCTCGCAGGGCGGGACGGCGCGCTCGTCTCGGAGGCAGGCTGCCCCGCCATCGCCGATCCGGGAGCGAACATCGTCGCCGCCGCGCATGCACACGGCGTCGCGGTGAGGCCGCTTGTCGGGCCCTCGTCCGTGCTGCTGGCACTGATGGCTTCGGGACTGAACGGACAGCGGTTCCGCTTCCTCGGCTACCTCCCGGTCGCCGCCCCCGAACGCACGCGGAGGCTACAGGCCATCGAGCGCGAATCCCGCGCCGGCGAGACGCAGGTCTTCATCGAGACACCGTATCGGAGCGGCGCAATGTTCGACGCGATACTTGCGGCCTGCGCCCTGACCACCCGCGTCACCGTTGCCATGGACCTCACCGGCGCCACCGAGTACGTACAGACGCGTTCTGTCGCTGAATGGAGCGCCGCGGCCCGGCCGCCGCTGGAACGCAGGCCCTGCGTCTTCCTGCTGCTGGCCTAGCGCGGGCGCGCCTGCGAATCCGGAACCCAGAACACCATTCCCTCGCGCTCGACCACGGTCAAGGCGCGCAGGCCGCCGTGGCCCATGCACGCACCGCCCCGGCATGCACCGGTTGCCGGGTCGTAGAGCGCGCCATGTGTGGCGCACATCAGATATTCGGCGTCGGGCTCGAAGAACTCGCCGGGCTGCCAGTCGAGTTCCATTGCCACATGTGCGCACCGGTTGAGATAGGCAACGACGGCGCCCTTGTGCCGCACCGCGAACGCCGGCACCGGCTCGCTCATGAATTTGACGTCGAAGCGCACGCCGCGACTCCCATCGACCAGCGTGTCGGACGAGCAGATGGGAACTAGCTCGAAGCCAGCAGCCATGCGCGCAGCCGGTCGACGTCTTCGGCGAGGCCGAGCGGAGCCAGCGCAGCCAGCTGTTCGCGCGGATGGGCGCCATAGGTGACTCCGATCGCCGCCGTGCCCGCCGCGCGCGCCATCGCCAGGTCGTGGGTCGTATCGCCGATCATGACCGTGCGCTCGACTGGCACATCGAGCTCCTCGGTCAGCTCGAGCAGCATCGCTGGATGGGGCTTGGGATGGGTTTCGTCGGCACAGCGCGAGGCTGCGAAGAACACTCCCAGTCCGGTCGCACCGAAGGCGCGGTCGAGACCGCGACGGCTCTTTCCCGTCGCCACAGCCAGCCGAGCCCCGCCTTCGGCGAGTTCCACCAGCAGTTCGCGTACGCCGCCGAAGAGCACGATCTCGGGTTCGCCCGCGAAGTAGTGGTGGCGGTATCGGGCAGAGAATTCCTCGATACGGCTCGCGTCGAGGTCCGGCACGGCACCGGCCAGTGCATCGTGCAGACCCAACCCGATCACGTGACTGGCCTGCTCGCGCGTCGGTACCCGCAACCCGAGGTCGGCCGCCGCCTTCTGGATGCTGAGCGCGATCATCGCCGTGGAGTCAACGACCGTGCCGTCCCAGTCGAAAACGACCAGATCAAACTGTCGACTTGCCATGAGTCTTCGCTTTCAGCGCTTGCAGGAAGTCGCTGCAGTCCGGCGGCAGCGGTGCAGTCAGCGCCAGCGGTTCCCCGCTTATTGGGTGCGCCAACTGCGTGGTCCACGCATGCAGAAACATGCGTCCGAAGCGCGGGCCAAACTCCCCTTTTGCCACGCGACGGTTCAGTTCGAAGTCACCGTACTTGTCATCGCCAACGATCGGAAACCCGAGGTGCGCCAGGTGAACGCGGATCTGGTGCGTCCGGCCAGTCTTCAGCTCGGCCTCGAGCAGCGAAAACGCTCCGTAGCGTTCCCTGAGATTGAAGATCGTGTGCGAAGCGGCGCCCTCAGTATCCACGGCCACGCGCCGCTCGCCGCTGTGGTTCACGAACTTCGTCAACGCCAGCCGCACATGCCGGCGCTGGTCGTTCCAGTCGCCTGCCACCAGTACCAGGTACCGCTTGTCGATGCTGCCCTCGCGCAGCTGTTCGTGAAGGGACAGCAAGGCCCGTCGCGACTTGGCAAGAAGAAGGATGCCCGAGGTCTCGCGGTCGAGCCGGTGCGCCAGTTCGAGGAAGGCCTGCCGAGGCCGCGCCGCCCGGACGCGCTCAATCACGCCGTGCGCCACCCCGCTACCGCCGTGCGCCGCGACGCCGGAGGGCTTGTCCACAGCGATGAGGTATTCGTCCTCGAAGAGGATCGGCGGCATCTGCGCAGGTGCAAAGGCCTGGGCCGGCAGATCGCCCGGTCTGGCCGTTCGCATCGGCGGGATGCGGATGTCATCCCCGGCCTGCAACCGATAGTCCACGGCCACCCGGGCCTTGTTGACGCGCACCTCGCCACTGCGAACGATGCGATAGACGTGGCTCTTCGGCACGCCGCGGGCGATGCGCAACAGGAAGTTGTCCAGGCGCTGGCCGGCGTACTCGGCGTCGACCCGCAGGTGGCTGGCGCGGTCGGCCGCGACGCCGCGCTCGCCCTCACCCTCGCTCTTCAGGCGAGTACGGGCGGGTACCCGCCGCTTTCCTGTTTTACGGGCCGTGTCCATCTTGCATATACTTGAGGCGTCGAGGTTTTTCCGGAGTCCCGGAGAATTCCGCGGCCCACGGGTCGCGGCTGGCGCCAACACTGGCGCGCCTGGGACCGCAATTCCGGCTGCGGTCGGGCGCAGGGAATACCTCACATGCGAGGGATTGTAGCTTCGGCCCATGCCGTCTCACGGCTGCGCGGGATGCTTGGTCCGTTAGCAATGGTTCCCGTGTGGCCATCCGGCTGCGCGGGTTTCGAGACGGTCGTTCGTCTCTTTGAATTCGCAGTAAGGACGCCGCGAGGTGGCCGAGGCGGAGACATCCGCCGACTGCGTGGATCCGTGTGGTGCGGGTCCCGCCGAAATGAACTGAGTGGAACAAGCCGCGTGGCTCAGCCGCCGCGCGATGGCGAGACTGATTTTCGAGAGACCCCTGCCAGATGAACTTCGCGCCGAATCTCAGCCAGGCCCGCCAATCGGCGGCGTGGGTGGGTTCGTTCGCACCATGGACATGGGCTCCGGAAGGCCGCCGCGCGCGGCCGGTCACATCCGGCTCAGCGCCGGGTTTGACCGCCGAGACTCGCAGGCGCTGATCTCCGTTCATTCCGGCACTGACAAGCGCCCCTGAGAAGGCGCAAGGAGTGCTGATGAAGCGCATGCTGTTCAATGCCACGCATGCAGAGGAACTGCGCGTGGCGATCGTCGACGGCCAGAAGCTGATCGACATCGACATCGAGACTGCGGGCCGCGAGCAACGCAAGTCGAACATCTACAAGGGCGTCATCACCCGCGTCGAGCCCAGCCTCGAAGCCTGTTTCGTCGACTACGGGGAAGAGCGCCACGGCTTCCTGCCGTTCAAGGAAGTCTCCAGGAGTTACTTCCGGGAAGGCGTCGATGTCCGCAGCGCCAGCATCAAGGAGGCGCTGCGCGAAGGCCAGGAACTGCTGGTCCAGGTCGAGAAGGAAGAGCGCGGCAACAAGGGCGCGGCGCTGACCACTTTCATCTCGCTGGCCGGCCGCTATCTCGTGCTGATGCCGAACAACCCGCGCGGCGGTGGCGTCTCGCGCCGCATCGAGGGCGAGGACCGGCAGGAACTGCGCGACACGATGGACAAGCTGGAGCTTCCGGCCGGCATGTCGATCATCGCCCGCACGGCAGGCATCGGCCGCACGGCCGAAGAACTGCAGTGGGACCTCAACTACCTGATGAAGCTCTGGCTGGCGATCGAGGATGCATCGCGGCCGCAGTACGAGCTCGCCGTAGATGACCCGGAACATCCCGGCAAGAAGAAGGTGAGCTACGTCGACGGCAGTACAGGCCCCGACGGCCAAAGGCTCAAGCGCGCCAACCCTGCCCCGTTCCTGATCGTCGAGGAATCGAACCTCGTCATCCGCGCGATCCGCGATTACTTCCATCCGGAAATCGGCGAGATCCTGGTCGACACCGACGACATCTACGAGCAGGCGCGCCAGTTCATGGCGCACGTGATGCCGGACAACGTCGCTCGCGTGAAGCGCTACAAGGACGACGTGCCGCTGTTCTCGCGCTTCCAGATCGAGCACCAGATCGAGACCGCGCATGCGCGCACCGTGCCGCTGCCTTCGGGCGGCGCCATCGTCATCGACCACACCGAGGCGCTGGTCGCGATCGACGTCAACTCGGCGCGTTCTACGCGTGGTTCCGACATCGAGGAGACCGCGACCCGCACCAACCTCGAGGCGGCCGACGAAGCGGCACGCCAGCTTCGCCTGCGCGACCTCGGGGGCCTGATCGTCATCGACTTCATCGACATGGAGGAGTCGCGCAACCAGAAGGCTGTCGAGAACCGCCTGAAGGACGCGCTGCACTACGACCGCGCGCGCGTGCAGATGGGCAAGATATCGCGCTTCGGCCTGATGGAGCTTTCGCGCCAGCGCCTGCGGCCCGCGCTGAGCGAGGGCAGCCACGTCACTTGCCCGCGCTGCAACGGTGTCGGCGTGATCCGCGACACCGAGAGCTCTGCGCTGCACGTCCTGCGCATCCTGCAGGAAGAGGCGATGAAGGAGAACACGGCGGCGGTGCACGCGCAGGTCCCGGTCGAAGTCGCCACCTTCCTGCTGAACGAGAAGCGCGGTGATATCGCCAAGCTCGAGGCGCGGCTGCGCGTCTCGGTGGTGCTGATCCCGAACAAGTTCATCGAGACTCCGCACTATCACGTCGAGCGTCTGCGGCATGATGACCCACGCCTGGACGAGTCGAAGGCGAGCTTCGAGCGTGCGGCGGAACTCGCGCCAAGCACGGACACGCCGTATCTGCGCGGCAAGGCCGAAGAGGAACGCGGCCGGCCAAAGCAGGAGGCCGTCGTCAAAGGCATCGTGCCCGAGACGCCAGCACCGGTGGTCGTACCACCGCCTGCGTCAGTCGCGGCGCCGGCGGCGCCGGCACACGCCCCGGCGCGGACGGGACTGTGGGGCCGCATTGTTTCCTTCTTTACCGGAGAGGCGCCCACCGCTCAGCCGGCCGCACTGCCGGCTCCGGTCAAGCCGGTCGGTGAGAAGCCGGTGCGGGAGGCTGACGGCCGCGGTGACCGTCGCCGCGGGCGCGGCGAGCGCGACGGCCGGCGAGAAGGACGACGCGACGACAAGCGCGGCGGACGAGGCGAAGAGCGTCGGGACGGCCGCCGGGGCGACAAGCGTGAAGAACGCCGTCCCTCCGAGGGAGCAGCGCGGCCCGAGCGCGAAGCCGCTCCGCGCGCAGCAGCGGCGGAGGAGGCACCGCAGGCGAACAGGAACCGCAAGCAGGGCGATCGCCGCGGCGAGCGCAGGGAACGCGTCGAGGCTGCAGAAGCCCTGCCCACCGCAGCGACCCCTGTTGCGTCTGCCGAACCCATGGAACCGGCGAGCCCGGTGGCTTCGCTCGTGACGGCTGATGCGGCAACCTCGGAAGCGCAATCCGAGGAACGCCGGGGCCGTAAGCGCCGTCGCCGTCGCGGCCGTGGCGGCCGGGGCGCGGAAGGTGAATCGACACTGGGTGCCGACAGGTCAGGCGAAGACAACGAACTGGTCGAGAACGAAGCCGATCAGGTCGAAAACGTGGCGGTGGACATCGCTCCGGTAGCCGCCGCGTCGCCAGGCGCTGCCGCCGAATTGCCGGCTGAAACGTCGACTGCTCGGAAGGCCATCGGACAAGTCGCACAGGCGCGCGAAGTCACTGCCAGGACGCCGGAGATGATCGTCCTGCCGACCACCTATTCGCTGCCCCCGGTGACACCGGCGCCGATGCCGATCGAGCAGCTGCAGGCAGTTCTGCAGCTGGCCGGATTGAGCCTCGTGCAAACGGAGCCCGGCAAGCTCAGCGAGACGCAGGCTCGACTGGCTGCCGAGCCGCGCCCGGTCCGCGTGCCACGCGAGCGTCCTCAGTTGCCGCCGCTCGATGAAGGTCCGCTGATCCAGGTCGAGACGCGACAGGGTCAAAGCCCGTCCGCCTAGTGTGGGAAAGGCGCGCGGCGGGACACGCCGCGCCCTGTTGCGCGATCCGCCGCTAACATTGGGCGAATGACCGACCGCATCATCCAGTTGCTCGACATGCGCACGGCGCGCCTCGCCGTGCCCAAGGTCGCCGGCGCCGAGCTGCCCGCGGGCGAGGTGCATGACCGGCTTGGCCGCCCCCTGCGCGACCTGCGCATCTCCGTCACGGACCGGTGCAACTTTCGCTGCACCTACTGCATGCCGAAGGAGATCTTCGACCGCGACTACCGGTTCCTGCCCCACTCCGACCTGCTGAGCTTCGAAGAAATCACGCGCGTGGTGAAGTCGTTCATCGCGCTCGGCGTCGAGAAAGTCCGTCTGACCGGCGGCGAACCCTTGCTGCGCAAGGATCTTCACCGGCTGGTGGAAATGCTCGCGCGCCTGACGACGCTCGACGGCCGCCCGCTCGACATCGCCCTGACCACCAACGGTTCGCTGCTGGCGCGGAAGGCCCGCGCCCTCGCAGATGCCGGCCTGCGACGGGTCACCGTCTCCCTCGATGGCCTGGACGATGCCGTGTTCAGGCGCATGAACGACGTCGACTTCGAAGTGTCCGAAGTGCTGGCGGGAATCGACGCCGCCGTCGCCGCCGGGTTGGGGCCGGTGAAGGTGAACATGGTCGTCAAGCGCGGCGTAAATGACGGCGAGATCGTGCCGATGGCGCGCCACTTTCGCGCGACAGGCCAGATTGTCCGGTTCATCGAGTTCATGGACGTCGGGAGTTCCAACGGCTGGCGCATGGACGACGTCGTGGCGTCGGCTGAAGTCATTGCGCGGATCGGGCGCGACGTTGCCCCTCTCGACGCGATCGATCCGAACTACCCCGGTGAAGTCGCCGAGCGCTGGCGTTATCGCGACGGAAGCGGCGAGATCGGGGTCATCTCCAGCGTCACCCAGGCGTTCTGCCGTGGCTGCACCCGGGCGCGGCTCTCGACCGAAGGCATGCTTTATCTGTGTCTGTTTGCCGACCGCGGTTACGACCTGCGGCGCCTGCTGCGCGGTGCGCCGGAGCAGCCCCCTGCGGATCCTGCAGTCCTGCAGACGTCGATCGCCCGCATCTGGAGCGAGCGCACTGATCGCTATTCGGAGCTTCGCTCCGAAGCGACAGCGCGGAAACCCAAGGTTGAGATGTCCTACATCGGCGGCTGACGTCGATGCAGAACGGCGCGATCGATAAGGGCCTGTCAACCCCTGGATCGCACAAGCGCGAGCCAGGTGTCAGCAAACCCTAAAAGCGCTTCATCAGCCGCAGCATCGTTCTGACGATCGGCCGGTACGGCGGCATGAAAAGATTCATGCCGTTCAGACGCGACTGCCGGAACACAGGGGTCAGTTTGCTGAAGGTGTCGAACCCCCACTTGCCGTGGTAGTGCCCCATGCCGGACGGGCCGATTCCTCCGAACGGCAGTTCCTCCTGCGCCACGTGCATCAGGGTTTCGTTGACGCACACGCCGCCTGCATGGGTCTGCCGCAGCGCGCGCTCCGCCCGGGCCGCATCGTTGTCGAACCAGTAAAGCGCGAGCGGCCGCGGCTGTGCGGTGACATACGCGACGGCGTCCTCGATGGTGTCGTAGCCGATGACCGGCAGCACAGGGCCGAAGATCTCATCACGCATGACGTCGAGTGAACGCGGCGGATCGATCAGCACTGCGGGCGCAAGGCGATGGACTTCGTCGGCCCGATCGGCCCCCGCGAAAAGCGGCACGACCTTGACGCCGTTCGCGGCGGCCTGCTCGAGGTAGCCGATCAACCGGCCGTAGTGTCGCGGGTTTATGACGCTGCAGTAATCCGGGTCCTGCAGCCCACGCGGGTACATGCGCGCGGCGTTGGCCTGCAGCGCCGACACGAAGGACGGAACGCTGGCGCGCGGGACGAGCACGTAGTCCGGCGCGATGCATGTCTGGCCGGCATTGAGCAGCTTCCCGGCCAGCACGCGCTGCGCCGCCCGCTCGATCGGGTACTCCGGAGCGACCACGGTCGGCGATTTGCCGCCGAGCTCCAGCGTGACGGGCGTCAGGTTCGGCGCCGCGGCCGCCATGACCTGCTTTCCAACCGCCGTAGAGCCCGTGAACAGAAGGTGGTCGAACGGCAGCGCCGCGAACTGCGCCGCCACGTCAGGTCCGCCGGTGATCACATCGACTTCGTCGGCCGCAAAGTGCTTGCCGACCAGGCCCGCAAAGAGCTGCGAAAAGGCGGGTGTGTACTCGGACATCTTCACCATCGCCCGATTGCCGGCCACCAGTGCCGCGACCAGCGGGCCGACCGCCAGGAACAAGGGATAGTTCCAGGGCACGATGATGCCGACCACGCCGAGCGGCCGCGGCATCACATGTGCCTGCGCCGGCAGGAACCACTTCGAGACCAGGGCACCGCGCGGCCGCATCCACTCTTCGCCGTGCCTCAGCGCGCCTTTGATCTCGGCCAAGCTCGGAAAGATCTCTGCAATCTGGGATTCCATCCGGGGGCGGCCACCGAAGTCCTGATCGATCGCCGTTTCGATCTCGGACTCATGCTCGCGGACCAGTCGCTGCAGGCGCTGCAGGCGATCGCGCCGGATCTGCCACTCGGGAAACGGCGCAGCGTCGTAGCTGGCACGCTGGCGTTCAAACGACGCGTGCAGGTCGGAAGGGATGTCGAGGGCGTTCATGCGAGTCCCGATTCGGAAACCGCGCAAAGCTTACTGCCCTGGCGTGGAGGCTGTGTTCCAATCTACCCGCTCCAGGGAGGGGTCAAATGCAACAGTTGCAGAGCGCCGTCGGCCTGCTCGGGCTGCTGGCTCTGGCTTGGGCGGCGTCCGAGCAACGTCGAGTAGTCCCATGGCGCCTGGTCGCGAGCGGAATCGGTCTCGCACTGGCGCTGGCGTTCCTGTTTCTGAAGGTGCCGCCGCTCGCGGCCTTGCTCGCAAGCCTAAACACGGCACTCGATGTCTTCGAGCGCGCACTGCTGGCCGGAACCGGCCTTGTGTTTGGCTACCTCGGTGGCGCCGAGCCTCCATTCGCCGTGACGACGCCGGCGGCGACGTTTGTTCTGGCGTTTCGGGCGCTGCCGCTCGTGCTGCTGGTGGCGGCCTTGTCCGCCCTGCTCTTCCATTGGGGCGTCCTGCCCTTGCTGGTGCGTGCGTTTGCACGTCTGCTCGAAAGCACGATGGGACTGGGCGGGGCGGTCGGCGTGTCCGCGGCGGCCAACGTCTACGTCGGCATGGTGGAAGCGCCGCTGGTCATCGCGCCCTATCTCGCGGGGCTCTCGCGGGGCGAGCTCTTCATCGTCATGAACTGCGGCATGGCGACCATCGCCGGGACCGTCCTGGTCCTTTACGCCACCTTTCTCTCGCCCGTCGTTCCGAACGCCCTGGGCCACCTGCTGGTCGCATCGATCGTGGCAACGCCCGTGGCCATCGCGGTCGCCGCGATCATGGTTCCACCCCGCCTGACCCCAGGCGCCAAGGTCGGATTCGAGCGCCCGGACGCGAATGCGGTGGCGGCGCTCACGCGGGGCACGCTCGAAGGACTGCAACTTCTCCTCAACATCGTGGCGATGCTGGTCGTGTTCGTCGCCCTGGTGGCCCTTGCCAATGGACTGCTCGGCCTGCTGCCCTCGATCGGTGGAACGCCGCTTACGCTTGAGCGCATCTTTGGCTGGCTCTTCGCGCCGCTCGCCTGGCTGATCGGCATTCCGTGGGCAGAAGTGCCCACGGCCGGCAGTCTGCTCGGCAAGAAGACCGTGCTGAACGAACTGATCGCCTACCTCGACCTGGCGCAGCTGGCGCCTGGCGCGCTGTCGGACCGCAGCCGCCTGCTCATGACCTATGCCTTGTGCGGTTTCGCCAACTTCGGCAGTCTCGGCATCATGTTGGGTGGCCTTTCGGCGCTTCTTCCGGTCGCGCGACGCGCGGAGTTGGCGGAACTGGGCATGAAGTCCGTATTCGCCGGGTTGCTCTCGACCTGCGCCACGGCTGCGCTCGTCGGGGTGCTCCACTGATGGAGATTCCCACCCTGCGGGGCAAACGCGTGCTGCTGCGCGGTTGGCAGCCGCGCGACTCGGAACCGTTTGCAGCGCTGAATGCCGATCCGGCCGTGATGGAGTTCTTTCCTGCGCCGCTGTCGCGGGCCGAAAGCGACGCCTGGATCGCGCGGGCGCAAGCGGGCCTCGAATCGCGTGGCTGGGGGTTCTGGTGCCTGGAGCTCGACGGGAAGTGTGCCGGGTTCGTGGGCCTGTCGGTACCGTCATTCGAGGCCCATTTCACTCCCTGCGTTGAAGTCGGCTGGCGCTTGGCCGGCGCCTACTGGGGACGCGGCTACGCGACTGAAGCAGCACGGCTGGCGCTGGACTTCGGGTTCCGCCAGCTCGCATTGCCCGAAATCCTGGCATTTACGGCGGCGAGAAACCTGCGGTCGCGTCGCGTGATGGAGCGCCTGGGCATGGCCTATGACGCGGCCGGCGATTTTGACCACCCACGCGTCGCCGAGGGTCATCCCCTTCGGCGCCACGTGCTTTATCGCTTGCAGAACACGCTTGAAGCAGCTTCGAACTTACCTTAGCGACTCGCCCCAACTGTATGTTTATTAGCGCTTTTACTTGTCTCCGGCGCTGCCGCCGGCCGCCGTTTGAGAAATAACTTTAAATTACTTTTGCAAGATATTAAAAAGTCTATAGAAATTCTCGCTTGTAGCGGCAGCGATGGCATCGATCTGGGTGCCGCGCAACTCTGCCAGTTTGGCGGCGACATGCGGCACGAAGGCGGGTTCGTTGGACTTGCCGCGATGGGGTACGGGGGCCAGGTAAGGTGAATCGGTCTCGATCAGCAGCCGATCGAGTGGAATCCCGGCGGCGGTGGCTTGCAGTTCCCGGGCGTTCTTGAAAGTGACGATCCCCGAGAACGAGATGTAGAAACCGAGGTCGAGCGCATGTCGCGCAACCTCGTCCGATTCCGTGAAGCAATGCATGACGCCACCCACGTCCGCGGCGCCCTCTTCACGCATGATGCGCAGCGTATCCGCAGCCGCCGACCGGGTATGGATGATCAGCGGCTTGCGGCAGGCGCGTGCGGCCCGGATGTGGGCCCTGAATCGCTCGCGCTGCCAGTCCAGCGGCTCCGGGAGCCGGTAGTAGTCCAGCCCCGTTTCTCCAATCGCAACGACCTTGGCGTGCCGGGCGAGATCCACCAGCGCGTCGACCGTCGGTTCTGGCGTCCCCGTGGAATCGGGATGTACGCCCACCGAGGCATAGACGTCGTCGTGTCCCTGGGCACTCGCCAGGACCGCGGGAAACTCTGGCAGCGTCGTACAGACGCTCAGCGCCGCCTCGACCCCGGCCGACTGCATGCGGGCCAGCACGCCGGGCAGGTCAGCCGACAGCTCGGGAAACGCCAGATGGCAATGGGAGTCAACGAACATGGCTGACAGGCACGGCAGGAACCGCGGGCGGTGCTTCGGACCGCCGGGAGACTACAGCGTGTGCGTGGGACGCGCAGACTTCAGCGCCGCGCCCAGCGAGTCCTCGATGCGCTTGCGCGCTGTCATTCCCGATTCGTCGGCCGGAAAGTGCACGCCAATGCCCGGCGTCTTGTTGCCGCCCGCGGCCGGGCTGATCCAGACGACCTTACCCGCCACCGGGATCCGTGTCGGGTCATCCAGCAACGTCAGGATCAGGTAGACATCATCTCCCAGCTGATACGGGCGCGTCGTTGGGACGAAGATGCCACCATTTTTCAGGTACGGCATGTAGGCCGCATACAGCGCCGCCTTTTCCTTGATGGACAGAGAAAGGACGGCCGGTCGCACGCCGGCCTGCTGGCCGTTGCCCCCTGCCTTGGCTCCCGCTGGGTCATTCATCAGGCGTTCTTCTTCTCATCCGTTAGCGCGCAGGCCGGACCGCTTCCAAATAGCCCATCAGCAGCCCTTCCAAAGCGAGGCGCGCGTTAAGAGGGTGGTCGGCGGTCGCCTGCGCATTGGCGAGCTGGCCGACCCACTCCAGCAACCGTTCAGGGTCGCAGTCGCGTGCAACCGCGGCCAGCGCCCTTTTGTGCTTCGGATAATAACGAACGCGGGCGGCCGTTCTTTCCGCCAATAAGTCCCATCCCCAGCGCTGAAACAGACGGATCGCATCGCCCACGGAGATGTCCTTCGGGACGGCGGCAACGATGTCGGGAGCGGTCAGCCGGGCGCCTTTGGCCAGCAGTTCCAGCAGGCGGGACTTCAACTCTGGCGCAACGCGACGCGTGTCCTCGTCGCCAGGCTGCGCAAGTTCCATCGGGGCGCCCCCAGACTCGGCCAGAGCGTCCTCGGCATCGGTCACGCCTTGGCCGCGCAGCCACGCCAGCGCCGCGTCCCGACTCGGGAACGGCGCCCGCAGCAGGACACAGCGCGACCGTACCGTCGGCAGCACGGCATCGATCTCATCCGTGACCACCAGGAAGATCGCTCCTGGCGGCGGCTCCTCGAGCAGTTTCAGCAGGGCGTTGGCCGCCGGTCCGTTGAGCGCTTCGGCGGGCGCGAGCACGACAACGCGGCGCCCGCCGCGATGCGCGGCCAGCGTCAGGAATTCCGTGATGGCGCGAACCTGGTCGATTCGGATCTCGCGGCTGGCCTTGGTCGGCTTGGCGGAGGTCGACACAGGTTCCGTCGCTTCCTCGGAGTCGTCGCGAAGTGGCAGATCGATCTCCGGCATCAGCCAGCGCAGGTCCGGATGATTCTCCGCGGCCAGCAGATGGCAGCTCGGGCACTGGCCGCAGGACCGCCCTTCGCGGTCCGGAGCCTCGCAGAGCAGCGCGTGCGCCAGGGCGCGTGCAAAGTGCCGCTTCCCGATACCGCGCGCGCCGTGCAGCATCAGCGCGTGCGGAATGCGCTCGGGCGAAGCAGCCAGCTGCCGCCACAGCGCCTCCTGCCACGGCAGCGGTGTCAGCCGTTCCATCGCGCCATCAGGTTCGTCAACAGGTGACGGATCTCGTCGGGCGACGCCGTGCTGTCGACAACGAAGAATCGAGCGGGAAAGGCAGCCGCACGCTCCAGGTACTGACTCCGCACGGCGCCAAAGAAACCGAGTTGCTCCGACTCAAATCGGTCCGCGGCCCGGGCCTGCGCCAGACGCTGCGCTGCGATTTCGGGCGGCAGGTCGAAGAGAAGCGTCAGGTCGGGCTGCGTGTCGGGATGCACCCACTGCTCCAGCGTGGCGATCTTATCGACCGGAACGCCGCGCCCGCCCGCCTGATAGGCGTAGGTGGCGTCGGTGAACCGGTCGCAGAGCACCCAGCGCCCCGCCGCCAGTGCCGGACGCAGCACGCGCTCGAGATGGTCCGAGCGGGCTGCGAACAGCAGCAGTGTCTCGGTAGAGGGGTCCATCGGCTCGTTGAGCACCAGATTGCGCAGGGCTTCGGCGAGCGGCGTGCCGCCCGGCTCGCGCGTGATCACGACCTCGATGCCACGCGAGCGCAAGACGTCCGCGACGACCTGGATCTGCGTGCTCTTCCCGGCGCCGTCGATACCCTCAAACGTGATGAAACGGCCGCGCTCCGTCATTTGCCAATGCCCCGCTGGTACCTGTCGACGGCGCGGTTATGTTCTTCGAGTGAACTGGAGAAGTGCGACGAGCCGTCACCGCGCGCGACGAAGTAAAGCGCGTCGGTGGCGGCAGGACGCAGCGCCGCCTCGATCGAGGCCCGGCCCGGCAGCGCGATGGGCGTCGGCGGCAACCCCGCCCGCGTGTAGGAATTGTATGGGCCGTCCGCCAGCAGATCACGCTTGCGCAGGTTGCCGTCGAAGCGCTCGCCGAGCCCGTAGATGATCGTCGGATCCGTCTGCAACAGCATGCCGCGCCGCAGCCGGTTGACAAACACTCCTGCGATCAGTGGACGCTCGGCAGCCTGCCCGGTTTCTTTCTCGATGATCGAGGCCATGATCAGCGCTTCGTACGGCGACTTGTACGGCAGCTTCGGATCGCGTGCGTCCCATGCCTGCTGCAATATGGCCATCTGGGACCGATACGCCTGGCGCCAGATGTCAAGGTCGCTGCTGCCGGGGTCATAAAGGTAGGTTTCGGGAGAGAACAGTCCCTCCGGGTGGGACTCGACGGCACCAATGGCCCGCAGCAACTCGGCAGGCGTGAGTTTCGCGCTGTCCTGCCGCAGATCCGGGATCGCGGCGAGCTGCGCGCGCAGTTCACGGAACGTCGTGCCTTCGACGATCGTCAGCCGTTCGTGGATGACGTCGCCCGACAGCAGCTTGGCGAGCAGTCCGCCCAGCGTGATCCCGCGCTCGACCGCGTAGCGCCCGGCCCGCAGGCTCTGCGCCGAGGAGGTCGCTCGCGCAAGCGCCGCGAAAGCGAACTCGTTGACATCGAGGCCCGCCGCCTGAGCCGACTGCGCGATGCCCCGGACCGAGGCACCGGGCTTGACGCGGAACTCGATCCGGTCGGCGCTCATCGGCAGGGGGCGCGCATAGACATACCAGCGGCCCAGCGCATACGCCCCGGCCGCACATACGAGCGCCAAAAGTGCGAGCACGGCCCACGTCCGCGCACGCGAAGTCTTCGTCATTTCCCGGAGACATTGCGACCAACGGCACCTATGATAGCTGCCACAGTCTGAACCTCATGCACATGCCCGACGAAGTCCTCTCACCTGCATCGTCCGGCGCCTTCGCGGCGCCGTCTGCTGACCTGACCGCGGTGCTCACCGGCCCGGCCATCGCACGCCTGTCCGGACTGGGAATGATTCGTGCGGAAGGCGCGGACGCAACGGGCTTCCTGCAGTCACAGCTGACCAACGATGTGACGCACCTCGGCAACGATGCGTTTCAGCTGAACGGCTACTGCACACCCAAGGGGCGCCTGCTGGCGACCTTTCACCAGTGGCGCGACGGTGAAGCCGTCATGCTGCAGCTTCCGCGGGAACTGGTCGCCGCAGTGACGAAGCGGCTGTCGATGTTCGTGCTTCGAGCCAAGGTCAGGCTCACCGATGCGAGCGATCAATGGACGACTCATGCCCTGCTCGGGCCGCAGGCTTCCGAGGCACTCCGTGTCGCAGGAATGGATGCTCCCGCACAGACCTGGGCCTCGGTGGAGAACGCCGGCCTGCGCGTTAGCCGCCTGCCGGCTGCGCCCAATGTCACGGAGCGCTTCCTGCTGACCCACGCCGGCTCAGGGCTGCCCGCGCCTCTCGCGGCGCTGCCGGTCGTTTCGAGCGATGCCTGGTGGTGGAGCGAAGTCGCCGCCGGTGTTCCGACGGTCTTCCTGCCTACGCAGGAAAAGTTTGTGCCCCAGATGATCAACTTCGAAGTCCTGGGTGGCGTGAACTTCAAGAAGGGTTGTTACCCCGGGCAAGAGATCGTTGCGCGCAGCCAGTATCTCGGCAAGCTTAAGCGCCGGATGCAGGTCGCTCATGCGCGGGTCGAGGATCCCCCCGCCGCCGGGTCCGACGTGTTCCAGTCCGCGCAGGACCAGCCGGTCGGCACCGTGGTCATGGCGGCACGTGCGCCCGGTGGCGGCGTTGATCTGCTGTTTGAAGCGCCGGTCGATCGCATCGGTACCGGGACACTGCATATCGGGTCGGCCGGCGGCGCAGAGCTGCGCATCCTGCCCCTGCCCTACGAACTGTTCGATCCGACGGCATGAGCACCGGTCGCGAGAGCTGGTACATCTACTACCCGGCCCCGCGCGACGGTGGTCCGGAGGCGCTGCAGCGATTGCGTGCCATGCAGCAACGCCTTTCGGCGGGCGGCGTGGGCCGCGTCAGCATCGAGGAGCGCGTCGGCGAAATGACAACGCCGACCTGGATGGAAGTCTATGAAGCCATCGAGAACCCCGGCGAATTTGCCGCCGCGCTCGCGGCGGCCCTCCGCGAAACTCAGCTGCCGTCTGACATGATGGCGGCACGCCGCATCGAGCGGTTCCGCCGCCTTTGACACCATGTGCCTGATCGTCCTCGCCTGGCATGCTCATCCCGATTACCCGCTGATCGTTGCGGGCAATCGCGATGAGTTCTACACGCGCCGGACCCGTCCGGCGGCCTGGTGGGGACAGGCGGTCTCGCTGCTGGCGGGGCAGGACGAGGAGGCGGGAGGCACGTGGTTCGGCATCACGCGACGTGGCCGCCTGGCCACGCTGACCAACGTGCGCGCACCCAGCGAACGCAATCCCCATGCGCCGTCGCGCGGCGCGCTCGTCGTGGCGGCGCTGCAGACACCGGAACGTGTCGACCACTGGCTCGAGCGGCACGCCCAGCGCACAGCGGCCTTCAACGGCTTCAACCTGCTCGCAGGCGACGTCATGCCGACCGACGGCAACCTGCCGGGTTCGCTGCATTACTACAGCAACCGTCACGACACGCCTCCCCGCACACTCGAGCCGGGCGTCTATGGGCTTTCCAACGCTTTTCTCGACACCCCTTGGCCCAAGGTCAACCGCGCCGTCGCCCGATTCGCCTGCACGATTGCGAGTCGCGTGCGCATCGATGATCTGCTGGAGCTGATGGCGGACCGCACTCTCGCGCGCGATCCGGAATTGCCGCAGACCGGCGTGCCGCTGGACTGGGAGCGTGCCCTGTCGTCGATCCAGATCCGCGCCAACGGCTACGGCACGCGCGCGACCACGGCGCTGACCGTGCGTGCGGACGGCCTCGCGACGTTCTATGAGCGCTCGTTCGATACGGCTGATCCGCAGCGTTGGGAAGACCGCCACTTCGAGTTCATGATCGACACGGAAGCGCGGCCGGCCCGTCTGAAGACTCGCGATCCCAACTGACGCGGCTACAGGTCCCTGCGCATATCGACGTGGGGAATGCCGGCGTCGAGGTACTCGGCGCCGCAAACAGCGTAGCCGTGCCGCTCATAGAACGGTACGGCGTGGGTCTGGGCGCTCAGGATCGCCTCGCGCTGGCCGCGCGCCCGCGCGGCATCCATCAGCGCCGTGAGCAGCGCACTGCCGACGCCGTTACCGCGCGCCGACTTCAGTACGGCCATGCGGCCGATATGCCCGTCGGGCAGCAGCCGCCCGGTGCCCTGCGCGTTGCCGTCGACATCGAACGCCACGGCATGCACGCACTGCGGGTCCCAGTCGTCGATCTCCATTTCTGCCGGGACCTTCTGCTCATCCACGAAGACCGTCGTGCGGATTGGAGCCGCCCACCGCTGCAGGGTCGCCCAATCGCCGAGTTCAACCCGCAGCATGGGCTGCCGCCTCCGCAGGGACGGTCCGCTCGAAGGCCAGCACCTTCTCGCGCAGCAGCGCCGGCAGCCGCTGCGGCTGCCTGCTGACCGGGTCTGTGCAGACGTAGATCAGCTCGCCCTCCACGAGCGCGCGGTCGTGCTGTGCGCGCACGAACATCTCGACCTTGAACGTCAGGCTTGTCGTGCCGAAGCGGGCGACCCGTCCGCAGATCTCGAGTTCTGCGTCGTAGACGGCCGGCGCGTGGTACTCGAGCGAGGCCTTGCGGACGAAGAGGTCCGCGCCGACAGCAAGGAACGCGCCCGGGTACGCCATGCCGATCGCCCGCCAGTACTCGGTGACACAGACGTCGGTGTAGGTCAGATAGTGGCCGTTGAACACGACGCCCTGCGGATCGACTTCGGCCCACCGCACTCTCAGCGGGATGCGATGCGCGTAGTCCCCGTACGCCACTACTTCGCGCCCTTCTTGGCGTCGCCGGCAATCACGAACGTCATTTTCGCCGGGTCGATGTACTTGCGGAAGGCAGCGTTCACCTGCTCGGGAGTCACGGCGCGAAGGCGATCCTCGAACTGCTTCGAGAAGGCGAACGTGCGCCCAAGATCCAGGTTGCTGATCCAGGCACCCGCGACGACCGGGTCCTGCGAGCGATTCAACGTCCGGGCCTGCAGCAGGCCCTTTCTCGCGTCCTCGACCTCCGTCGCGGTAAAACCGTCCTTCAGCGCCCGCTCCAACTCTTCCCGCACAGCCTGCTCGGCGCGATTTACGTTCTGCGGCGCCGACAGGCCGCCGATCGTGAACGTCGAATAGCGTTCGCGCGAACCCAGCGCTACGCCGGATCCCACGCCGTAACTCAGGCCATCCTTCTGGCGCAGCCGAACCATCAGCCGGTTCGAGAGCCCGCTGCCGCCGCCGAAGATCTCGTTGGCGAGCAGCAGCGCCGGCGCATCGGGATCGTCATCGCGCAGCGGAAAGTCGAGCCGCGCGCGGAAGATCGCGTTCTCCTTGTCCGGGGTGTCGACCATCAGTCGTACCGGCTTGACCTCGCGATACTCCCGGTCGATCCGGGAGTAAGGCGCCTTCGAAGCCCATCCGGCGAAGAGTTCCTTGAGCAGTGGCTCCACCTGCTTTTCGTCAAAGTCGCCGACGATCGAGATTTCGCCCCGCGCCGTACCGTAAAAGTCGGCGTAGAACTTCTTCACAGACTCGAGGGAAGTCTTGCTGACCTCGTCGATGCGCTGCTTGAGCGGAATATAGCTGCGCGGATCCCCCGCAGGATAGACATTGAAGTGCGTGGACATCGCGTCGCGCGAGAGCGTCTCCGGATTGTCCAGCTGCGACGACAACCCGGTCACCAGTTCGCGCTGCAGCTGCTGGTACTCCGCGGGCGGAAAGTTCGCGCCGCGCAGGACCTCGGCGAGGAGACGCAGGGAATCGGGCAGGTGTGTGCGCGTGGTCTGGAACCCGAGCAGTCCGCCGGTCATCTGCAGCCGGGTCATTTCGTCGGCGATCTGCTGGCGCGAGCGCTTGTCGGTGCCGCGGCTGAGCATCGCGCCCGCGAGTTCGCCTTCGACGCTTCGTCCCGTCAGCGACGCGACGTCGCCCCAGCGGAAGTTGGTGCGGACATTGACCGTTTCGCCGCGGTTCTTCTTCGGCAGCAATGCGATCTTCAGGTCGCCGACCGTGACGATGCGCGTGCGCTTGTCGATGTTGTCCTGCGAGGGGTCGAAGGCCTCGCCGGACTGCCCGGCGGACGAAGGCTTGAACTCCGCCAGCACCTGCGCGGCGGCCGGCGCTGCGGGAATCTCCGCACGTTGCAGGTTGTCTTCAGGGATGAAGAAGCCGACGACCCGGTTGTCGCGGACGAAGTAGCGGGCCGCCGCCTGGTCCACGGTCGTGCTGGCCAGCCCGGCCACGCGATCGCGGTTATGGAAGAAAAGCCGCCAGTCACCGAGCGCGACATACTCCGACAGACCCACGCCGAACGACTGCGGGTTCGCCAGCGTGCGCTCGAAGGAAGTCGCCTGCTGCTGCAGTGTGCGCTTCAGCTCGGCCTCGGTCACGGGCTGCTTCCTTAGCGACCCTTCGATGACGTCGATCATCGTCTGCGCCACCGGCTCGAGCGGCTCGCCCTTCTTGACCACGGCGCCGAACACGACGAACCCCGGATCGCGCGCGCCCATCGTCGAGCCGAACACCTGCGCGGCCTTGCCGGTTTCCACCAGGGCCTTGTACAGACGCCCGTTCGGCGTGTCACTGAGTACATCGACCGCAACGTCAGCGGCCAGAAGGTCCGGGTGCAGCGCACTCGGCAACCGGTAGGCGACTGTCACGATCTGGACTTCGCCCTTGCGGCGGATCGTGAATTGCCGCTCGCCATCGTGAGTCGGCTCGACGGTCCAGAGCACCGGCAACGTCCGCTTGGGTTTGGGGATGCGGCCGAACGCGTCGGCGATCCAGCGAATCGTCTTCGCCTCGTCGAACTTGCCCGCGACGATGAGCACGGCGTTGTCGGGCTGGTAGTAGGTGCGATAGAACGCCTGCAGGTTCTCGATGCGCACGTTCTCGATATCCGAGCGCGCGCCGACAGCCGACTTGCCGTAGTTGTGCCAGTCGTACAGCATGGCCTGGTTGCGTTCGAACATTTGCAGCGACGGATTGTTCTGGCGCATCTCGAATTCGTTGCGCACGACCGTCATTTCCGAGTCGAGGTCCTTCTTGGCGATGAACGAGTTCACCATCGCGTCGGCGGACCAGTCGATCGCCCACTTCAGGTTGTCGTCGCTGGCCTGGAACGTCGAGAAGTAATTGGTGCGGTCGAGCCAGGTCGTGCCATTGTTCTGGAAGCCCCGCTTGCTGAACTCCGCATCCGGCTTCGGATGGTTCTTCGAGCCCTTGAAGATCAGGTGCTCGAGCAGGTGCGCCATGCCGGTCTCGCCATAGTTTTCGTTGCGCGAGCCGACGAGGTACGTGATGTTGACCGTCGCCGTGGGCTTGGACGGGTCCGGAAACAGGATGAAGCGCAGCCCATTGGCCAGCCGGTATTCGGTGATTCCTTCGACGGTCTGGCCGCGCGTCACTCCCGCTGGCAGCGGTGGTGCTGCCTGCGCAAGCGCGGCGGCTGCGACGATCCAGAGCGCTACCGCGGCAAGCCCGCGGCGCATGAAGTGCTTCATCAGTGCTGCTCCATCAAGCGTATGGTGGGTCGATTTTGCCAGCGGCTGGAACGCCGATGCCCTGCCCCGCGATCAAGCGGGATTCGGGCGGCTCAGGATGCGCCGCAGAAAGCGTGAATTGCGGACGCGATACGTTCCGGCTCCTCATGGGCCAGCCAGTGCGTCGCGCCGGGCAGCCTTTCGATCGTGAGGTCGTCGACAAGTTCACTCAGGCCGTCGAGCAGCCGTAGCGGCATGGCGGTATCCGCCTCGCCCCACAGCACGAGCGTAGGAACACGGACCTTGAATTTGAGTGGATCCAGGGCCAGGATTGCCGGACCCGGGTCGGCCGCGGTCGGCGGGTAAAGTGGCGAGGCACGGTAGTAATTGAGCCCGCCGGTCAGTCCTCGCCCCCACACCTCCCGGTAGCGTGCGGCCCGGTCGGGCGTGTACCAGGCATGGCCGGGGCGCTGCATGCCGAGAAAGAAACTTTCGAGCGCCTGATAGTCGTGCCTGGCCAGTCCCTGTTCCGCGCCAGGAGCACGCAGCCAGTTCATGTAGGCGCTCGCCTTCTGCTGCACGGGGTCGCCGGCGAGATCGCGCTGAAACGGAATCGGGTGGGGCGAATTCAGGACAACCAGGCGCTCGATGCGCTCCGGGTGCGCGATCGCCCATTGCCATGCGGCCGCCCCGCCCCAGTCATGCGCGACGACCGTCACACGCGGCCACTGCAACGCGTCGCACAGGCCTTCGAGGTCCGCGAGGATCTCGCGTATCCGGTAGGCAGCGACGTCCACCGGCTGACTCGAGAGGTTGAATCCGCGCAGATCAGGCGCGACAGCGTGCCACTGCCGCGCGAAGAAAGGCAGCACGTCCTCCCAGGCCGCCCAGTATTCCGGGAACCCGTGCAGGAACAGGATCGGCCGTGCGGCAGGGTCGCCCGCACTGGCATAGTGCAGCCGGATGCCCCGACCGACGTCGGCGAACTTTCCGGTGGCGATCATTCCGCGGACGCAGGCCGGGTCTGGGGCCGCGTTGCGTAAGGATCCGCGGGCGATCCTCCCGCCAGCGCGGCCTCGAAACGTGCTTCCACTCCCGGCAGGATCTGCGGGTGGGTGAACACGAAGAAGCGGTTCGCGCGCACGGCATCGAATGTCATCGCAGCGACGTCGGCCGCACTGATACGACCGCTCGACACGGCCTTTTCGAGACCCGCCTGCGCCAGACGCTTCGACGGCACCTCGACGTCGTTGGCAAGTTCGGCAGGCCGATTGCGGTGCGACTGGGCGATGCCGGTCGGCACAAAGGCCGGGCACAGCAGGCTGACGCCCATCGCTGACTGCGCGAGCCGCAGGTCGTGAAAGAGTGTCTCGGTGAGCGCCACCACGGCATGCTTCGAGACGTTGTACACGCCCATGAGCGGAGGCGCGAGCCACCCGGCCATGGAGGCCGTATTGACGATGTGGCCGGTTTCCCCGTTGGCCTCGGCCGCAAGCATGCGCGGAACGAAGTGGCGTATGCCGTGCACTACGCCCATCAGGTTGACGCCCATCACCCACTGCCAGTCACGCTCGGTGTTCTCCCACAGGTAACCGCCGCAGCCGACCCCGGCATTGTTCATCAGCAGGTGTACGCCGCCCAGTTCCGTGAACGCACGATCCGCAAGCTGCGCCATCTGGCGGCTGTCCGCGACGTCCACCACCTGGTCGATGACGGTGACACCGCTCTCACGCAGCTCGTTGACGATCGCATCGAGCGCGTCGGGCTGCACATCGGTGAGCACCAGCCGCATGCCGTTGCGGGCCGCCAGGCGCGCGAACTCACGTCCAAAACCGCCACCGGCGCCGGTGATGACGGCGACTTTGTCGTCCAAGGCTTCCATAGGTCGAGAATAACCCAGCGGACTGCAGGGCTCCGCGGCCCGATCCGGGGGAACGCAGGCAGCATCCGGCGACTCGCCGCACATCGACCTGTGCCAGACGGTGCGTCGGAAAAGAAACGTCGCCGGCGCGTTCTCACGGCACAATTCAGACTTCCTCGCATGGCGGAGGCGCGTATGCGAAACCTGGACGAAGAGATCGCGAGACACCTGCAGGAGGCGTCCGCGGCCGGTGAGTTGCAACAGGCCCCCAGTTACGGCAAGCCGCTCGCCGCGGACGTCGGCTGGGAAGAAACGCCGGAGGCGCTGCGGATGCCGTTCAAGATCCTCAAGGATGCCGGCGTGACGCCGCCGGAAATCGAGATGTTCCACCAGCGTGCGAAGCTTCGGGCGCAGCTTCAGTCGGAAGCAGCAGGCCCGGAACGCGAAGCGCTGGAGCGAAAGCTGAACGATCTCGAGCTTGCCATCGCGCTCCGGCTCGAGGCCCTCAGGCGCACCGCGCAGGGATAGTCACCGGGCCTCCGCATCAATCCGGCATCGTGGCCTGACACACGGTGCGAAGCGAACGACATGAGCGCAATTTCGGTCACGCAGCACTGGCTCGAGCATGCGGTGATAGGCCTGAACCTGTGTCCGTTTGCCAAGGCGGTGCAGGTCAAGCAGCAGATCCGGTGGGTCGAGAGTAAGGCGCGTGATGCGCAGGGACTGCTCGACGACCTCGTGCGTGAATTGCGGTTTCTGGCTGCGGCCGACCCCGAGGCGGTGGACACCACAGTGCTGATCCATCCGCAGGTGCTGACCGACTTCCTCGACTACAACGACTTCCTCGACATCGCCGACGCTGCCGTCAAGGAGCTGGGTCTTGACGGCGTGCTGCAGGTGGCGAGCTTTCACCCCGGTTACCAGTTCGAAGGCACGTCGCCCGGCGACGTCGAAAACCTCAGCAACCGTTCACCCTACCCGATGCTTCATCTGCTGCGCGAAGACAGCATCGCCCGAGCCGTGGCGGCCTATCCCGATGCTGCGGCCATCTACGAACGCAACATTGAAACGCTGCGCCGCCTCGGCGTTAAGGGTTGGCGCCTGCTGATGTCGAGTGCAGGCCAGACCGTCGACTGAGATCGACCCAGGCGACTACGACCTCCCACGTCAACCGTCGCGGCTCGGCTCCGGCCCCGCCTAGCGCCACTTACGCGAGCTTGACGAGCTGCTTACCGAAGTTCGCACCACGCAGCATGCCGAGGAAGGCCTGCGGTGCGTTTTCAAGGCCGTGGGCGATCGACTCGCGGTACTTGATGCGGCCGGCAATGACCTGCGACCCCAGCTCCTTCAGCGCCGCCGGCCAGACGTCCATGTGTTCACTGACGATGAAGCCTTGCATCTTGAGCCGGCTGACCAGGAACCAGGTCGGGTTGGTGATCGGGATCGGCTCGCCGTCATAGCCGGCGATGAGGCCGCACAGCGCAATGCGGCCGAACGCGTTCATGCGCGGCAACACGGCGTTCATGATGTTGCCGCCGACGTTCTCGAAATACCCGTCCACGCCCTGCGGCGCGGCGTCTTTCAGCGCACGGTTGACATCCTGGGTTTTGTAGTCGATGCACGCATCGAAACCGAGTTCCGCCACGACGTAGCTGCACTTCTCGGCACCGCCCGCAATGCCCACGGCGCGGCAGCCGGCGATCTTGGCAAGCTGGCCAACGACGCCGCCCACAGCACCACTGGCGGAGGAAACGAGGATCGTCTCGCCCTCTTTCGGCGCGATGATCCGGTTGAGTCCGTACCAGGCCGTTACGCCGGGCATGCCGACCGCGCCCAGGTAGGCCGACAACGGAACGACCCGTGCATCGACCTTGTAGATGCCCGTCCCGTCGCTGACGCCGAATTCCTGCCACCCGAGATAACCGACAACCTTGTCGCCCGCCCGGTACTGCGGGTGGCGCGATTCGACCACCGTGCCGGCCGTGCCGCCGATCATGACCTCGCCCAGCGGCTGCGCGGCCGCATACGATTTGGACTCGTTCATGCGGCCCCGCATGTACGGGTCGAGCGAAAGCCACTCGTTGCGGACGAGCAGCTGCCCGTCCTTCAGGACCGGCGTCTGGACTTCCTCCAGCCGGAAGTTCGACATCGACGCCGCGCCGCTCGGGCGGCTGGCGAGGACAATGCGGCGATAGCTGGGCATGCGGGTTCCTTGTTGCAGCGATGACTGCGATGAAAACTAATAGACCGAGACCCCGCCATCGACGGCAAGCACCTGCCCGGTGATGTGACGCCCGGCATCGGAGGCGAACAGAAGTGCGGCACCCTTGAGGTCCTCCTCGTCACCAATGCGCTTGAGCGGCGCGAATCGGGCCAGGGCGTCGACTCCGAACTGCGCCAGCACGCCCTTCGTCATCTTGGAGGGGAAGAATCCGGGCGCCAGCGCGTTGACTGTGATGTTATGGCGCCCCCATTCGCAGGCCAGCGCGCGCGTGAAGTTCACGAGGGCACCTTTGCTCGTGTTGTAGGCGATCGTATGCATCAGTTCCGGCGGATTGCCGAGCAGGCCCGCGATGGACGCGACGTTGACGATCCGGCCGTACTGGCGCGGAATCATGCTCGCCTTCCCGATCGCCCGGGTCAGCAGGAAAACGCCGCGGATGTTGAGGTTCATGACCTTGTCCCAGGCCTCAACGGGGTGATCCTCCGCCGGTGCGCCCCAGGTCGCGCCGGCGTTGTTCACAAGGATGTCAATGTGGCCAAGCCGCTCGATGGCCTGCTGTGCCAGGCGAGCCACGTCGGCGTCCACCGCACCGTCGGCCGCGATCCAGCCGGCGTCGATGCCCTGCGCGCTCAGCTCGGCGCAGGCCTGTTCGAGCTCGGCGGCCTTGCGCGCCGACAGCAGGACGCGCGCTCCCATTTCGCCCAGGCCCGCGGCGATCTGCAGTCCCAGCCCGCGCGAGCCACCGGTGATCAGCGCGGTTCGCCCGTTGAGGTCCAGACGTTGCTTCAGGCTCATCGTGTCACACCTCGTAGTCCATGCACTGCCGTTCCAGGCGAACCGCACTGATAAAAGGCTTGATCGCAAGATGCTGCGGGTGGTCCTGGTAGGCGTCGAGAGCAGCCTTGTCGCGGAAGACGGAGTACAGCACCACGTCATAGGTGGCTTCGAGCCCCGGCTGCGGCAATGCGACCTCGAACTTCACGACGCCTGGCAGCATTGCGCAGGACTCGAGCAGTTCCTTCATGCGGCGCGCATTGGCGGCTCGGTCAGCGCCTTCGGCGTGCTCCTTCAGCTTCCACATCACTATGTGTCTCAGCATGGTGTCCTCAGAACCAGGCATCCTGCATATCAAGTGTCGTCACGTCGAGTGATTCGACGAGTTCCAGCATCGCATCGACCTTCGGCAGCTCGTAAAGGTAGAAATAGCGGCAGGCCTGCCACTTGCCGTGGTAGAAGTCGCTGCCGTCGCGGGTGTAGTGCTTCGAAGCTGCGAGCGACTGCTCGAGCCAAATCCATGCCATCACCACGTGACCAAAGGCCTCGAGGTACGGCGTGGCGTTGGCGAGCGTCCGTGCCGGGTCGCCGGCCGACCAGGCCCGCCGCGTGACGGTCGCGACGCGGCGCACGCGGTCCGCGAGCATCGCCGCCCAGCGTTGCGTGTCCGGATGCCGCGCATGGCTCGCACGACCGATCGTCTCTTCAATGCGGGCCCCGAGCTGCTTGAACGCCGCACCGTCCTGCATGACGACCTTCCGTCCCAGCAGGTCCAGCGCCTGGATACCGTGCGTGCCCTCGTGAATCGCATTCAACCGGTTGTCACGATAGAACTGCTCGACCATGTAGTCGCGCGTATAGCCGTAGCCGCCGTGCACCTGGATCGCCAGCGCATTGCCTTCCAGGCACCACTGCGACGGCCAGCTCTTGGCGATCGGCGTCAGGATCTCGAGCAGCAGCGTGGCCGCCTCGCGCTCGGCGGCCGACTCGGCCGTGCGCTCCTCGTCGAGAAGGCGCGCGCAGTAGAGGTTGAGTGCCAGCGCACCCTCGGCATAGGTCTTCTGCGCCAGCAGCATGCGCTTCACGTCAGCGTGCCGGATTATCGGCACCTGCGGCTGTGCGGGGTCCTTGCCCTCCGGCCCGATCGGCCGGCCCTGGGGGCGACCGCGCGCGTACTCCAGCGCGTGCAGGTAAGCGGTGTAGCCCAGCATTGCGGCGCCTAGGCCGACGCTGACTCGCGCTTCATTCATCATATGGAACATTGCCGCGAGGCCGCGACCGGGCTCGCCGACGAGGTAGCCGACGGCACCGGCCCGGCCTTCGGGCCGGAACTTGCCTTCGCCGAAGTTGAGCAGGCAGTTCGTCGTGCCGCGGTAACCCATCTTGTGATTCAGCCCCGCGAGCGCAACATCATTGCGCTCGCCCAGCATGACGCGCGACTCCGGACCGGTGCCTGCGACCGCCACCATCCGCTTCGGCACTGCGAAGAGAGATATGCCCCGCGTTCCCGGGGTGAGCCTGCCATCGCTCCCAGGCACCTTTGCCAGCACCAGGTGCACGATGTTCTCCGACAGCTCGTGCTCCCCGGCCGAGATCCACATCTTGTTCCCGGTGAGCCGGTACTGCGGACCCAATGGCGAGTCGCGCTCGAATTCAGCGCGCGTCGTGATGTCGGACAACGATGAGCCCGCCTGCGGCTCCGACAGGCACATGGTCCCGAAGAAGCGCCCGGCCAGCGCCGGCCGGACGAAAGCGTCAATCTGCGCCGGCGAACCGTGCGCGAGCAGCAGGTTCGCATTGCCGATGGTCAGCAGCGCATATCCGCTCGTCGCGACGTTCGCACCTTTGAAGTACGCGAAGGCGGCTTTCGCGACGGTCAACGGCAGCTGCATTCCGCCAAAGGCTTCGTCGTGCTCCGCCGCCATCAGTCCGGCGGCGACAAAGGCGTCGAGCGCCTGGCGGATCTCGGGAATCAGCGTGACCTGTTCGCCATCGAACTTCGGCTCGTTGAGGTCGCTCTTGCGCGCGTGGGTCGCGAAGAGATCGGTGGCGATGCGCTCGGCGGTGTCGAGCGCGGCGTCGAACGTCTCGCGTGAGTGCTCGGCATAACGGGCGCATCGGGTCAGTGCCTCGACGTCGAGCCACTCGTAGAGCAGGAACGCGAGATCGCGTCGGCTGAGGATCTTTTCCATCTCGACTATTTCGGCCAGCGGCCGGCACCTGCTGCGGCAACCAGCAGCGGCGCGGGCTCCCAGAAGGCGGGGTCGGCGTGGGGGTTGCCCGCGAAACGCTTCATCGTCGCCACCACGTCGGCCAGCCCGACGGTCTGAGCGTGGAACATCGGCCCCCCAGTTGCGACCGGGAACCCGTAGCCCGTGAGGTAGACGACATCGATGTCGCTCGCCCGCAGCGCAATGCCTTCCGCGAGGATGCGCGCGCCTTCGTTGACCAGTGCGTAGACGCAGCGCTGAATGATCTCCTCGTCATCGATGCGACGCGGACGCAGTCCGATCTCGGCACGATAGGCGTCGATCAGCCTGTCGATCTCCGGATCCGGCAATGGCGTCCGGTTGCCGGCCTCGTAGCGGTACCAGCCCTTCCCGCTTTTCTGGCCGAGACGGCCGAGCTCGACGACGCGGTCGGCGAGCCGGCTGTAGGTGATGTGCGGCTTCTCAACGTAGCGCCGCTGTCGGATCGCGTAGCCGATGTCCATGCCCGCCATGTCGTACATCGTGAACGGCCCCATCGCCATGCCGAACTTCGACAGCGCGGCGTCGATCTGCTGCGGCGACGCCCCTTCGTCCACCAGGAACAACGACTGGCGGACATACTGCTCGAGCATGCGGTTGCCGATGAAGCCGTCGCAGACGCCCGAGACGACGCCCACCTTCTTCAGGCGCTTGGCAAGCTGCATCACCGTTGCCAGGACGTCCTTGCCGGTCTTCCGGCCGCGCACGACCTCCAGCAGGCGCATGACGTTGGCCGGGCTGAAGAAGTGAGTGCCAATGACGTCCTGCGGTCGCGATGTCGCAGCCGCGATCTGGTCGACGTCGAGCGTGGATGTGTTGGTCGCCAGGATGGCGCCGCGCTTCATCACCGAATCGAGCCGGGCGAAGATGTCCTGCTTGACGACCATGTCCTCGTAGACGGCTTCGATCACGATGTCGGCGGACCCGACGGCGTTGAAGTCCAGCGTTGGCTTGAGCAGTGCGACTCGCTGCTCGACCTGCTCGGCCGTGAGACGCCCTTTCTTCGCGGTGGCTTCCCAGTTGCGGCGGCACATTGCGAGGCCACGGTCGAGCGCCGCCCGGTCCTTCTCGAACACGGTGACGGGGATGCCGGCGTTCGCAAAGCTCATCGCGATGCCGCCGCCCATCGTGCCGAAGCCGAGCACGGCCGCGGCGCGGATCGGGCGCGTGGCCGTATCCTCGGGCACATCCGGAATCTTGGCGGCGGTCCGCTCGGCGAAAAAAGCATGCCGCAGCGCCTTCGACTCTTTGGATTGCACGAGCTCGATGAAATAACCGCGCTCCTTTGCGAGGCCCTCCTCGAACGCCTGCGTGACGGCGGCCTCGACGGCGTCAACGCACTTCAGCGGCGCAGGCAGTCCACGCGCCTGGCGCGTGACGTCGGCGCGTGCAGCCGCGAAGAACGCCTCCGCGGTCACACCGGCTGGAAGCGCGGCGGACCGGTCGCGCAGCTTGGGATGCCGGCTGCCTTTCATCACTTCAGCGGCAAACTGCAGCACGCCCTCAAACGAACTCCGATCGACGACGCGCTCGACCAGACCATGCTTGAGCGCCTCGGCAGCCGGTATCGGATCGCCACTGACGATCATGCGCAGCCCAAGCTCGGCGCCGACCGCGCGCGGCAGCCGCTGCGTCCCTCCGGCCCCGGGCAGGAGCCCGATCTTGACCTCGGGCAGGCCCAGCGAGGCATCGGGCGTCGCGACACGGTAATTGCATCCCAGCGACAGCTCGAGCCCGCCCCCCATGCACACGCCGTTGATCGCCGCGATGACGGGCTTCGGCGAACGCTCCACGGCATCGATCAGCTGCAGCAGGTTCGGCTCCGCCAGCGCGGCCGGCGTGTTGAACTCACGGATGTCTGCCCCGCCCGAAAACACGCGGTCGGTGCCGGTGATGACGATCGCGCGGACCACTGCGTCGTCGAGCGCACGCTCGAGTCCCTCCAGCAGCGCCTTGCGCGTGGCATGGCCGAGCCCGTTGACAGGCGGATTGTCGATCTGCAGCACGGCAACCTGGCCGCGGCGCTCGTAATGCGTGGTCATCAAGTGACTCCGTTGGATTGAAATCGCGGCTCAGACCTCGAGCCACTCCTGGCGCACAAGTCTGTTGGCTCGAAGTTCGTCGGGGGTGCCGTCGAACACCATGTGTCCGTGGCCCATGACATATACGCGTTGCGAGATCTGCATGGCGATCGTCAGCTTCTGTTCGATAAGGAGGATGGACAGGCCGCGGTCACGCAGTTCAAGCAGGAACCGGCCCACCAGCTCGACGACCATCGGCGCCAGGCCTTCGGTCGGCTCGTCGATGATGACGAGTTCCGGTTCGCCCATCATGGTACGCGCGAGCGTCAGCATCTGCTGCTCACCGCCCGACAGCACGCCTGCGGGCGTGCGTGCCCGCTCGTGCAGGCGGGGAAACAGACGCCAGACGTCGGCATAGCTCCAGTTGCCCGGGCGGCCGCGCTGGATGCCGAGCCGCAGATTCTCCTCCACCGTGAGTGACGGGAAAACGTCCCGGCTCTCCGGCACATAGCCCACACCCAGCTGCGCAATCTCGAAGGCCTGGCGCCGCGTCAGTTCTTGCGCCTTGAACCGCACTGACCCGGTGGCCTTGACCAGCCCCATGATCGCCTTGGCGGTCGTCGAGCGGCCGACACCGTTGCGCCCCAGCAGGCTGACGATCTCGCCACGTCCGACGGCCAGGTCAACTCCGTGCAGCACGTGACTCTTGCCGTACCAGGCCTGAAGGTTCTCGACCCGCAGCAGGGGTGCGCCAGCGACCGCCGCGCCCTGCGCCGCGGTGTCGACCTGAAGTGGACGGCCTTGGCCCACGCTCATGCCCCGTCTGCATCCTGACCGAGATAGGCCTCGCGCACCGCGGCGCTGGCTCGGATCTCACCGGGCGTGCCCGACGCGATGATCTGTCCGTAAACCATCACCGAGATGCGGTCGGCCAGCCCGAAGACGACACCCATGTCGTGCTCGACCATCACCAGCGTGCGGCCTTGCGTGACCTCGCGGATCAATTCGACCGCATGGCGGCTTTCGGCCCGGCTCATGCCCGCGGTGGGCTCGTCGAGCAGGATCACGCTGGCGCCACCCGCAATGGTGATGCCGATCTCCAGCGCACGCTGCTCGGCGTACGTGAGCGACCCGGCGAGCGTGTCCCGCCGCCGGCGCAGCCCCACCTGCTGCAGGACACCCTCGGCGCGCGCCTCCGCGTCGGACAAGCGATTGAGGTTCTTCCAGAAGGCATAGCGGTGACCGAGGGACCACAGCACGGCGCAGCGCAGGTTCTCGAAAACTGACAGTCGGTGAAAGATGTTGGTGATCTGGAAGCTGCGCGCCAGCCCCCAGCGGCTGATCTCGTAGGGCCGGCGGTTCGTGATCGAACGGCCGTGCAGCCGGATCTGACCGGCAGATACGCCAAAGCGGCCACTGACGAGATTGAACAGCGTCGACTTTCCGGCGCCATTCGGGCCGATGATCGCGTGCCGTTCGCCAGGTGCGACCGCAAGGTCCACACCACGGATGATCTCGGACTTGCCAAAGGCCTTGCGGACACCCGTGAGTTCGAGAGCCGCGCTCATGTTGGATATTCCCTCGTCCAGTCCTCGATCTCCTGCTGTATCGCCTCCCACGAACGTCTGAAGCCGCGCTGGTAGTACGCAAAGGCAGCCAGGCTCGCCAGAAGCACCGTGGCGGCGAAAGCCCACGAACCCGGCGCACGCGTGTCCCAGGGAAAACCGAACAGCGACAGGACGGATCCCTGTCCGGCATCGAGCGTCACGTGGTAGGTCAGTTCGATCAGCATCGCGCTGCCAAGCGCCAGGCCCGCTGCCGCGCCAAGCACCCCCACGTAGGGATCGCGCAGCCGCGCGAACTTCCTGAACTGCAGTGCCCGCAGATTCATCAGCAGCAGACTCGAGAGTCCTCCGGGCGCGAACATCACCAGCAGCACAAACGACACACCGAGATAAAGCTGCCAGGCCTTCGTGTACTCGGACAGTGCGACCGCAAAAAAAGTGAACACGACGGCACCCAGGATTGGCCCGAAAAAGAAGGCCGCGCCCCCGATGAACGCCGCAAGCAGGACTCCGCCCGACCTGATCGCGCTGACGTTCTCCGCGGTGACGACGATCTCGAAGTTGATCGCGCTGAGTCCGCCTGCAACACCCGCAAAGAAGCTCGAGAGGATCAGCATCAGCCACCGGACGCGCTGGGCGTTGTAACCGATGAACTCGGCACGCTCCGGGTTGTCGCGCACGGCGTTCGCGATGCGGCCGAGCGGTGTCTGCGTCAGGGCGTACATCGCGACGATGCAAGCGAAGCACCACGCGGCGATGAGCGCGTACACCTGGATCTGCGGGCCGAGCGTGAGCGTGCCAATGCCCGCGAACGGCGGACCGGCCGTGCGATCGCCAGTGATCCCGCCCTCGCCACCGAAGACTTCCGGAAACATCAGTGCCGCGGCGAAGACCATTTCGCCGATGCCGAGCGTGATCATCGCGAACGGCGTGCCCGCCCGGCGCGTCGTCAGGAAACCGAGCACCACCCCGCACAGTGCCGCGCCACCACCAGCTATGAGCGGCAGCAGCGAGACCGGCCATGCCAGTGTGCCGCCCGCGATCGCGCGCATCGCATGAATGGCGAAGAACGCGCCGAGCCCCGAGTACACCGCATGGCCGAAGCTCAGCATCCCGCTCTGGCCGAGCAGCATGTTGTAGCTCAAGGCGAAGATGATCATGATGCCCATCTGCGACATCAGCGTGAGCGCGAATCCCTGCCGGAATGCGAAAGGAAGCAGCATGAAGAGCAGCGCCGTGAGGCCCCATACCAGCCAGCGGCCGAGGTTGAGCGGCCGGAAGCGGATCGCGCGCGGCTCATGCACGGTTCAGCCCTCGCGGGTGCCGAGTAGGCCTTTAGGCCGCACGATCAGCACCAGAACCAGCAGCAGGTAGGGCAGCACCGGGGCCACTTGCGAAAGTGACAATGCCAGTACCGGTTGCAGTGCGTGATCAGGCGTCACCGTTATCCCCAGCCAGCCGAGCACTTTGGCGCCGCTCAGGTCCGAGACCTTGCCGAAGCTTTCGAGCAGTCCGATCAGCAGCGAAGCGATGAACGCGCCCGCCAGCGAGCCCAGCCCGCCCACGACGATGACGACAAAGACGATCGCCCCGACCGTGCCGGCCATCGCCGGTTCTGTCACGAACGCATTGCCGCCGACCACGCCGGCGAGCCCGGCAAGGGCCGCCCCGGTACCGAACACCAGCATGAACACGCGCGGCACGTTGTGACCCAGTGCCTCGACCTGCTGCGGGTGTGTCAGCGCGGCCTGGATGACGAGGCCGAGGCGCGTGCGCGCGAGCCCGGCCCATAGCACGGCCAGCATGCCGACCGCCACGGCCATCATGAACAGCCGGTACTGCGGGAAAGTAATGCCCAGGCCCTGCAGCCAGGCGACCGGGCCGTCAAGTTCTGCAGGCACCCGGTAGGGCACGGCCGTGCGGCCCCAGATGACCTGCACAAGCTCGACGATGATGTACGACAGCCCGAATGTGAACAGCAACTCGGGCACGTGCCCCCACTGGTGCACCCGCCGCAGACCCCACCGCTCTACCGCCGCGCCGATGATGAACAGCAACGCGGGCGACATCAGCAGGGCCGGCCAGAAGCCGACCCAGATGCTGAACTGGTAACCGAAGTACGCGCCGAGCATGTAGAAGCTCGCGTGCGCGAAGTTCAGCACGCCCATCATCGAGAAGATCAACGTGAGCCCGGAGGCGAGCATGAACAGCAGCAGCCCGTAGCTCAGGCCGTACAGCGTCTGGCTCAGGAGCGCTTCAGGCAAGCTGGAACCTAAGAGGAGCAAGCAGACCCGGTCGGCGGGCGGTCGGTGAAAGGGTGGCCGGACCTTACGGCGTGCGCGGCGGGCGCTTCATCTGGCACGTAGTGGACGGCGACGCGGCGTCGGTGGGATAGGACGCCTCCGTCTTCCACGTGTAGCCGGTCTTCTCGATGTCGTGCCTGTTCGGCCCGCCGACCTTGGTCCAGGACGATATCCACAGCGGCTGCAGCAGTTGGTGATCAGCTGCACGCATCTCGATCGCGCCATGCGGTGCGTTGAGCTTCACGCCCTCCATCGCGTAAGCCACCTTCAGTGGATCGGTCGAGCCGGCGCGCTTGATGCCCTCGGCCAGCACGGCGAGCGATGTGAACGCGGCGACGGTGAACCACTCTTCATTGAAGCGCTTCTTGTAGTCGAGATAGATCTGCTCATAGGGGTAGCCCGGGGTGATGTTCGGATGCCAGTAAGACACCATCCGAACGCGGTCCTCCCCTGCCGCCCCCATGGCGGTCGGCGTGCCGGAGGTCCCCGCGTAATACGTATAGAACTGCGCCTTCAGGCCGGCATCGCGGGCCGCGCGCACCAGCAGTGCAAGATCCGGCCCCCAGTTGCCCGTGATGACAGTGTCGGCGTGGGTGCTGCGCATCTTGGCGATGTAAGGCGAGAAGTCGCGGACCTGTCCGAGCGGATGCAGGTCGTCGCCCACGATCTTGATGTCGGGACGCTTGCGCGCCAGCATCTCCTTGGCCACGCGCGACACCTGCTGGCCATGCGAATAGTTCTGGTTGATGAGGTAGACGTTCTTCACCTCCGGCCGCCCCTGGATGTACGAGGTCAGGGCCTCCATCTTCATGTCGGTGTTCGCATCGAAGCGGAAATGCCAGAAGCTGCACTTGCTGTTGGTCAGATCGGGATCGACGGCAGCGTAGTTGAGAAAGACGATCGACTGCGCCGGGTTGCGTTCGTTGTGCTTCTCGATCGCGTCGATCAGGGCCAGTGCTACTCCGGAACCATTGCCCTGCGCGACATAGCGAATACCTCGGTCGACGATCTGCCGCAGCACGGTCAGCGTTTCCTGCGGCGAAGCCTTGTTGTCGAAGGCAACGATCTCGAAGCGGATTCCCGGCCCGGCCAGTTCCTGGGTATTGACGATCTCCGCCATCGCCTGAAAGTGTCGCAGCAGGCTCGATCCGGTGCCGGCAAAAGGTCCGGACAGCGGATCCACGAAGGCGATCTTGACCACCTGCGGTGGCGCGACCGCGGGCACCGGGACGGCCTTCGCGGCTGGCGCGGCCTTGATCTGCGCGAACGCGGCAGCGCTCAGCAACGTCAGCGCGGCGAAGGCCAGGCGTCCCAGAGCGATGTGGATGTTCAAGGGCGGTCTCCCGTGTGCTGGCGCCGCTTCCGCGAGCGGAGGGCGAGATTATCGACGCGCGGCGCCATGCGACGACTTCGCCGGCGGAGCATTTCGCCTGGCCACCGCTCAGGCTGTCGGCAGCTTGTGCCCGACGAACTGCTCGCGCAGCTTCGTCTTCAGCATCTTGCCGGTGGCCCCCAGCGGAATTGCGTCGACGAAGGCCACGTCGTCCGGAACCTGCCACTTCGCGACGCGGCCTTCGTAGTGCGCCAGCATTTCCTCGCGCGTCAGCTGCGCGTCCGGCTTCTTTACAACCACCAGCAGCGGGCGCTCGTCCCACTTCGGGTGCGGGACCGCAATGCAGGCCGCCATCGCGACGGCAGGATGGGATACGGCGACGTTTTCGATTTCGATCGAGCTGATCCACTCGCCGCCGGACTTGATGACGTCCTTGCTTCGATCGGTGATCTGCATGTAGCCGTCGGGGTCGATCGTGGCGACGTCGCCCGTCGGGAACCACGACGCCCCGGCATCGTCGGTTTTCAGCGGATTGCCGCTGTCGGACTTGTAATACTCACGCACGACCCACGGACCGCGTACGAGCAGATCGCCGAAAGATGTTCCATCCCATGGCAGATCGCCGCCGTCGTCGCCGACGATCTTCATGTCCACTCCGAAGAGCACGCGCCCCTGCTTGTACTGCACCTTCATGCGCTCCCCTTCGGACAACGCCGCATGCTTCTGCTTGAAGGTGCAGGAGGTTCCGAGCGGGCTCATCTCCGTCATGCCCCAGGCGTGCAGCACGTGCACGCCGTACTTCTCCTGGAAAGTCTTGATCATCGCCGGCGGACAGGCGGACCCACCGATCACCGTGCGATTCATCGTCGAGAAGCGAAGGCCGTTGGCCTCCGTGTAGGCGAGCAGCCCCTGCCAGACCGTCGGCACGCCCGCCGAGCAGGTCACTTTCTCCGCCTCGAAGAGCTCGAACAGGGACTTGCCATCGAGGTGCGGGCCCGGATAGACGATCTTCGCTCCGACCATGGGTCCCACATACGGCAGACCCCAGGCGTTTACATGGAACATCGGGACCACGGGCAGTATCGCGTCGCGCGCCGAGATGTTGAGCGCATCCGGCAACGCGGCCGCCATCGTATGCAGCAGCGTCGAACGATGGCTGTAGAGCGCGCCCTTCGGGTGTCCCGTCGTCCCTGACGTGTAGCAGATCGACGACGCCGTGTTCTCGTCGAATTCGGGCCATTCGTAGCGGTCGGAGTGGCTGCCGAGGATGTCTTCGTAGCACAGGAGATTTTCAAGCTTGCTCGTGCCCGGCATGTGGGTGCGGTCCGACATCACGACCCAGTGCTGGACACCGCGGCAATGCGGCGCCACGGCTTCGATCAGCGGCAGGAAGGTGAGGTCGAAGAACAGCGCCTTGTCTTCGGCGTGATTGATGATCCACGCCACCTGCTCCGGGTGCAGCCGCGGGTTGATCGTGTGCAGGACGCTGCCCGAGCCCGACACCGCGAAGTAAAGCTCCATGTGGCGGTAGCCGTTCCAGGCCAGAGTCGCCACCCGGTCGCTGCTGCGCACGCCGAGCCCTTCCAACGCATTGGCGAGCTGCCGTGACCGGCGATGGAGCTCCCGGTATGTATAGCGGTGGATATCGCCCTCCACGCGCCGCGAAACGATTTCCACGTCACCATGATGGCGATCCGCGTGCTTGATCAACGAAGAGATCAGCAGCGGCATCCGCATCATCAAGCCCTGCAGCATGAGTGTTCTCCCTGTAAGGTGCTGTGCAGCGCTGGATTCCTGCGCGCAAGGCCCCACATCCTCTCGGCTTGCAGAAGTCTCGTCAAGCCGCGACAACGCCAATGACGGCACCAAGGCGCACCGTAGAATCTCGCGCCGGAGATTTCGTTTGGACACTCCTGTACTCGCGCCCGCACCGTCAACCGTTCCGCCCGGCGTCGTGCCATTCGACGCCGGGCTGACCTTTGACAATGCATTCGCGCGCCTGTCCGGCGCGTTCTACACAAAGCTGGGCCCTACGCCGTTGCCGGAGCCCTATCTGGTAGCGAAGTCCGACCGCGCCGCGGCCTTGCTGGGACTTCTCCCCGAATACTTCGGCCAGCCGGGTCTCGTCGCCGCGCTGGCGGGCAATGTGCCTATGGCGGGCTCGGAACCGCTCGCGGCGGTCTATTCCGGTCATCAGTTCGGTGTCTACGTTCCCCGGCTCGGCGACGGCCGTGCGCTGCTGCTCGGTGAGGTCGTCGGCCCGGACGGTGGCCGCTGGGAAGTGCAGCTCAAGGGGGCGGGCAAAACGCCGTACTCCCGCATGGGAGACGGCCGCGCCGTGCTGCGCTCATCGATCCGCGAGTTCCTTGCGTCGGAGGCGATGCACGGCCTCGGCATCCCGACCACGCGCGCCCTGGCTGTTACCGGCTCCGACTACCCGGTCATCCGGGAAACGGTCGAGAGCGCAGCCGTGGTCACGCGCCTTGCGCCGAGCTTCGTTCGCTTCGGCAGCTTCGAATACTTCTACTGGACCCAGCAGCACGACGCGCTGCGTCAGTTGGCCGACTACGTCATCGAACGCTACTACCCCGCCGCGCGCGAATCTGCACAGCCCTATCTTGCGTTGCTCGAGTGCGTGGCGCGCCGCACAGCCCGGCTGGTAGCACAGTGGCAGGGCGTGGGTTTCTGCCACGGGGTGCTGAACACCGACAACATGTCGATACTCGGCCTCACCATCGACTACGGCCCCTACGGCTTCATCGATGCCTTCGACGTCGACCACATCTGCAACCACAGCGACGAGCACGGCCGCTATTCGTACAGCATGCAGCCCCAGATCGGGCACTGGAACCTCTACGCGCTGGGGCAGGCGCTGGTGCCATTGACCGACGACCTTGACGCGACCAAGGCCGCGATCGACGTGTACCTCGACGAGTACTCGCAGGCGATCGACGAGGTGTTTCGCGCCAAGCTCGGGCTCACCACGGCACGACCGGAAGACGCAACTCTCATCAGCGGGGCAATCGACCTTCTCAACGCCAACCGGACCGACTGGACGCGTTTCTGGCGCCAGCTCGCGAAGCTGCGCTCCGACCCGGCCGATCCTGCCGAGGATGCGCCCGTGCGCGACCTCGTCATCGACCGCGCTGCATTCGATGCCTG
Source organism: Burkholderiaceae bacterium (assembly GCA_035429725.1). Lineage (GTDB taxonomy): Bacteria > Pseudomonadota > Gammaproteobacteria > Burkholderiales > Burkholderiaceae_F > JALORV01. The sequence continues at coordinate 1,948 of DAOMFI010000008.1, read as the reverse complement.
GGCCACGCAGTACCGCCAGCGACTGGCCGCTGAAGGCAGCGACGATGCCGTGCGCGCCGCACGGATGAACCGGGTGAATCCGAAGTTCGTGCTGCGCAATCACCTTGCGGAGACTGCGATCCGCAAGGCACGCGGTGACGACGGTGCGCGGGATTTCGACGAGGTGGCACGCCTCCTGCGCATCCTCGAACGCCCGTATGACGAGCAGCCCGAGCATGAGGCCTACGCCGCCGAGCCGCCCGAATGGGCACAATCGCTCCACCTTTCCTGTTCGTCGTAGGAACCGCTGATGGACAAAGTCCGCAAGACCGATGCCGAGTGGCGCGCGCAGCTCGCGCCCATGGAATTCGCGGTGACGCGCCAGAAGGCCACCGAACGCGCCTTCACGGGCCGCTACTGGGATCATCACGAGCACGGCATCTACCGTTGCGTGGCCTGCGGCACAGCGCTGTTCGCATCCGACGCGAAATTCGACTCCGGCTGCGGCTGGCCCAGCTATTTCACGGCACTCGACCCGGCCCATGTACGGGAGGAGCGCGATACGAGCCACGGCATGATCCGCACGGAAATCCTGTGCAATATCTGCGACTCACACCTGGGCCACGTCTTCCCTGACGGGCCGCCACCGACCGGCCTGCGTTACTGCATCAACTCCGCCGCACTGACGTTCGAGCCGGCCGGCGAGGAGAAGGCCACGAAATGAAGCTGCTGTTCGACTTGCTGCCGGTCATCCTGTTCTTCGTGACTTACAAGGTGGCGGGCTCGTTCCCGCACCAGTCGCTTGCGATCGCGGGCTCCGCGCTCGGCTGGATGGTCGGCGACGGGACGGTGCCCGACGGCCAGGCACCGATACTGCTCGCCACGGCGGTGGCCATCGTCGCGTCACTGCTGCAGGTGGGCTGGCTGCTGGTGCGCGGAAAGCGCGTCGATCCAATGCTGTGGGTCAGTCTGGCGGTCATCGTCGTCTTTGGCGGAGCCACCATCTGGTTCCATGACGAGACGTTCATCAAGTGGAAGCCCAGCATCCTTTACTGGCTCTTCGGTGCCGCACTGCTCCTCGGCCACGTCGTCTGGAAGCGCAACCTGCTGAAGAGTCTGCTCGGAACTCAGCTCGACGTGCCGGTCCCCGTATGGGGCCGGCTGCTATGGGCCTGGATCGCCTTCTTTGGTGTGATGGGCATCGTCAACCTGGCGGTCGCATACTCGGTTTCGACCGATACCTGGGTGAATTTCAAGCTCTTCGGGCTCTTCGGCCTGACACTGGTCTTCACTCTGGGCATTGGCGTCTACCTCGCACGCCACATGAAGGAAGTTCCTGATGCCTGAAGGGACGATCGACCGCATGCAGGAACGCCTGCGCGTCCTGTCACCGACGGAGATCTCGATAGCGGACGAAAGCGCGATGCATGCGGGGCACGCCGGCGCTGCAAGCGGCGGAGGCCACTATCGGATGACCCTCGTCAGTGCCGCGTTCACGGGTCAGCCGAGAGTGAAGCGACATCGCCTCGTGTATGATGCCTTGGCAGACTTGATGCAGCGAGAGATCCACGCGCTCGCGATGACGCTGCTGGCGCCCGACGAGACTCGACCCGGCTCGGCGCCGCTTCCTCCCCATACCTCCGGACACTGATGCTCATGCAACGACTCGCCATGTTCGCGGCCCTGGCACTGGCCAGCGGATTCGCCCTCGCCCAGAACGTCGCCATCGTCAACAACAAGCCGATTCCCAAGACCCGCGAGGACGCGTGGGTGAAAGAGCTCGTCAAGCAGGGGCAGCAGGATTCTCCCGAGCTGCGCAAGATGGTCAAGGAACGGCTGATCCAGAACGAGATCCTGTTGCAGGAGGCCGGCAAGCGCGGCATTCCTGACAAGGCGGACGTGAAGTTCATGCTCGACATACAACGGCAGAACACGCTGATCCAGGCCCTGCTGCGCGACGAGATGGAAA
>DAOMFI010000007.1:0-55646 GCA_035429725.1 Burkholderiaceae bacterium | reverse complement strand
CTATGGCTGCCGCGAGTCGCTGGTCGACGGCATCAAGCGCGCGACCGACGTGATGATCGCGGGCAAGGTTGCGGTCGTCGCCGGCTACGGTGATGTCGGCAAGGGCTCGGCGCAGGCGCTGCGTGCACTGTCGGCGCAGGTCTGGGTCACCGAAGTGGACCCGATCTGCGCGCTGCAGGCGGCAATGGAAGGCTACCGCGTCGTGACGATGGACTATGCCGCCGACAAGGCTGACATCTTCGTCACCGCCACCGGCAACTTCCATGTGATCACGCACGATCACATGAAGAAGATGAAGGACCAGGCGATCGTCTGCAACATCGGCCACTTCGACAACGAGATCGACGTTGCCTCGCTGAAGCAGTACGGGTGGGAGGAGATCAAGCCGCAGGTCGATCACATCATCTTCCCCGACGGCAAGCGCATCATCCTGCTGGCGCAGGGGCGCCTCGTGAACCTCGGCTGCGGCACCGGCCATCCGAGCTACGTGATGTCGAGCTCGTTCGCCAACCAAGTGATCGCGCAGATCGAGCTCTACACAAACACCGAAAAGTATCCGGTGGGCGTGTACGTGCTGCCGAAGCACCTCGATGAAAAGGTCGCACGCCTGCAGCTGAAGAAGCTGAATGCGCAGTTGACCGAGCTCACCGAAGTGCAGGCGCAGTACATCGGCGTGCACCGCGACGGGCCGTACAAGCCGGATCACTACAGGTATTAAGAGGCGTCGGAAAGTTTCGCACCGGGCGCCAGGCGCCCGGTGCACGATACTTTCCTCCGATTAGTTTGCGCCGCGCCCTTCGGGCGGCCGAGCGGGCGCGGCGAATTCAACTGCACGTGGAGGACAAGCATGCGTCTGCTGCTGGTATGGGTGCTCAACGCGATCGCGCTGCTGGGCGTCGCTTACATCTATCCCGGAGTGCAGGTCGAGGGCTGGAAGGCGGCAGCGATCGCCGCGCTGGTGCTGGGGCTTGTCAACACGCTGGTCAAGCCCTTGCTGGTGCTGCTGACCCTGCCGGTCACGATCCTGACCCTCGGACTGTTCCTGTTCGTGCTGAACGCGTTGCTGTTCTGGGGAGTGGCCGAGATCCTTCCCGGCTTTAACGTCAACGGCTTCTGGGCAGCAGTTCTGGGCGCGATCCTCTACAGCATCATCGGCTGGGCATTGTCGCAACTTATTCCGGACCGCAAGTGATGCCGGCGCGGACTTTCAGCTTCGAGTTCTTCCCGCCCAAGACACCAGAGGGCGCTGACAAGCTGCGCGCCGTGCGTGTGAAGCTCGGCGCCCTGCGGCCCGAGTTCTTCTCCGTCACGTTCGGCGCCGGAGGCTCGACCAAGGAAGGCACCTGGAACACCGTGATGGCGCTGCACGCAGAGGGTTATCCGGTGGCGCCGCACATCTCGTGCATCGGCACGACCCGCGCGTCGGTGCGTGAGCTTCTGAATGGCTATCGGCAGGCGGGCATCCGCCGACTGGTGGCGCTGCGTGGCGACATGCCCTCGGGGGCCGCCGGCGGCGCCGGTGACTTCCGTTATGCCAATGAACTGGTGGAATTCATTCGCCACGAGACGGGCGACTGGTTCCACGTTGAAGTGGCCGCGTACCCCGAGTATCACCCGCAGGCGCGGTCGCCGGCCGAGGATCTCGCCAACTTTGTCCGCAAGGTCAAGGCCGGCGCCAACTCGGCGATCACGCAGTACTTTTACAACTCGGATGCGTACTTCCGGTTCGTCGACGACGCCGAGGCACTGGGCTGTTCGGTGCCTGTCGTTCCGGGCATCATGCCGATCACCAACTTCATGCAGCTCGCGCGCTTTTCCGATGCCTGCGGCGCCGAGATTCCGCGCTGGATCCGGCGCCGGCTCGAGAGCTATGGCGACGACCGGGAATCCATCCGCAGTTTCGGACTCGATGTCGTCACCGATCTGGCCGAGCAGTTGCTGGTGGCGGGCGCCCCGGGACTGCACTTCTACACAATGAACCAGGCCGAGCCCACGCTTGCCCTCTGGCAGAGGCTGGACCCGCAGCGCTGAGAACGCGCGGGGCACCGAGCGCTATACCGCCGAGTGCGAACGGGCGGCTGGCCCGCGCAGCGGCGCCAGGAGCCGATGGGCGACGCGAGCCAACGTGTCGCCCCCGCGGCGGACCAAGGCAGCCAGCGAGCGCCAGCCCAGCGGCGGCTCCATCACCTCGACACGGGCGTAACCCAACCCCTCGACGACAGCCAGTCCGCGTGATTTCAGTGCGACCTCGTCGCCACTGGCAGCAAACACATCCTGCGTCTGGCCCTCTTCCGTGAGCCAGACACCGCCGTAGATGACCTTGATGCGGGTGCGGGGATGCGATTCCAGAACCAGCATCTGTTCGTATCCGAGATCGACTGTCCTGACGAGAGTGGGGCCCCAATCCATGGCGTCCTCCTATGCATTAGCCGCATTCACTTGATCGGCATGGACGCATTCAACTCCTCTGGAAGGACTGCGACAAACGGTAAGTTCGCAGACCATGCATGCGCTATTTGCATGTATAGTGGGACATGGCCCAGTCGTCTGTCAGGCGCCGGCGCCGTCCTGTAGGACTGGCGTCATTGCGCGGCTTCGAAAGCGCAGCGCGGCGCCTTTCGTTCACGCTTGCGGCCGAGGAACTCGCGCTGACGCAGTCGTCGATCAGTCGGCAGGTCGCGTCGCTGGAGCGGCAGGTCGGCCGCCCGCTCTTCGAGCGCCGCACTCGCGCGCTCGAGCTGACGCCGGCCGGCGACCGGCTCTACTCCATCGCACGCCAGGCGCTGCTTGCGATCGATCGCTGCGTCGATGAAATCCGCGGCGATGGCGGCACACCGCGCGTGACAATCGCCACCTACGCCTCGTTTGCTTCCCTGTGGCTGGTGCCGCGGCTACCGGAGTTCCAGCGCCTGCATCCTGGCATCGACATCCGCATCGACGCGTCGGACCGCATGGTCGACCTGGAATCCGAAGACGTCGATGTGGCGATTCGCTGGCTGCGGCCGGGCGCGCCGGTGCCGACCGACGCCATGCTGCTGCTCACCGAGGACGCGAGCCCGGCGCTGAGCCCGCGCCTGCTGGCCGCGCGCGACACTCCCCTGACCGAGCCGGCCGATCTGGCTTCACTGCCCATCCTGGCGATGGACGAGACCGTGCCGAGCGCGCCCTACAGCAGCTGGGCGCGCTGGTGCGAGTTTGCCGGGGTTGCCCCCTTCGACGGCGCGGCGCGCCTGTACTTCACCTACGTGGACCAGTCGGTGCAGGCGGCCGTGCGCGGTCAGGGCGTCGCGCTCGTGCGCACGCCGTTCCTCGATGATCTCGTCGCCAGCGGCGACCTCGTACTGCCGTTTCCGAAACTGAGGATGCGCACGGGCTACCGCTACTTCCTGATCGTCAACCGACAGCGCAGTACGGTGCCGCATGTCGTGGCGTTCCGGGACTGGATCGTGGCGGAGTTCCAGCGCGGGCCGCATCGGCTGACCTGAGCGCGTGAACGCGTATTGCGCAGCCTGTCGTCGGCTGCGGTCGGCAACGACACGAGGTACTGCCGCACGCGGTCCCTGCCTTGACCACCGGGGCGCAGCGCGCAGGCCGATGCCATTGGCCCAATACGCAGATCGCGGTCCGAGGGTGTCAGTAGATCGTGGCATCCGTAACGACCGCGTCCAGCGCGATGTCGTGCGCCTGCGGCTCGATCGACTCCACGCGCGTGGCCTCGAACGCGATGCCGACACACAGCGGCCACGGCACGGTCTGCGCCAGCGTGCGGTCGTAGAAACCGCCGCCGTAGCCGAGGCGGAAGCGCCGCGCATCGAAACCGACGCAAGGAATCAGAAGGCAGTCCGGTTGCACCGGCCGACCGCGCGCCGGCACGGGAATGCCGTACTCTGCGGCGCGCATCGGCGCGTCGCGTACCCAGGCGTGAAAGCTCAGCACGTCACCGGCCACCACGGGCAGGGCCGCCACCCGGCGCCCGTCGGCCTCGAGCCAGTCGGCGATGACACCGCGCAGGTCAGGTTCGCCCCGGATGGGCCAATAGAAGCCGACCGCACGAACTTCGGCCCGGGTAAGCCACTCAGCGACATGACCAAGCAATGCCTGCTCGCACGCTTCGCGATCCTCAATGCGGGACCGTGCCGCCAACAGGTGCTCGCGCTGCAACTTTCTGCGCTGATCCGTTTCCAAGGAAAGTCCGAAATCGCTTCGCCGCAGTCCGGTAATCACGCGCAGCGACAACGGCGCGTACGGTAATCTTCACGCATGCGATTCACTGCTGTCTACATGTTCGTCGCCGCTTGTGCACTCGTCTGCACTCCGGCCCTCGCTGCCAACGGCTCGCAGGAGTCCGTCGCCGGCATTCCGCCGCTGTCCGCCGCGGACCAGCGGTTCCTCGCGGCGCGCGATGCCGCACGCGCGGGTGATCGCGCCAAGCTGGCGCAGCTGGCACCGCAGCTAGCCAGCCACCCGCTGGCTGCTTACGTCGAGTACTGGCAGCTGGTGCCACGGCTGCGCAGCGCCGACCCTGCCGTTGTGACCGAGGTCGAGACCTTCCTCGCACGCCATGCCGACACCTACATCGCCGACCGGCTGCGCCTCGACTGGAGCCTGGCACTGGCCGACCGTGGCGACTTCACCGGCTTCGAGCGCGAAGCAGCCCGACTGGTCTGGAATACCGACGATTCGCAACTGCGGTGCTACAGCGTCCTTGCCCGCTACCGCAATTCGTCCGGCTCGCAGTCCGACGTCATCGCGCGCGAGGCGCGCCAGATGCTCGCCAACACACGCGACTCGGCCGGCGATGGTTGCCTGGCGCTGACCGAAGCCCTGCTCGCCGACGAGCGCATCTCCGTCTGGGAGCGGGTCCGCGCCCTGGTCGAACAGAACCAGCTTCCCACCGCCAAGCGGATCGGCGCCCGCGCGCTCGACGCGCGCGGCAAGCCCGTCGACCCGAAGCTGCTGACGCAGGCGATCGATCGGCCCGCGGCATTTCTGACCGCGCACGAACGCCGGCTGACCGAACTCCAGCGCGAACTCGCCATCGTGGCTGTCGTGCGTCTCGCACGCGACAGCCCGAGCGACGCGGCCGAGTACGCGACCGCACTGAACCTGCACCTGACGCCCGAGCAACGCGGCATCGTCTGGGGTCGAATTGGTCACATGGCCGCGCTGCGACTGATGCCGGAGGCCCACGACTGGTACCGGCGCGGGGGCGAGCATGTCGGCATCGGACCCGATGCCGCACGGGTCGACGAAGTGCTCGAATGGCAGGTGCGAGCGGCGCTGCGCGCCGGCGAATGGTCGACCGTCAAGGGCACGATTGACCGCATGCCAGCAACGTTGCGGGCGGATCCGGCCTGGGTGTACTGGTACGGGCGAGCCCTGAAGGCCGACAACCGGCCGGCGGAGGCCCAGGATCACTTCACGCAGATCGCGGCCCAGTTCAACTTCTACGGCAAGCTTGCCGCCGAAGAACTCGGACTTCCGATCACCCTGCCGCCGCAGGCCCCTGCCCCGGCACCGGAGGAAGTGGCATCGATGGCTTCAAACCCGGGCTTCGCGCGGGCGCAGAAGTTCTACGAACTCGGCATGCGCGTGGAAGGCAACCGGGAGTGGAACTGGCAGCTGCGCGCCATGACCGACCGCCAACTGCTAGCGGCCGCGGAATACGCGCGGGCACAGGCCCTGCTCGACCGCATGATCAACACTTCCGACCGCACGCGGTCCGAGTACGACTTCACGCAGCGCTTCCCTGCGCCATTCCGTGACGCGATGGTGCAATACGCCACTCCGCTCGGCCTCGACGAAACCTGGGTCTATGGCCTGATCCGGCAGGAGTCGCGCTTCATCATGGATGCGCGATCACACGTCGGAGCCTCGGGCCTGATGCAGTTGATGCCCGCCACGGCGCGCTACGTCGCGCGGAAGATGAACGTCAGCGGTTTCTCACCGGCACGGGTCAGCGAGCGCGACATGAACCTGATGCTCGGCACCGGCTACCTCAAAATGGTGCTGGACGATCTCGACGGCAACACGGTACTGGCGACGGCGGCCTACAACGCCGGGCCGGGCCGCCCCCGCGCATGGCGCGCGGCACTGGCCCGCCCGGTCGAAGGCGCGGTGTTTGCCGAGACGATTCCGTTCAACGAGACGCGTGACTACGTCAAGAAGGTGATGTCGAACAGCGTTTACTACGCGGCGCTCTTCGAGAACAAGGCCCAGTCGCTCAAGACGCGGCTCGGGACTATCGCGCCCAAGGCGGCCGGCAGCACCGAGTTGCCCTGACCCTGTTAGGGGCGGACACTGTGCGCCGCCCGCCGAGGTCGCGCACTGCGAGGGCGCCCGCTTCAGCGACGGTACCGGCCTTGGGTGCCTTGACCCCCGAGCGCGGCCCGCGTCGCGACCTCGGACGCTCGACACGGCTCCATGTTCGCGCTGGCCGGCCCAAGGCTCCGGTGTACCCGGGCACGCGGCATAGAATCCGGCCTCATCCACTGCCTGGTCGTTTACGTGCCTTACTCCAACGTGCTTGTCATTGGCGGCGCTGGCTTCATCGGGCGCCATATCGTCAACCGTCTGATCGACCGCGGAGTCCGGGTCACGGTGCCCACCCGGCGGCGTGCGCGCGCCGGCCACCTGATCACGCTGCCCACGATCGAGGTCATCGAAGCCGACATCCACGCTGACAAGGACCTAAACCCGCTAGTCGCGGGATCTGATGCGGTGATCAACCTGGTCGGCATCCTGCAGGGTTCGCGCGGGTCGCCTTACGGACCGGAGTTTGCCCGCGCCCATGTCGAGCTGCCGCGCCGCATCGTGCGCGCATGCGAAGCGCACTCGGTGCGCCGCTACCTGCACATGAGTTCGCTTGGGGCCGACCCGAAGGGACCGTCGATGTACCAGCGCAGCAAGGGCGACGGCGAAGCTGCAGTGCGCGCCTCCGGGCTCGACTGGACCGTCTTTCAACCCTCGGTCGTCTTCGGGCCGGAGGACCGGTTCCTGAATACCTTCGCCACGCTGGCATCGATCGCGCCGGCGCTGCCGATTGCCAATGCGCAAGCGCGCTTCCAGCCGATCTACGTGGGCGACGTCGCCGATGCGTTCGTGAATTCACTCGACAATCGTGCGACGTTTCGCAAATCCTACGAACTGGTCGGGCCGCGCATCTACACGCTGAAGGAACTGGTGCAGTTCGCAGCGCGCGCATCGGGCCATCCGCGCCCGGTGATCGGTCTGCCCGGAAGCCTGGCTCGCGCCCAGGCGATCATGATGGAGCTCGCGCCGGGCGAGCCCATGATGTCGCGCGACAACCTGGACTCGATGCAGCGTGACAACGTCGCCAGCAGCCAGCCCTATGTGCCGCCGCCGGAGCTCGGGCTCGAACTGCATCCGATGGAGTCCGAAGCCGCTCTTTATCTGGCCGGTCAGAATTCCCGCTCGCGCCTGGGCGCCTTCCGCGCGCGCGCACGCCGCTGAGCCATGACGATGCCGCCACGCGCGGGCGCACTGTCCCGCGCCGTGGAGCCCGCCGCGTTTGCGCGAGAGCACCCAGAAATTGGCGCTGGGACGCGACAAGAGTCGGCGAACTGGTGATCTAATCGACGGCGGAAACCGCAACCGCCAGGGAGCCGCGATGAGTCGCGTCCTCGTCATCGGAAACAAGAACTACTCGAGCTGGTCATTGCGCCCTTGGCTCGCGCTGACGCAGGCCGGAGTCGCGTTCGAGGAGAAGCGCATCGCGCTAGATCAGCCGCAGACCAAGGCAGAGATCCTGCGCCACTCGCCAAGCGGGAAGGTGCCGTGCCTGATCGACGGGCCGCTCGTAGTGTGGGATTCGCTGGCGATCTGCGAGACCGCCAATGAACGCTATGCCGACGGCACGCTCTGGCCACAAGACGCCGATGCACGTGCCCGCGCGCGCTCGGTGAGCGCGGAAATGCACTCCGGCTTTGCGGCACTGCGCACGCACATGCCGATGGACATCCGAGCGCGCCTCGACGAGAAGGGCGCAGCCGCCCGGCAGCGTGCCGATGTCGCTGCAGACATCGCCCGCATCCAGTCGATCTGGTCCGAGTGCCTCGAGCGCAGCGGCGGACCGTTGCTTTTCGGCGCGTTCTCGATCGCCGACGCGTTCTTCGCTCCAGTCGTGACGCGTTTCCGCACGTACGGTGTCAGTCTCACGCCACTTCTCGCCAGATACGCCGAGACCGTTCTGGCACTGCCGGCAATGCAGCGCTGGGTCGAGGCGGCGCACGCCGAGACCGAAGTCATCCACTACGGATGAAGTTCTATCGGGTCGGCGGCTGCGTACGCGACGCGCTGCTCGGCGAGGACAGGCGCCGCCGCGGCGATCTGGATGCCGCTCTTGAAACCGATCGCGACTGGGTCGTTGTCGGCGGCTCGGCCGACGAAATGGTCGCGCGCGGCTTTCGACCCGTCGGCAAGGACTTCCCCGTCTTTCTGCATCCGGAAACGAACGAGGAGTACGCCTTGGCACGCACCGAGCGCAAGACCGCGCCCGGCTACCGCGGATTTGTTTTCCATACGGCGCCTGACGTGACTCTCGAAGCGGATCTGGAGCGTCGCGATCTGACGATCAATGCGATGGCGCTCGACGAAGACGGGCGACTGATCGATCCCCACAGCGGCGCGCGCGATCTCCGTGCCGGTGTCCTGCGGCACGTCGGACCGGCGTTCATCGAGGACCCGGTCCGCATCCTTCGGCTGGCCCGCTTCGCGGCGCGGTTTCCCGACTTCCGCGTCGCGCCGGAAACGGCCGAGCTGGTTCGCGAAATGGTGCGCAATGGCGAGGCCGACGCCCTGGTCGCCGAGCGCGTGATGCAGGAGATCTCGCGCGGCCTGATGGAACGCAAGCCTTCACGCATGCTGGATGTACTCGTCGCGAGCGGGCTGATCGATCGCCTCTACAGCGAACTCGAGGACCTGCCGGCCGCTGCCGCCGCGCTCGACCGCGCGGCCGAGCGCGGGCTGGTCCTGCCTGCGCGCTTCGCAGTGCTCGCGAGCGCGTGTCGCAGCCCGCGCACGGTCGCGGACTTCATCGGCAAGCTGCGGGTCCCTCAGGAGGCCGCTCAGCTGGCGCGCCTGCTGGTCGAAATGCGTGAAACGCTCAGCGGCGCGGAATCGTCGGCTGCGATCGTCGAAGCGCTCGAGCGCAGCGATGCGTTTCGCCGCCCCGAACGGTTCGAGTTGCTGCTGCAGGCCTTCGAAGTCGCCTATCAGACGTCGGCGGACCGCTTTCGCAAGGCACTGCGGGTCGCCGCGGAAGTGGACGCCGGCGCCCTGGCGAGCCTCCATCGCTTCGATGCCGCCGAGATTCCGCGTGCCGTGCGCCAGGCTCGCATCGTCGCCATCAGCCGTGCCCTGCACTCCGGAGCACAGGAGAGCGATGGCGCCGGTTCGGTCCAAACTGGCGCGCAAGGAGAGGCGTAAGGCCCGGCGACGACGGGCCTACTTCGCTACTGCAGCTTGATCTCGCCGTCGAAGTTCACCTTCAACTGCAAGCCTGCGATCTCGAGCGTTACTTTGGCCGGGAAGGATTCCGAGCCCGAGATCGCGCGCGCCGCAATCGCCTTCGCCACCGCCTGCTCGATTTCACGCTGCGAGCTGACGCCGACCATTTTCAGAAACTTGCGGATGCTGAGGTTGAATGTTTCCTCGTTCATGCGTCTCTCCTGTGACCCAACAAAGGTAGCCGACGCTTCCGACCGCCTGAAGTGAGGGCGTCAGCCTCCAGATGGGAGTCAGTCTATTGCACCGTGGACGCCGGAGACTGACTGCGGGCAACGGCTCGCGCCGCCACCGAGACGGGAGCGCGCGGACGCCCGGATTGCGTAAGCTGAGCACTCGTTTGTGTTTGTGTCTGTACCTGGCGTGAAGAGAGCGATCGCACTTTCGACCCTCCTGGGACTCGGCCTCGCCCAGCCAGCAATTGCCGGGCCGGATGCCGACAAGGTCGACGTGTCCGTGCGTGCCTTCATGGCGCAAGAGGGCATCCCGGCTGCGCATATAACGATCCTGCGCGGCGACAAGCCCATCCTGCAAAGGGGCTATACCTCGGTCGGAGCCGATGCGCCGGTGCCTGATTCAGCTTCGCTGTTTCCGATCGGATCGATCTCGAAGCAGTTCACTGCCGGGGTGATTCTGGCACTCGCCGACGCCGGCAAAGTGCGGCTCGACGCACCGGTCGGGGAGTACCTGCCTGAGTGGTTCGCTAACGAGCCAGACCTGCGCGTGTCGCACCTGCTTTCGCAGACATCAGGATTGGCGGACTTTCTCTGGCTCGATGGCTACCGGCCCCTTGCGGACAATGCGGCGACGCCCGTTGCTGCTTATGTCGCGCTCGCTGCCGCAGCGCCGCGCCGGTTTCAGCCCGGCGACCGGTGGGCCTACAGCAACTCGAACTACAAGGCGCTCGCGCTGATTGCCGAGCGGGTGACCGGCCAGCCATTTGACAGCATTCTCGACAGCCTCGTGCTGCGGCCCGCGGGCATCGAAGGGATTGTTTCCTGCCACCGCCTGCAACCAGATAAGTACGCGCCGGGCGTATCGAGCGAAGGCAAGCCCACTCCGCTCGATGCCAGCGCCGCCGCGTATGTTGGCGACGGCGGGCTGTGTGCCAGTGCCGCATCGCTGACGAAGTGGGCTCGACTTGCCCTCGCGGCCCCCGACGCCAGGATGTCCCGGCTAGCTCGACCCAGCCAGCTCACGGATGGCACGCAGGTTCCTTACGGCTATGGTCTGTCGACGCGAGAATTCCTGGGTCAGCCGATGGTGTGGCATGGCGGCAATGTCGACAGCCACAGCACGATGATCGCGTACTTGCCAGGCGAGGACTTCACACTCGTCATTCTGACCAGCAAGGGGTTCGTGTGGCTGACCGAGCTGATGCCGGCGTTGATCGGCGTAGCACAACCGGCCCCGGCTCCAGGCGCGGGCACGCCGCTGGCAGGTCACTTCGAGGATGGCCTGTTCGCGTACACCGTCGAGCCTGAAGGGGAGGCAATGCAGGTGAAGATCGACCTGATCGACACACTGCGATTCGTCCCCGCGGGCCCCCGGGAGTACATCGCCGAAAAGTTTCCATCCACCTTCCGTATGCGGCTGCCGCCGGATGGTTCGCACGACCGATTCGAACTCGATTGGGGGGAAGTCCGCTCCTATGCGCGGAGAGCGAAGCCGTAGGGCAAGGGACAATCGCGAAGGGTTCGCAATCGCGGCGAATCAGGCGCGAGCACGGAAGGCCCAAGCTGGCCAAACGGGGGCTCCTGTTGCTTGCCTGCCCTTCGCCATTCGAGCGTGTTCCAGGACTTCGCCGCCCGTGCACGGCCCGCGTAAGGTGTTCCGCGGCATTGATGTCGCAAACAGCCGTTCAGCGAGCGCGCCCCTTCCGGGCTGGGTTGTACGTGATCAAGTTCGTCCAGTGCAGCAAGCGAGACAACGTTGCCAAAGCCGCCTTGCGCAGGCTTCAACAAACACAGGCGCAAACGGCGATCTCCAATTCAGTGCACGGACCGAGTTCACACTCGACTAAGTCGGCAGCACGCGACCCAAAGCATCGGTAATCGGGCTCGCAGTTATCCAAGGTTGAGCTCTCCATAGACTCGCAGGACAACCCCTGCGAAGGAGAGAGCCATGAAGTTCTTTACGGGTATCGACGTCTCGTTGCGTTCCGTGTCGATCTGCGTGGTCGACGAGGCAGGTGAGGTTCGACACGAAGCGAAGGTCGCCGCCGAAGTGGACGTGATCGTGACGGCGCTGAGACGGTTCAGCAGCGACATCAAGCAGGTTGGATTCGAGGCCGGCGCCCTCACCCAGTACCTGACGTACGGCCTCAGTGCTGCAGGCTACGAGGTGGTCTGCATGGAGGCGCGCCAGGTGGCGGCCTCGCTGGCGGCGATGCGCAACAAGACCGATCGCAACGACGCTCGCGGCCTGGCGCAGATCCTGCGGACGGGCTGGTTCCGCACCGTGCATGTGAAGAGCCTGGAGAGCCACCAGGTGCGTGCGCTGCTGAGCAGCCGCAAGATGATCCTGACCAAGTGCGTCGACCTCGAGAACGAGGTTCGCGGCCTGCTGAAGGTGTTTGGCGTACGGCTGCCGGTACACGTCGGCCACGCCAGGTTCGACGAGGTCGTGCGGCCCAGCGTGCAGGCGCTGCCTGAGGTGGCGAAGTGCCTGCTGCCGCTGCTCGATGCGCGCAGCGTGCTGTATCGAACGTATCTTCAGCTCGACAACGCCGTGCGCAACATGGCGCAGAAGGACGCGATCTGCCGCCGCCTGATGACGGTACCTGGCGTAGGAACCGTGACCGCGCTGACCTTCAAGGCGGCCGTGGACGAACCGCAGCGCTTCCGCTCGTCGCGCACCGTCGCGGCGCACTTCGGGCTGACGCCTCGCCGGTATCAGTCCGGCGAGACCGACAACCCGGGGCGCATCTCCAAGGCCGGAGACCCGGCGGTGCGGCAGGCACTCTATGTCGCTGCCCACGCCCTCATGACACGTGGCGATAAGTGGTCGGTTCTGAAAGCGTGGGGCGTCAGGCTTGCAAAGACGCGTGGTCACCGCCGCGCCGTCATTGCCGTGGCGCGCAAGCTGGCAGTCATCCTGCACCGGATGTGGCTGGACGGTACCGACTTCCGGGCCGCCCGAGTGGAGGCCATCGCATGAGCTGACGAGCAACGATCCAAACCAGTTCTTCGTTGAACGTGTGGACGAGGGTTTTAGGATGAAGCCGCGAATTTCTGCTGCGCTTACAAGCGCGACCCAAAGCGAGGCTCTCCTTCCCGATCCGACCTATGCCTGCAGCGCGCCAGCCGCACCGCGCACGACTGCGTAAAGAAGCGTGACCCACACAACAACGGGGACAACAAAAGTGAACGACCAGGAGCCCAACCCTTGACAGAGACGCCCGATTAAAGAAGCGGAAATGCGAGCCGCCGAAAAGCGGTCGTGAATTCCACGCCGATAGCGGACGCAACGCCGCGGTTCAGCGGCGGCGGGTCAGCGCCGCCCGCTGGAACCGGTTGTTGGGCCGCTCACTCAGCACTACCCCCAAACGAACGGTACCCCTAAGTCACGGCTGGAGTTCGATCTCTCCGGGCCGCCAGGTCTTGTTGAACCAAGGCTCGAGCGGGCCGTAGAGACGCAGGATCATGAACCAGGTCTGCCCGGGGACCGTCTGAATCCAGTTTGACTCCTTGCCCGCAGGCGCCTTCGGCCCGAAGTAGACGTCGAATGAGCCGTCGGCGTTCTTCTGCACGTGCTTGTCCTGGCTGCTGACGCTCGGGAACTGCTGGTTGGACTGCTGCATCGAGCGGGTCTGCGTGTTGTAGACGATGACCGACCAGAAGGTCTTGGCCGGCACGTTGGGCGGCAGGCGCAGCTTGTAGTTCTTGCCGCCGTCCAGCGGGTGGTTCTTCGAATCCAGTGCGGTCCACGGATAGGTCGAACCCTCGCCAACGATCTTCGTGTCCATCGCAGGCGTGACCCCGGTGGCGAGGAAGAAGAAGAACGCCGCCGCGTCGAGGTTCGCGACGCCCGGCTGCCACTCGAACTTGTAGCCACCGAAGAAGGCGTACCGCCAGTTGGCGTTGTCGAAGATGTACCCCGCCCGGTCGCGCATCCGGTAGGCGATGGCGCGAGCCGTGGCATCACCCACCGCCGCGGCCTCGGTCAGGATCTTCTTCATCCGCGCGTCTGGTGCGAAGGGCTTGCCCTTCTGGATACCGACCGACGCCCACATGCCGAGCGTGGTCGGATCAACCTCGTCGGTCGGCTCTTCCTGGACCACCTGGTTGAGCATTGCCCAGAACTCGTAGCCCGAGGGTCCGACCATGTTGAAGGGCTTGCCGGACATGTTGACGAAGTTGAGCTTCGGCGGATTGGCCGCCTGCCCCAGCGGATAGATCTTCGTGAGCTTCTTGACCTCCTCGACGCCGGGCTTCGGATCGCCGTCGACCAAGAAACTGCGCCACGGCACCCAGACGCTGAAGGTCGCGGGACGAATGACGAAGTAGCCCTTCGGCACCTCGCCCTTGTAGCCCGGCGGAAGGAGCAGGTACTTGCCGCCGCGGCCGCGGTCCTCTCCGGTAATGCCGACGTCGCCCGACCAGCGGTACCACATGTCGTTGACCAGGCCCAAGACCTTGGGCGGCACCTCGAGCACCAGCGGCCCTTGTCGCAGGTCCAGCCAGAACCAGGTGTAGGGCGTGTTGTCGTTGGCGGTGAGCTCGACGGTGCGCGAGTCGACCATCTGCTCCCAGATCGGCACAGTGAGGTTGGCCGGGCCCACCGACAGCATCGCCTGGCGGTTGGCCAACTGGTTCACCGGCGGCAGGCCGAGCAGGTACGCCTGGACAGCGCGCTGGAAGTCGAGGTTGTCGAGCAGCCGGTCGGTGCTGGCAGCGTCGGGGACCCCGCCGTCGAAGCGCAGCGTCCCCAGGCGCGTCTCCAGCGTCGGTGGTATCGCGACACCCGGCGGCATCGCGGTCGAGTATTTGAAGTTTGGATCGGCCGGCGGTCCAGTCAGCATCTGCGCATGACTCATACCGGGGATGATCGCGATCGCCATCAAGGCGACGCGGAAGAGCAATCTGCATCGTTTCACTGTCTCAACCTCCTTCGGTCCAAAAAATGGGAGCCGACCGGGCGTTTCGAGACACCCGTGCGGGAGCGGCCGAACTTGAATTTGTCTTTTCCGAAGCTGCAGGATGAATCGGCGCATGCAGGAAAAGCTGGGCTCTCACTTCAACCGCAATGCTCTGACTCTTTGAGAGAAATTGCTTATCGGGTGTCGCCGCTTACCGTACGAATGGAAACGCGTGCTCTGCCTCGGATGCCAGCCGAGACAAGCTCAGTAAAGCGCGTTTGCGGCCGACGGCGTTGCGTTCCGTCAACCTGCTTGTAGGTCCGCTTAGGAGCGAACTGGAAACCGGGGTCACACGTCGGCTACTGGCCGTCAGCGGCGCGCAGCACTTGGCACCGGCAGTATGCGTAGGGTCTTCTCGAGGATCTCGCGATCCTCAGCCTCCGGTAGCTTGGCAACCAGTTCAAACGCCTTGGCGTAATGCTCCGCATGGGTCGCCGCGTCCTTCTGGGCGGCAGCGACGTTAGCGGCTACCGCGTGCGCCAGCGCAACTTCCCATGCTTCGGATTGCTCGGAGAAGAAGAGCGGCTGGGACTTCGCGATGTAGTGAGCTGCAGGCCCGGGGAGGCCGAGCAGCGCATAGACATGCGCGACCAATTGAGCCGCGTGCGCACGATTGTTCTCGTTGCCGACCAACTTCCAGAAGTGCATGGCGGCATGCGCCGCCTGCAACATCTCCTCGTCTTCTTCAGCGGTTCGTGAGTCAGCTTCCGACAAGGTCCAAGCCCGGTTATTCGCCTGGCTCGCCAAACGGCGTTGCCACCGGGCGGTTTCTTCAGGTGTCGGCTTTTCGTCCATTTGCACGGTCCGCTATTGCGCGATTCTGCCTATCGGCTCACTTGTCGGCTACTGGCCGACAGCGCTTCATTTTCAAGTTTGTCCGGAGCGTGGCGCTACTTTCGACTGCTACTTCGGCTGCGATTGAAGTTCGAGTATGTTGCCCTCGGGGTCCGTGACGTAAACCCACGTGAGCTTCTTACCGAGCGCGTTGGTCAAAGTGACGACCTCGCCAACTGGCCGACCTCCCGCCGTTAGAATTGCTTCCCGCGCCGCCGACACGTCATCTACAACGAAAGCGATGTGTCCGAACCCAGGGCGGTTCACTGCCGCGTCGGGCTTTTCCTCGAGGATGTTGTAGTTAAAAATTTCGAGCGTCGGCCCTTCTGAACCGTGACCGGGAAGTCGCAGATGTTCACCGCGCAGCTCGGCGCCGGGGATGCCTGTACCCCGTTCGAGATCTGCTCCCTTGAAGTCGCGAACTGGCGGCACGGGCGTGCAGCCGAACAACTCTTGATAGAAGCGGGACAGTGCTTTCCAGTCATGGGCAATGAGGTTCGTATGCCCGTATCGCGCTCCAGCAATCATTCTTTGCTCCTCCGGTTGTGTCGTGAAGTCCGGGGTGCAGCGTAGGCTCCACCGCGTTCCTCGAGCGTTCCTTGGAGGCACTCACGTCATTGTTGCCGCTTCCCGTGATCTATCGATCCATCGAGGTCCCCGCTTTGGTCCGCTTCGCGGGGCTTCGGAGCGACATTAGTTGAGGCCGCAATTGGCCGGGTCCAGTGCATCGACCCGCGGGTGAAGCGTGACCCTGAGTTGCGGGAAACCCTCACTGAGGTCGGCCGTGAACTTCACCCGCGACCGAACACGGATCCGCCGAAGAGATTCCCCGATCGAGCTGGCGAAACGCTGCGATCATCCCGCCGACATCGGCGAGTGAAGCCTGCGCGGGGAGGTCGGATTCATGCGCGGGTCAGGCCTTTGGCAATCCCTGTGCACGGTTACGTCTCGAGGCAAGAAGCGCCACAAACCCAAGCATCGCAAGGCCCAGTGCCGATGGTTCCGGCACCGTCTGAGCTCGTGAGGCCGTAATGTTGTCGACCCCAAGAACCGCGACCACAGCTGGACCGGGAAAGGCATTGGCGGGTCCGTGAAATATTCGAAGCGCCGTCACATTTGCCAGTAATGCACTTACGTCTCCGGCAAGTTCGATCAGCGAGGCCGCATCGACTGCAAATTCGACGTGCGTCCAATTGCCGCCCGAGGGCAGAACGAGAGCAGTTGTTATTGCCTGGTCCGTAGGTGGACCCGCCGTCGGGTTCTCGAGGTACAGGCGTATGAATAGCTCTGTCGACCCGAAGTTCTTGAGGTCCATAGAGATCGTCGTGACCCCAGTCGTCGCGTAGTCACCTGCCCATTGCGCGGCGAAATTGATTGCCGCAAGTCGATTGCCGGGACCGGCTCCACCAACCGATGTGAGCCTTAGATAGTTGTCACCCGCTCCCAGTGGTCCACCGTCGGAAACGTTGACGGGGGGCGCCGGGTGTGGGGCGCCCAATAGTCCCACCTGCCAGCCCTGTGTTGTTCCGTCCTCAAAGGTATCAGCCTGGCCTATGACGACCGCCGAGACGACTGATGAGTGAAGCAAGAGCATCAGCACGGAGCTGAACTTCAGCAAGTCTGCGGATTTCATCTTTTCTCCCCTAGGGTCGCGGGATATGCGGTTCTACGTACCTCACCAGCAAACTTGTTCAGTGCGAGCTTGAAGCAGTCGTGTCGGCGTTGACTCGAAGTTCTCTCTCAATGTTGCGGACCACGCGACCGCACCGCGACAACGCACAGCACCAGCAAGCATGATTGATCGATGTGGCGGCGAGAAAGATCGGATTGCGTCGCACCAAACCTGTTTCGCGGACCTCGCCGGACTATTCGACACCACCTCTGGGAACCTCCTTAAGCAAGACCTGTGCGACCTCAATTAACTCATTTCAAATCAGAGGTTTCTTCTCCGCGGCCATTCCGCTGCCCAATGTTTGTGTCAAGCGAACCGACGACAACCTCAGGTTGCTGCGGCGCAGGAACTTAGGCGACGCCTCTCACTCCGACGGAGCCTGGCGAGTGACCAAACACTTGGTTCAATCAGGAAGCGGTGCGCCCGACGTCGTCGCAGTCGGCCAGTGGCAGTGGACCGCGGACCTGGGCCGCCGGCCAGCTGCGGGTGGCAGTCCCTTCCCGTTATGTCCCGATCGCAACCATGCCAGCGGCTATCGGGGGCCATTCTCTAGCGCAAAGTTGACGACGAGAGGACATAGCCATCAACAAGAACAACGCGCCGACAGAGGGCTCGCGCGCCGTAACCTGCGCCAAGAGACGTCTTCCCACCAGAGCTACTCGTCGGGACAAAGTACCAGGGCGAGATCACCCAAAGGCCAGCCGACAACTACTGTGCAGTTGTTCACACGACAAATGTGACGAGTCGCACGAGCAATGGAAAGGCTGCAGCGCAATCCGCGGTGCCTTGGGAAGGAATGACCGCGCGTGCATCAATTGCGCCGGTGCTGCCGATGGCCGGTTGTGGCCGGCCGCGAAGTTCACGCGGAGCCACCTGGGCCGACGAAACTGTGGCCGCCATTCGGCAAGACGCACTTCAATACCTGGAGATCATCGCCAACCTTGCGCTCGACAGAGTGGCATGGGCCTTGACGGTATGCACAACGCGAGTCCGTGCAAGCGAAGTCCCGCCGCGCGCAGAGTCCAGCCTTGAACGGTCAGGGCGTGCGCTGCAGGAAACGTGGAATAGGCAGTGCGTCGAGCAACCGGCTCATCGGTGAGGCAGCAACGGCGGCACGCGGTGCGGGCGATGCATATGGTTCGCCTGCGCGCAGTGCCACCACTGACGACGTTTGTCGCCGCGTTGCCTCGAACGGCGGCCGATGAAGGATGGGCGCGACCACCTGCCTCGGTCCCGCGGCAAGCGTGACGCTGCTCTGCGCCACATGGCCCGCCGCCGGAGCCGGGTGCAGTATCGGTCGCAGCCACTGCAGGATCGGCTGCCATTGCTCGAGGTCGGACTCCACCTCGGCAGCGGGCAGATCAAATAATGTGAGTCCCCGCTCGATGCAGCGCACATAGGCTTGCGACTCACGCAGCGCGGTGATGAACGGCAGTCCCTGTTTCTCCGCCCA
The DNA here is from genome assembly GCA_035429725.1 of Burkholderiaceae bacterium. GTDB lineage: Bacteria > Pseudomonadota > Gammaproteobacteria > Burkholderiales > Burkholderiaceae_F > JALORV01. Next base: position 37,022 of record DAOMFI010000007.1, on the reverse strand, counting down.
CGTCTGCATGACCCCGGCCGCTTCGGTGCGTGCGTCCAGCCTCATGCCGATCGCCGCCAGCTTGCAGCGCCCGGACGCCACACGCGGGAATGTCCGCAGCTCGGCGAGACAATCGGCAGCGGATTCCCGGTCAAAGATCGAATTGCAGACCGGCATGAGGATCGCGTCGGCATACATCACGACGCGTGCCAGGTCGAAACCGGTGAGGCCTCCGGGTGTGTCCATCACAACGAGGTCGATGCCGGCCGGCGGACGGACGAAGGACTTTGGATCGACGGTCCATCCGACGATCTCAGCACGGGCGTCGGACGGCACGGCGTTGCGCTGCCGCAGCCAGGTCCGGGTCGACTGCTGGCGATCCACGTCGCCAAGCATCACGGCCGCGCCGGCGCTGGCGCAATAGGCCGCAAGGTGCGTGGCTAAGGTGCTCTTGCCACTGCCCCCTTTTCGATTGACGACTGCAACAACGGGCATACCTGGAGCCTCTACGCGGACCCCGTCCGGGGGTTCCGGTTCCGGTCCGTGCCTTGGGAGCCTTCGAGAGGAAGACCTGCAAACGATTCCAGCACACGCCACCCTCTTCGGCCCGAACGAGAAGCGGGTGAAATCGACCTCAACTAACTGCTGGCGGGAGGCCATGGTGGCGTTCCCCAGCCTGTGTCGACGCGGCCTCCGGCGGCTCGCCGCGGCCGCACTGGTCCAGCCTGGCGCGAGCGGCGGGCGTGCCTGTCAGTTCAATATTGCCCTGCCCATATATCAGTCTGACGTCCGGATGGCCGTCGCCTGGGACCAGATGGCCCGCCAATGCCCGTGCTGCAACTCGTACGTGTCCGTGTGCCAGCACTGGAACGGGCTGCCACGGACGCCAGCCGATCCAACTTCAAGCGTCGCCTGGTATCGCACGACAGCCATGCGCTCGGTTGCCCGGACGGCGATCGGCCCGGGCTCCCATTGCCAATACTGCAGGTTGCCGGAATCGATCTCCTGCAGGTATCGCTCACGCCCAAACATGCGCCCGGACGGCGTCACAAGTTGATACTCCTCCGCATGCAGGCGCCATAGGAGTTCCATGTCGCGCCTGACCAGAGCGCGGATCCGGGATTTCTCCAGTTCGCAGAAGTAGTCGGTCATCGGCATCAGGAAGCACTCGTCTCGATGTCGTGAAAACCTGCGAAGCGCCAGTGCACGCACGGTCGTGCAGTGGCGGGCATGGCATCCCGCAAGTCACCGTGCACCGCTCCCACCGAATCGCGCCCGGCATCCGGCCTCGACGGAATCGGAGCGCCAAGCGGCCCGGTGCGCAGCAGCCTTCGACAGTGGGCCGCTTGTCCGTCTAGACTGCGCGATCAAATTGTGCCGCGGGAGTCGAGATGATGATGCGCGTTCTGGCCGGCCTCGCGGTACTCGTCCCGCTCACGGCGATTGCTACACCCAACGCCAAGGAGGGGCACAAGCTGGTGCAGACCCACAAGTGCGAAACCTGCCACCAGGAAAAGGTCTACGGCCCGGTCGGGACGATCTATCTCCGGCAGGACCGCAAGGTCACGAGCTGGGCAAAGCTCAAGTCGCAGGTTGCGGCGTGCAACACGATGCTGAATACCGGCATGTTCCCGGAGGAAGAGGAACACATCGCCGCGTTCCTGAACGAGACCTACTACAAACTTCCCACGAAGTAGGCGGCAACGGCGAGCGGACCGGCGGGCTCCACGCGCGGTGAAGCCGTACGACTAGTCGAGCGGGTGAGGAATCAGCACGAAGTCGCGCCCAAGCGTGTGGCATCCGGTGCACAGCGGTTGCCCGGGCGCCTGGGACACCACGGTGCCGCTGGCTGTGGTGCCCAGGATCTCGTACCAGTACCAGCCCTTGCCGCCCAAGCTGTCCGGCGCCGTCTTGACGGAGACCGCCCAGCCCGCCGGCTTGCCGACTTCGTCCAGCAGTTCCTTGACCGCTGCCGCGCCCTTCGGGTGGGAAGCCGCCTTGGACTCCAGGGACCGGTCCAAGGCCGGATTCAGGTACGTGATCACCAGGGACTTGTGCGGACCCATCGACCGGTGCGGCGCGGATTCCTTGGGCCACGTCTTGTAATTGCCGCCCTGCAGCCACTTGAGCAGCGCCGCAGATTCGGTCGGCGGCACGTCAGAGGGCTCGCCATGAGCCGAGGGCGCAGCGAGCGACATGACCACGACCAGAATTCCAGCGGCGCGGGCAGTGTTCGACATCAGGATCATCTCCTAGACCTGGGAACTACCGAATTGCACCGAGCGATGTCGATGTGTAACTCCAGCATGCAATGTGGCCCCGTGGTCAACATCAACGTTGTTCTCGCCGCGACTCCGGTGCTAGTCCGCCTCGCGCCCGCGGAATACAGCGGGCCGAAGCTTCAGGTCATTGTCCGCGGCAGTCAAGACGCTCCTCGAAGAACTCGAAGGTAAGCCAGGCGCGGTGATGGCTGCACCTCACGTTCAAGTGCGGTGACGTCAGGCGTCGCCGGCCGGCATTGCCTCGCGCACGACACGCGCAGTGGCCTCGAGCACCTCGCGATCGGGCAGCGCGCCAAAGTCTGGCCCGTAGCGGAATCCGAACCCGTCGCCGGCATGGCGCGGAATCACATGCAGGTGAACGTGGAAGACTTCCTGACCGGCGGCCTCGCCATCGGCCAGCAGGAAATTGATCCCGTCACACCGTACGCCGCTGCGGCGCAGCGCCTCGGCCAGGCGCTGCCCAACCCGGAACATCTGAGCGCCCGTGCCGGACTCCAGCGTCGCCAGGCCCGCCGCGTGCGCAAGCGGGATGACGAGCAGATGTCCCGGATTCACGGGCCGGATGTCCATGAACGCGCACACGCGCTCATCACGGTAGACGACGCTGGCGGGCAGACGCCCCGCGACGATGCCGCAGAAGACGCAAGCAGATGAAGCTTCCTGCACGGCCACGGGTTCAGAAGAGCCGCGCCAGCAGCATCAACAGCAACGACAGCACAACCGTACTGGTGAACGGCAGCAGCACTTCCTTGCCGTTGACCTTGAACCGGAGATCGCCGGGCAGCCGTCCGATGCCGAGCTTCTGCAGCCACGGCTGCAGCGCCGTCAGGACCAGCAGCGCCAGGAAGGTGGTGAGAAGCCACTTCATCTGATGCGCAGTCTATAGGCGATGCAGGCGGTCGCCCCGCGCAAAGCCCAACAGCGGGACATCGATTCCGCGACCGACCGCCAGCACCTTGAACAGTTCGCCCATTTCGGCCTCGGATACGAGCCGGTGTGCCGCGGCGCTGCTGGCGGGCGCGTGGTGTTCGACGAGCCGATCGACCAGCCCGCAATTGAGGAGAAAGTGCGCCTGCGACGTGTAGCCGAGGACATCGAGTCCGACGGCGTGCGCAGCCTCGGCCATCGAACTGAAATCGACATGAGCGGTCAGGTCATTGAGTCCCGGCCACCAGAAAGGGTCGGCGTGGGCATGGTGGCGGTAGTGGCACATGATCGTGCCCATCAGGCGCTGCGGGTGGTAGTACTCGCGCCGCGGAAAGCCATAGTCGACGGCAAGCAGGACGCCACGCCGCAGCCATTCGCCCACCGAGGCCATCCAGGCACGTGCCTCGAAAGCAATCTCCGAGCCGTAGCCCGCGGGCAGTTCGCCGACGTCGGCCTCGATTGCCGCGACGGCGGCCCGCAATTCGGCCGGCGCTTCGCGCTCGATGAATACGAATCGGCCGTCCTGCAGCCCGACCCCGCGCTCGACAACCTTGCCGACGCCCCGGGCGAAGAGACGGACCGGCATGACATCGAGCACTTCGTTGGCGAGCATGACGCCCTCGAAACCGGCCGGTGCGGTGTCGAGCCACTCGACCCGCGCCTGCGCAAGCCGCTGCTGCTGCCTCTGCCGCAGATCGGGCGAGACTTCAACGATCGCGTAACGCGCACAGGGCACGCCCCGCGCGCGCAGTGCCGCGATCAGATCCGCCGCGAACCGGCCGGATCCGGCGCCGAACTCGACGATCTGCGCCGGCGTGTGCTCGAAGATCTGCGCGACCTGGGCGGCGAGCGCCTGTGCAAACAGTGGCGATATCTCGGGGGCGGTGACGAAGTCGCCGCCCGCTGCGGCGTCGCCGATCTTGGCGGCCCCCGCACTGTAGTAGCCGAGCCCTGGCGCGTAGAGAACCTGCTGCATGTAGCGATCGAACGGTATCCAGCCGCCATGTGCGCGGATGTCGGACGCAATCCGTTCACGCAGCCGATCGCTGTGCTCTTTCTGTGCGGCCGAAGGCTCGGGGAGCGAGGAATGAAGATGCGGCATCGACCGGCATGGTAGCCAAGGGCCTGGCCGTCGGCGCAAAGCCCGCCCGCTACACTTGCGGCCTTCCGGAGTGGTCATGGTCCAACGCCGCAGAAGCAGGTCTGCCGGCGCCGCGCTCGTCACGGGCGCGGCGCGGCGCATCGGTCGCGAGATCGCGCTGGCCCTCGCCCGCGATGGCTGGGATGTGGCCGTGCACTACGCCTCGTCGCGCGACGAGGCGATGGCCACGGTCGAGGCGATCGAGGCCCTCGGTCGGCGTGCGATTGCCGTCAACCGGGACCTCGCCGTCGAGGCCGGCGTGCGCAGCCTGCTTGCCGAGTGCGCGCATTACCTCGGCGAGGTGACCTGTGTCGTCAACAATGCGTCGCTGTTCGAGTACGACGATGCCGCCAGCTTCAGCGCGGAAAACCTGGTGCGCAGCATGCGCTCGAACGTGGCGGCGCCGGTGCTTCTGGCGCAGACGCTGCACGCAGCCCTGGCTGAACACGAGCGTGGCGTGGTGATCAACCTGCTCGACCAGAAACTGTGGAATCCCAATCCCGACTTTTTCTCCTACACACTGTCGAAGTCGGCCCTGGCGGAAGCCACGCGCCTGCTCGCGATGGCGCTTGCACCGAAGGTGCGCGTGGTCGGCGTGGCGCCCGGCATCACGTTGCCGTCCGGTGGCCAGACCGAAGCGGGGTTCGAGCAGGCCCATGGTCGCACCCCGCTTGGACGGTCGAGCCGGCCCGACGACGTAGCGGCGGCCGTCGTGTTCCTGGCCAAGGCGCCGGCCATCACCGGCACCACGTTGCTGGTGGACGGCGGACAGCACCTCGCCGCCAGTCCACGCGACGTGATGTTCCTCACCGAACCGGCCGCGCCGCCGGCTGTGACATGAGTTCCCCGCTGATGGACCCGCGGCTTGCGGACTGCCGGCGGCTGTTCCTGCGCAACTACATCGTCGATGCGAACATCGGCATCCACGCCTTCGAGAAGGCCGGGGCGCAGCGACTGGCGCTGAATGTCGATCTCTACGTGCCGCTGGCACTGTCGACTCCGCGTCATGACCGCATCCACGAGGTCGTCGACTACGACTTCATCCGCGTGACGATCCGCCACCGCCTCGAGCAGGGGCATATCAATCTGCAGGAGACGCTGGTCGACGATATCGCGCGCAGCCTGCTCGCACACCCGGCCGTGCGCGCGGTGCGGGTCTCGAGCGAGAAGCCGGACGTCTATTCCGATGTCGACGCGGTCGGCGTCGAGGTGCTGCACTTCAAGGATGTGCCATGAGCGCGCACGGCCGTTCCGAAGCGTTCATCCCGGAGCGCCTGGCGCGGAGGGTAGTCCAGTGAGCGCGCGCGGCCGTTCCGAAGCGCTCATCCCCGCAGCGCAAAGCGCGGAGGGTAGTCCAGTGAGCCCGCCGCAGATTGACCTTGCCACTGATTCGCCACCGGCCACCGAGCGGCTTGCGCGCGAAAACGTCAAGCTCGAAAAGCGCCTGCTGCGCCTGACCGGCCAGGCGATCTCCGACTTCAACATGATCGAGTCCGGCGACAAGGTGATGGTCTGCCTGTCCGGCGGCAAGGACAGCTTCAGCCTGCTCGACGTGCTGCTGTTGCTGCGCGACCGCGCGCCGGTCCGCTTCGACATCGTCGCCGTGAATCTCGACCAGAAACAGCCGGGTTTCCCCGACGACGTGCTGCCACAGTATCTGCGCGCGCGCGGCATCGACTTTCACATCGAGACGCAAGACACCTACTCGGTCGTTACGCGCGTGATCCCTGAGGGCAAGACGTTCTGCTCGTTGTGCTCGCGCCTGCGGCGCGGCATCCTGTACCGCGTGGCAGGTGAGCTCGGCGCGACGAAGATCGCGCTGGGCCACCATCGCGATGACATCCTAGGCACGTTCTTCCTCAACATGTTCTATGGGGGCCGGCTCAAGGCCATGCCGCCCAAGCTCGTGTCGGACGACGGGCGCAACGTCGTGATCCGGCCGCTCGCCTACGTGAAGGAAGCCGATCTTGCGCGCTACGCGCAGCTAAGGCAGTTTCCGATTATTCCCTGCAATCTTTGCGGTTCGCAGGACAACCTCAAGCGCAAGGAAGTCAAGCGCATGCTGCTCGAATGGGAACGGCGCCACCCCGGGCGGGTCGAGAACACGTTCAACGCACTGTCGCGCATCACGCCATCTCACCTGATGGACCGCGCGCTATTCGACTTCGCAGGTCTGAAGGCAACCGGTGCACCGCTGGCTGATGGCGACATCGCGTTCGACGAGGACCCCTGCGGACCCGAGGCCGAGCCGACCGCGGGCGTCATCCGCTTCGCCGAGGCGGAGTAAGGCCGCATGCGCTGGCCTTTTGGACGGCGTCAGGCCGACGTAGCGGCCGAGACACCCGAGCTCGATCAGCTGATCGCGGCAGCGATCCGCGCCCGCAGCTATGTCGAGCGCATCGACTGGACCCGCTCCGCGCTGCGCTGGATCGAGAAGGATCTCGGCGCCGAAGTGACCGACCCGGCCATCGCACGGGCTCACACCCGGGTGCGCTTCCTGCTGCAGGTGGCGGAACGCGACACGGACGGCGGCCGCGCCGTGCGCGACGTCTTCAGCCGACTCGCGGACGACCTCGACCTGGAGCAGTTCGCCAGTGTCGGCGGCATCCCGCGTCGCGCCGGCTTCGTCCGCGAGCTTTGGGAGCGTTGTCTGGCCTTGGTGCTGCCGCAGCCGGACTTCCGGCGCGAGCCGTCCACGCTCGCCAGCGTAGTGCTGGGCCGCAAGAAAACGATGGCTTGGATCGACCTGCTGCCCGGCGACGACGCGCGGCGCCTGGCGCGCCTGTTTGTCGGCGCTGAGGCCGCCACGGGTATGGATCAGGAACTCGGCGCCGCGATGCTCACGCTGGCCTCCGAAGCGCAGGCGGTCGGCCTGGCGTCGGAAATGAGACGGCGCTTTGCAGACAGCAGTGCGCTCGACAGCCCGTTCGGCAAGCTCGTGGGGGCCGTCGAGGCCTACCTGGCCGCGCGCGACGCGGTCGCGCGCGACGAGCTGCAGCAGGTGATTCGCGACTGCCGGCAACTGCTCGACACGGTGCACGCACGACATTCCGAGACCGGAGTCTCGGTCGATCTGTTCTACAGAACGGAGCGCACCCGGGCCCAGCTCGATCGCATTGCGCTGCTCGAGCAGTGGCTGGGCGACGAAGACCCGCTCAACGTCCTGCGGGACGTCATGAACCTGGTGCGCGTCGAGCGCCGATTCCAGGGCGTGCGCGCATTGTGGCGCGAGAACATGCGCCTGCTGTCGCGACGCATTGCCGAGCGCAACGCCGAGACCGGCGAGCACTACATCGCCGGTACGCGCGCGCAGTACCGGCACATGCTCGCCATCAGCGCAGGCGGCGGCGCCCTGATGGCGATTGCGGTGTACCTGAAGTTCGCGATCACCGCAGCGCACATGCCGCTGTTCTGGGAAGGCTTCTTCGCCTCGCTGAACTACGCCGGCGTGTTCGTGCTGATCGCGCTGGCGCACTTCACCGTCGCAACGAAGCAGCCGGCCATGACCGCACCGGCGCTGGCGGCGCGCATGCGGGATCTCGGCAGCGCCGGCCAGATGGATGCCCTCGTCGCCGAAAGCGCGGCGCTCGTCCGCTCGCAGGTCGCCTCGGTGTTCGGCAACCTGCTGGCCGTCGCGCCCGTCGTGCTGGCGGTCGCGCTGCTGTGGTGGTTCGTCGAGGGCTCGGGGCCGCTGTCGGAGCAGAAGGCGCGCGACGTGCTGCGGTCGCATTCGATCCTCGGACCCTCGTTCCTGTTCGCGGCCTATACCGGCGTGCTGCTGTGGCTCTCGGGGCTGTTCTCAGGCTGGGTCGACAACGTGTTCACCGTGCGCCGACTGCACGCGGCGCTCGCGACGAACCATCGCCGGGTTCGCCGACTCGGCGCAGAGGAAGCGCGCCGCCGCGCGGACTGGTGGCGCGACAACATCGCGGGACTGGCGGGCAACATCGGGCTCGGCGTGTTGCTCGGACTGACACCCGTGATCTTTGCCTTTTTCGGCCTGCCGATGGAAGTGCGCCACGTCACGCTGTCCACCGGTCAGGTGGCGGCGGCTGTCTTTTCCCTTGGCCTGCCCTCGCTGGCGTCGTCACCGTTCTGGCTGGCCGTGGCGGGTCTTGCATTGATCGGCGCACTGAACGTCGGCGTCAGCTTCGGCCTCGCGCTCCGGGTGGCAATGCGCGCTGTCGACATCTCGGCGGCCGAGCGGGCCCGCGTGTATCGCGCGATCCGGCGGCAGCTCATCGCGCATCCGGGCGAGTTCCTCTGGCCGCCGCGCGACGCCCTGCCCGTTGCCGTCGCCGCGCAGGACGCGCGTTGAAGGGCGACCCGCACGACGGCCCCGGCGAACACCGGTCGCCGTGGGCGCGGGCCTTTTTCCTCACCGCCGGGACAGTGGCGCTCGTGCTGGGACTGGCCGGGATCTTCCTTCCGTTGCTGCCCACCACACCCTTCGTCCTGCTCGCTGCCGCCTGTTATGCCCGCGGTTCACGCCGGTTCTACGAATGGCTGCTCGCGAACCGCACGTTCGGCCCGATCATTCTCGAATGGCGGCGGCATCACAGCATTCCCTACCGGACCAAGGTCACCGCCATCGTACTGATGTCGCTGACGCTCGCGACTTCGATCGTGTTCTTCGTCAAGCCGCTCTGGTTGAAGGGGCTGCTGGCGGCGATGGGGGTCGGCCTGGCCGTGTGGATGTATCGGATGCCATCGCGCGACCGGCCGCGCTAGCGGCGGAGCGGCGCGTCGGCCGTGTCGAGGTAGGGCTCGCCGAGCTCCTTTTGCAGCATCCTGAGGTTGCGCAGGTGTGCGCGGAAGTAGACATCGGCGATGTCACCGGCCAGCGGAACCGCGCCCAGCGCGGCATCGGCCAGCAGATTGCCGATCATCTTCGCCTGCAGCCAGCGCGAAGCCCCCAGTTCGCGCGCCTGGGCCACCAGAAAGAGGCCGATGCCGGCCGAGAGCAAGTCGCCCGCCACGGGGACCAGTCCCAGCACGGCGTCCAGTCCCACGCGCGTGCGCAGAACCGGCACCTCGATCGCAGCATCCATCAAGTGCGAAAGCCGGATCAGGCGCTCGCGTGCGAGCCGCCTGCGCTCGGCGTGATTGCGTATCGGCGCGAATTGAACAGCGCTAACCACTACGGTCTCCCGGCAAATCCTCGCCGGAATATGGAGGTATGTCGCTGCAGCTCAAGTCTGCCCGGCGCCGCCTCCGTGCGGCTCGTGAGTTGTGACGCTGCAGTGCCGCCGCCGGCTCAGATCACCAGCGCCGCGGCCAATGCCAACGCCAGCAGCCACCAATACAGCGTGCCCGCTCCTGCGACCCGCGTCGGCGCCGGATCGGCCAGGGGACGCGCCGGCGCGACCCGGCGTCGATGCGCGACGGCGGCCGCGCGGCGGGCCGGTGACGGCACGTCCTCCGGCCAGAGCACCGTCCGTGGCCCGGCGACGGGCGGCGGCGCCTCGCGCAGGAGCGTCATTGCCGTCAGCCAATCCTGCATCGTCGCCTCGGTCACGCTGAGTGCCATGGTCTCGTCGGTCATCCTGTTCATGTCGGCCCCCGCCCGGTTGAATGCCCGGCGAACACCGGACCGGACGCATCTTGGCTGGCCGCCATCGCGCACGCTGCAGCAGTTTCAACGACGTCACTGCGGAAAATTCGACGGCGGCTGCGGGCGGCCGCCCTCTTCTGGCGCCCGCGGGCGCGCTGCGGTCAGCCCTTGCCGCCCTTGGAGGTCGAAAGGAAGTAGGTCAATGCGGCAATGACAGCTGCGATGCCGGCGCCGAGTCGCAGCAGATCGCGCTCGCCATTCCAGGCGACGACATGGCCGAGGAACAGGACCGCGAGCACAACGATGACGACGCCGACCAGTTTCAGCTTGAGGTCGTCGAAGGTGCGGATCTGCAGCCACTCCGGCAGCTTGAGATCCGAGTTGATGAAGAGTTCGTAGAGGCCGAGGGAGATCATCAGCAGCACGGTCCCGAGGAGGAACAGATCGACGATCTCGATGAACTCGAGTGCCAGCGCCTTGGCACCCTTGCTGCTGACTTCGGCCTTGGCGATCGCCTGCACGATGACGAGGGCCGTTTCGGCCAGCCCGTAGGCGAACAGCGCGAGCGAGGCCATCAGTGAACCTACGACCGCCGCGATGACGAGGTAGCGGCTGGCATTCAGGATCGGTCGCAGCACAGGCGGGCTCCGTCAGGCAAGAAACAGTCGATAGGCTGGATTTTCGGTCTCGTCCCAGTAGCGGTAGCCCAGGTCTTCGAGGAACGCTGCGAAGGCGCGGCGCTCGGCGTGCGGCACCTGCAGCCCGACCAGCACCCGCGAATAATCGGCGCCCTGGTTGCGGTAATGGAACATCGAGATGTTCCAGCTCGGAGCCATGCTGGTCAGGAACTTCATCAGCGCGCCGGGCCGCTCCGGGAATTCAAACCGGTAGACCCGTTCACCTTCCGCGAGCACGCTCTTGCCGCCGACCATGTAGCGCACATGCTCGGCCGCCAGTTCGTCGTGCGTCAGGTCGACGGTGGAATAGCCGTGCTGGCGGAAGCTCTTGGCCAGCTTCTCGTTGTCACCGGCGTTGGTCGTGCTGATGCCGACGAAGACCTGTGCTGCCGCGGCATCGCTGATGCGGTAGTTGAACTCAGTGACGCTGCGCCGGCCGACCAGTTCGCAGAACCGCCGAAAGCTGCCGCGCTCCTCGGGAATCGTGACCGCAAAGAGCGCTTCGCGCGCTTCGCCGACCTCGGTGCGCTCGGCGACGAAGCGCAGGCGATCGAAGTTCATGTTGGCGCCGCAGGCAATCGCGACGAGCGTCCTGCCCTTGAGTTTCTCGCGCGCGGCGTAAGCCTTCATGCCGGCGATCGCGAGCGCGCCGGCAGGCTCGAGGATCGAGCGCGTGTCCTGGAACACGTCCTTGATCGCGGCGCAGATCGCGTCGGTGTCGACCAGCACGATCTCGTCGACGAACTGGCGGCACAGGCGCAGCGTCTCCTCGCCGACCTGGCGCACCGCGGTGCCATCGGAGAACAACCCCACCTCGTGCAACGTGATGCGCCGGCCGGCGGCGATCGAACGGGCCATCGCATCCGAATCCACCGTCTGCACGCCGATGACCTTCACCTCGGGCGCCAGGGCCTTGATGTAGGCGGCGATGCCGGAGATCAGTCCGCCACCGCCGATGGCGACGAACACCGCGTGAATCGGGCCGTGCTCGACCGGGTGGTGCTGGCGCAGGATTTCCATCGCGATCGTGCCCTGGCCCGCGATGACGTCCGGGTCGTCGAACGGATGCACGAAGGTCAGCTTCTTCTTCGCCTGCAGTTCCAGCGCATGCGCATAGGCGTCGGAATACGAGTCGCCGTACAGCACCACCTCGGCCCCGCGTGCAGCCACAGCCTCGACCTTGACCTGTGGTGTGGTGACCGGCATGACGATGACCGCGCGGCAGCCGAGCTTTTGTGCCGCCAGCGCCACTCCCTGCGCGTGATTGCCGGCCGATGCAGCGATGACGCCACGCTTCAGCTGATCGCGCGGCAGGCGCGCCATCTTGTTATAGGCGCCGCGCAGCTTGAAGCTCTTGACGGGTTGCAGGTCCTCGCGCTTGAGCAGCACGCGGTTGTGGGTGCGCTCGGACAGCCTCGGCGCTTCTTCGAGCGGCGATTCGATCGCGACGTCGTACACGCGCGCCGTCAGGATGCGGCGCAGATATTCTTGTGCGGGCATGGTGCCGGCTCTCCTCCGACCGCAGAAGGTACCACGCAGGCCCTGCCGGGGCTGGCCTACCATGCGGGTCATGAGAGAGGTCCCCGCAGGTTCAGAAGCGCCCCCCTACGCGGACCTGACGCCCGACGTCGTGCTGAATGCGCTGGACAGCGCCGGGCTCCAGACCTCCGGGTCGCTCCTCGCGCTCAACAGCTACGAGAATCGCGTCTTCCAGGCCGGCATCGAGACCGCCGATGGCGGAAGCGGATTCGTGGTCGCCAAGTTCTATCGCCCGGGCCGCTGGAGCGACGCGCAGATCCTAGAAGAGCACGCGTTCATCGCCGAACTCGCGGCCGCCGAAGTGCCGGCAATACTCCCGCACACCCTGAACGGCCGCACGCTCAACACGTTCGCCGGATTTCGCTTCGCCGTCTTCCCCCGCCGCGGGGGCCGTGCACCGCTGCTTGATGACCCGACCGTGCTCGAATGGATCGGCCGCTTCCTCGGGCGACTGCATGCGGTGGGCCGCGCGCGCGCGTTCGTGGCGCGGCCGAAACTGGATATCGACAGTTTCGGCCGCGAGCCACGCGCCTGGCTGCTCGCTCACGGCTGGCTGCCGCCGGAGCTGCGCACCGTATACGAAGGCGTTTCACAGCAGGCGCTCGACGAGGTGCAGCGCGCGTTCGACCGGGCCGGCGAAGTTGCGCAGATCCGATTGCACGGTGACGTGCACGAGGGCAATGTCCTCTGGTACGACGGCCTTACCGATCACGGCCCGCACTTCGTCGACTTCGACGACGCACGCACGGGCCCGGCCGTGCAGGACCTGTGGATGCTGCTCGGAGCGGAACGCGCCGAGCAGACACAGCGGCTGGGTGATTTGCTCGCAGGCTACGAAGACTTCAGCGAGTTCGACCGGCGCGAACTGCACTTGATCGAAGCGCTGCGCACGCTGCGCCTGATTCACTATTCCGCCTGGATCGCGCGCCGCTGGAGCGATCCCGCCTTTCCGGCCGCGTTTCCGTGGTTCGATACGCCGCGCTACTGGGAAGAACGGATCCTCGAACTACGAGAGCAGACGGCCGCCATGCAGGAAGCGCCGCTCATCGTCTAACCGCTCGCGTGAGTGTGGCGACCTGGCGCAAAGGACAAGCCGGCCCGCCGGCGGACCCGCGACGACCGCTGCCCGGTCACCCCGGGAAGAAATCACCGCTACGCGATCGTCAAAGCCACGCTACTTTGGAACTTCCTTGCCACCGCCCTTGAACGCCGGGCTGGAATGATCATTCGCCTGACCGGGCTTGGGACCGGACGAGGCATCGCCCGCGGGCGCGTTGGGCGGCGGCATCGGCGCCGTCAGCGTTGAGGGCGGCTCCTGTACCGGCGGCGTCGGTGGCGCCGTGGTGGCCTGCGCCGCGCTGTTGGCGGGCGGCGCCGGTGTCGGCACAGGCGCTTCGGTACGGTTGCAGCCGGCGGCGAGCATTAGCGCGCTCGTGCACGCCGTGAAGAGGAAAGTTAGGCGCTTCATCGCATACCTCCAGTTCCGATGACGGCAGGCTAGACCCTGCTCCCGTGTTTTGAAATTAACTACAGCGCTCGGCGATGCCTGCACCAAGCCGCAGGCACGGAGCCCCTGAACCCGGCAGTTGCCACCGTGCGCACGTCATTCACCGATTGGGACTTCGCCCCGCGGACGCAGGTCGGCATGCATGGCAGGGCAACCGACGTGCCCGCGGGCGCACCGGACACGACTTCCTGGCGTCGGTACGACGCGACTTGGTCGCTGAGATCACCGCCATCAGAGCGGTTCGACACGGCTGCCGGTTGTCCGACTGTCAACAGGGTCATCGCTCTTCGCTGCAGCGCAAAAGTTACAATTGGTTCCTAGGCGTCCGCAGGAGGCGCCGGTCAGTCTCAACCTCATGAACGCACCCGTCCCACCCCAGGGATTGCGCTCCACTCCCACCGTGCTCGAACCGCCGGTTCGACTGCGCGAAATTCCATACAACTACACGTCGTTCTCGGATCGCGAGATCGTCATCCGGTTGCTCGGTGCCGAGGCGTGGCGGGTACTCGACGAGCTGCGCAGCGAGCGCCGCACCGGCCGCTCGGCGCGGATGCTCTACGAAGTGCTGGGCGACATCTGGGTCGTGCGGCGCAACCCGTACCTGCAGGACGACCTGCTCGACAATCCGAAGCGCCGTGCGCTGCTGATCGAGGCTCTGCATCACCGCCTTGGCGAGATCGAGAAGCGGCGCGAGCCGGCCCCGGCGACCGACACCGACCGCGAACGCGACGCCAAGGTCGGACAACTGCTCACGGCCGCGCGCAAGGCCGTGCAAAGCTTCGAGGACGAGTTTCGCTCGACGTGGGACCTGCGCAAAGCGGCACGCCGCGAACTCGCGCGCCACACGCGCGACGACAACATCCGGTTCGACGGTTTCGCGCGTGTGTCGCACGTCACAGACGCCACGGACTGGCGCGTCGAATACCCGTTCGTTGTGCTGCAGCCGGACACCGAAGACGAGATTCCCGGCCTGGTGCGGGCGTGCATCACGCTCGGGCTGACCATCATTCCGCGCGGCGGCGGCACCGGCTACACCGGAGGCGCGATTCCGCTCACGCCCCTGTCGGCCGTCATCAACACGGAAAAGCTGGAGGCGCTGTCCGAGGTTGAAGCCGTCGACCTGCCTGGTGTCGGCGCGCCGGTGGCGACGGTGTTCTCGGAGGCGGGCGTCGTCACCAAACGCGTGGCCGAGGCCGCCGAGCGCGGCGGCTTCGTGTTTGCCGTCGACCCGACCTCGGCCGATTCGTCCTGCGTCGGCGGCAACGTCGCGATGAATGCCGGCGGCAAGAAGGCGGTCCTGTGGGGAACCGCGGTCGACAACCTCGCTTGGTGGCGCATGGTCGATCCAGACGGCAACTGGCTCGAAGTGCAGCGCGTCGGGCACAACCTCGGCAAGATCCACGAAGCGGCCGAGGCGGTGTTCGAGCTGACGTGGAAAGACGGCCGTCAGCCGGCCGCGAAGGCGAAAGTGCTGCGCACACAGCGCATTGCGCTGCCGGGCGCGCGTTTCCGCAAGGCCGGCCTGGGCAAGGACGTCACTGACAAGTTCCTGGGCGGCGTGCCGGGCGTGCAGAAGGAAGGCTGCGACGGGGTCATCACGTCGGCGCGCTGGGTCGTGCATCGCATGCCGAAGCACATCCGGACCGTGTGCCTGGAGTTCTTCGGGCGGGCGCAGGAGGCCGTGCCGGCCATCGTCGAGATCACTGATTACCTCGCGCGTCAGCCCGAGGGGGCGATCCTGGCGGGGCTCGAGCACCTCGACGAGCGCTATCTGCGGGCCGTCGGCTACACGACCAAATCCCGCCGCGGCAGTCTGCCGAAAATGGTGCTGATCGGTGACATCGTCGGCGACGACGACGACGCCGTGGCACGCGCCACCTCCGAGGTCGTGCGCATGGCCAACACCCGCACGGGCGAGGGCTTCGTCGCGGTGAGCAGCGAGGCGCGCAAGAAGTTCTGGCTCGATCGCGCCAAGACCGCCGCGATCTCCAAACACACCAACGCGTTCAAGCTGAACGAGGACGTCGTCATTCCGCTGCCCAAAATGGGCGAGTACACCGACGCGATCGAGCGCATCAACATCGAACTGTCGATCGAGAACAAGCTCGAGCTGCTGGATGCGCTCGATACCTACCTCGCCTCGCCGTTCGCGCTCGGCAAGACCGAGGACGCCGACCTCGATCGGCTGCCGCGCGAGGAAATCCTCGGCGACCGCGTCGAGCAGGCGCGCGAACTGATCGGCTACACGCGGCGCCGCTGGCAGTGGCTGCTGACCCACTTCGACACGCCGCTGGCGTCAGCGCTGCCTGAGCTGGCCGGGCTGGGTCTGACACACCTCTCCGGTGAAGCTGACCCGCGGTCGACGGTACGTGTCATCGACCTGCTACAGGATCACACGATCCGCGTCTCGTGGAAGACCGAAGTGCGGGCGCCGCTCGAGCGGATCTTCTCGGGCGCGGCATTCGCCGCGGTGCTGGCCGAATGCGAGGCGATCCACCGGCAGGTCCTGCGGGGACGGGTGTTCGTCGCCCTGCACATGCACGCGGGCGACGGCAACGTGCACACGAACATCCCGGTCAACTCCGACAACTATGCGATGCTGCAGCGCGCCAATGCCGCCGTGGCACGCATCATGCAGATCGCACGCGATCTCGACGGCGTGATTTCCGGCGAGCACGGCATCGGCATCACCAAGCTCGAGTTCCTGACGGAGGCCGAGACGGCGGACTTCCGCCGCTACAAGAACACGGTCGACCCCGAGGGCCGCTTCAACAAGGGCAAGCTGCTGCCGGGCGCTGACCTGTCGAATGCCTACACGCCCAGCTTCGGCCTGATGGGGCACGAGTCGCTGATCATGCAGCAGAGCGACATCAAGTCGATCTCGGATGCGATCAAGGACTGCCTGCGCTGCGGCAAGTGCAAGCCGGTGTGCTCGACACATGTGCCGGGCGCCAATCTGCTCTACTCGCCGCGCAACAAGATCCTGGCCACGTCATTGCTGATCGAGGCATTTCTCTACGAGGAGCAGACACGGCGCGGCGTCTCGATCAAGCACTGGGACGAGTTCGGCGACGTGGCCGACCACTGCACCGTCTGCCACAAGTGCCTGGCGCCCTGTCCGGTGGACATCGACTTCGGCGACGTATCCATGGCGATGCGCGACCTCCTGCGCCGCATGGGCAGGAAGAAGTTCAACCCCGGCACGGCCGCGTCGATGTTTTTCCTGAACGTCAAGGACCCGCAGACGATCAAGATCGCGCGCACGCTGATGCTCGAGTGGGGCTACAAGGCGCAGCGTCTGGGCAATCGGTTCTTCCGCCTCGCAGCCCGGCAGCAGACCAGTCGGCCGCCCGCGACCACCGGCGGCCGCCCGCCGGTGACGCAGCAGGTCATTCACTTCGTCAACAAGAAAATGCCGGCCGGCTTGCCCAAGCGGACTGCGCGGGCGCTGCTCGACATCGAAGACGCACGCTACGTGCCCATCATCCGTGACCCGCAGCGCACGAACGGCGACAGCGAAGCCGTCTTCTACTTCCCCGGCTGCGGCTCGGAGCGGCTCTTCAGCCAGGTCGGGCTGGCCACACAGGCGATGCTCTGGCATGCCGGTGTGCAGACAGTGCTGCCGCCCGGCTATCTGTGCTGCGGCTATCCGCAGCGCGGCTCGGGCCAGTTCGACAAGGCCGAAAAGATCATCACCGACAACCGCGTGCTCTTTCACCGCGTTGCCAACACGCTCAATTACCTCGACATCAAGACTGTCGTCGTCAGCTGCGGCACCTGTTACGACCAGTTGCAGGACTACAAGTTCGAGGAAATCTTCCCCGGCTGCCGCATCATCGACATCCATGAATACCTGCTGGAGAAGGGCATCCGCGTCGAGGGCGTGAACGGCGTGCGGTACCTGTATCACGATCCCTGCCACAGCCCAATGAAGCAGCAGGATCCGCTGAAAACCGTCAACGCACTCGTGTCGACCGCCGACAGCATCCGCATCGAAAAGAGCGACCGCTGCTGCGGCGAGTCCGGCACGTTTGCAATATCGCGGCCGGACGTCGCGACCCAGGTGCGGTTCCGCAAGGAGCAGGAAGTCGAGCGCGGTGCCGCCAGACTGCGCGCCGACGGCTTCAGCGGCGAAGTCAAGGTGCTGACCTCCTGCCCCTCCTGCCTGCAGGGCCTGAAGCGCTACAACGACGACGCTGACATCGACGCCGATTACATCGTCATCGAAATGGCGAAGCACGTGCTCGGTGACAACTGGATGGCGGACTACGTCGCCAGGGCCAACGCGGGCGGCATCGAGCGAGTGCTGGTCTAGCGGCTGCCGCGGCTACGCGCCTAAGATCCCGCTGCATGCAACGGCGGATCACCGTGCGCCCGGCACATGCCGGCGCGGATAACGATGAAATGGCCCGCATCATCTCGGCGGTGCATCCCGACTGGCCGCGCACCGGCGCCGAGATTGCGGCCGCCGCACGCCGCCGCGGAGACCGCTTTCACTGCAAGTTCGTCGCCGAAGTCGCACCGGGACACCTCGCCGGTTTCGGCTTCCTCGAGGTGCCCGACGTCGCCGCGATCCCGGGACGGTTCCGGGTGCGTGTCACGGTCGACCCGCGGCATGTCGGCGAGGGGATCGGTGCGGCGCTGTACGAGACCATCGAAGCCGAAGCGCGGCAGTACGGCGCAACCGAACTCTGCAGCGAGGTGCTCGCCTCGCACCCCCGGGCACAGCGCTTCGCGCTCGACCGCGGGTTCGTCGTCTACAACCGCCGCATCGAAAGCCGCCTCAGGCTGCACGCCGTCGATTCGGAGCGCATTGCGCGCGGCATCGACCGTGCAACTGACCAGTCCTTCGCCAGCGGGCTGCGCATCGCGTGCTACCGGCAACTCGCGCAGGGCGCAGAGGCGCCACGCCGGCTGTACGAACTCTTCATCGAGCTATGGCGCGATGTTCCTTTCGGCATCCGCGGGAACGACCCGTCGTACGAGAGCTTCACCGCCGAGGAACTCGAAGACCCGGCATTCCGGCCGGCCGGGACCTTCGTTGCGCTCGACGGGTCAGACTGGGTGGGCCTGTGCGCCCAGTCTACGGGGCACGACCATCTTCTGACGACGATGACGGGCGTCGTGCGCCGCTGGCGCCGTCGCGGCCTGGCGCGCTGGCTCAAGCTGCATTCGATCCGGCATGCGCTTGAGTCGCGGGCCCGTGAGATGAGGACTTTCAACGACGAGGCGAACGCCGATATGCTCGCGCTGAATCGAACGCTGGGTTTCGTGCCGGTGGAAATCGACCTGCGGCTTAGACGGGAGCTGCCATGAAGTCGCCGCCCTGCGAGCTGTGCGCCGGACCGGGCGGACGCCTGATCCACGACGACGGACAGCTGCGCGTCATCCTGGTTGACGAGCCCGATTACCCGGGCTTCGTTCGCGTGATCTGGAACGCGCACGTGCGCGAGATGACCGACCTTTCAGTGGCCGAGCGCGCGCACCTGATGCAGACCGTATTCACGGTGGAGCGCGCACTGCGCGAGGTCCTGCAGCCGCACAAGGTCAACGTTGCCAGCCTCGGCAACATGACACCTCACGTCCACTGGCATCTTGTCCCCCGTTTCGAGGACGACGCCCACTTCCCGAAGCCGATCTGGGCCAAGCCCCTGCGTACCGCCGACGCCGTGGCCCTGGAACGGCGGCGGGCTCTCGTGCCCGCACTGACGCGCGCGATCGCGAGCGCGCTGGGTTCCGTCGACAGCTGACTCAGCGCCCTGCCGCCGTCGTGCCGACGGGCTGCACCGGGACGTTGCGCATTTCCTTCATCAGCGCGTCCTGGGCGTCCTTGTCCGTGACCGAGGAGGTGCGCGTGCTGTCATCGCGCCGGATGATGTTGGTGCCGGTCTGGGTCTGACGCGCCTGGCGCTTTTCGATGACCGCCAGATCCTCCGGCGTCGCGCACCCCGGCAGTGACAGCACTACGGCAGCGGCGAACACCACGGGAACAAGGCTACGCATGCGGGGCTCCGGCAGCAAAGAGTTGAATTCGATTCAATGACGACACCGGCACTCGCGACCGTCAGAGTCCCGGCTCGCCGCGGCTCGACCGGTCGCGGCTGGACCGGTTAGGCCGGCGCCGAAGTATGCCTCACTCAGCCCGCACCGCAGGCGCGCACGCTCTGGGACGGGAACTCTTTCACGATCGCCCCAAGCTGCTGGGCTGCTTCAGTATCGAGCTCACGCATCTGCAGGCGCGTAGCGGACACCGCGGTCGGCTTGTCCGAAACCCGCGCGTTCTTGATGCCGAGCTTCACCAGTGAAGCCACGTGCGCCTTCGCGAGTTCCGCGTCACGGAACGACCCCAGGCTCACGCCCAGGCGCAGCGGACCCTCGGTAAGCACGAGCAGGTCCTTGACGCCGCTCTTCTTCAGTTCCGCAACTGCACGATCGGCCTCAGCGCGGGTCTTGAATGGCGGCAGGTAGACGAGATACCAGCCCGGAGCCTCGACCGTCCGGGCCGACTGGCGTGATCCGAGCCCGAGCCTGAGCAACGCGGTCTCGACCCGGGCGAGATCCGGCCCGATGAAATCGCCGAATTCGACGCAGGCCTGGGCAACCGACAGGTCGATCCCGGCGCCGTTCACGGGCGCCGAAGGCGGCGGCGTAGCAGCAGCCGCGGCTCGCGACTGTGCCGCAGCCCGCTCGCGCAATACCTGCACTTCACGCTCGCTGAGAACCCGGATCCGTTCAGGCTCGACCTGCCGGGCGATGCGTTCAGGCTCGCGCCCGCTCTCCGCAAAGCGCCCGAACACGCCGTGCTGCCACGCAAACAGCGCGACGTTCACAAGCACGAGCAGCAGGAAGGCGAGTTTCATTGGTCGATGACAGGACGCAGGGCGCGGACCCGCACGGCGAGTCCGGCGAGGACCAGATTATGTTCGATTGAAAGTTCGAACTCGCAGCCCTGCAGACGCGCGGCAACCTGCTCGGCATCGCCGCCGGAGATGAGCACCGCCGGCGCCTGCCCGAGACGCTGTCCGAAGCGCCGGACAAAGCGCTCGACCAGACCGGCCTGGGCATCGCGGACCCCGGTGGTGATCGCGTCGTCGGTCGTATCGGGGAAGTCGACGGCCGCACCGTCGGCCTGCGGCAATCCCGCAGTCTGGTTCGCCAATGCATCCAGCATCAGGCGCTGGCCGGGCGCGATGCAGCCGCCGACAAAGCGCGCCTGCCCGGCGCTCACCTCGACGCAGTCGATCGTGATCGCGGTACCGGCAGCGACGAGCACGAACGAGCGCAGCGGCACACGCTGGCAGGCCCCGAGCATGCCGTGCCAGCGGTCCGCCCCAAGCTGCGTTGGATTCCGGTATCCGTTGAGCAGCACGAATTCT
The DNA here is from genome assembly GCA_035429725.1 of Burkholderiaceae bacterium. GTDB lineage: Bacteria > Pseudomonadota > Gammaproteobacteria > Burkholderiales > Burkholderiaceae_F > JALORV01. The sequence continues at coordinate 16,040 of DAOMFI010000007.1, read as the reverse complement.
CCGGCATAGCGAGGCTCGGAGCGCAGCCACTCGATGCTCATTCCGCGGCCGAGGGCCGCCGCCTCGACCGCTGTCCGCGTGGCCCCGGCGGCGACACTGCAGCCGAAAGCAGCACCGCCGCGCGGCACCTCACGCCAGGCCGAATCGAGCCGCGCCGCGAGGTCAGTCGTGCCGCGGTGGTGTTCGACGTGCACCGGCCCCGGTGCGCCCTGGGCATCCGTCAGGGTCCACTTCAAGGCAGTGTTGCCGATGTCGATCAGCAGCGTCATCGTTGTGAGTCCGCCCGCCGCAGTGAGACATCACCCACATTGATCGCACGCGATCCACTGCTCGTGGCAAGCACCAGGCGGCCGATTGAGTCGACTTCGACGACGCGTCCGCTGGCCGTGACCCGACCGGCGTCGATGATGTCGACCTCGTCGCCACGCGCACTCAGGAGCGCGTTGTAGCGTTCGCGCACGGGAACGAAACCGCGCTCGACATAGCCTGACACCATCTGCAACAAAGCAGCCGCCATCTGCGCGATCCACGCCTCGCGTTCGGCCGCGAGCAGCGACGAGGCAACAACCTCAGCCAGCGCAGCGGCGGGCTGGCCGATGCCAGCGCGATCGTCTTCCGTCAGCCACCCGTTCAAGCCAACGCCCACCACGAGTGTCGCGCGGCCACCCGCGTCGATCCCCAACTCACACAGGATGCCGGCGAGCTTGCGCCCATCCAGCAACACATCGTTCGGCCACTTCAGATCGACCAGCACCCCGCGACCGCGCAGGTACTCGGCCAGTGCAACTCCGCTGGCCAGGGTGATCGCAGGCAGCGCCGCCGGCAGCGCGGCGAGCGGCACCGCCAGTGTGAACAGCAGCGCCGACCGGGGTCTGGCGCGCCACGTCCTGTTCTGGCGGCCACGGCCGGCCGTCTGTTCGTCCGTCGCGCGCAGGATGGAAGACTCGGGTTGCTGCTGGCGCGCACGCACGAGGAGATCCTCGTTGGTCGAGCCGGTCGTCGCCACCACCTCGACCCGACAGCCCGCAGCCGCGCCGGCGTCCGCCAGCCAGCGCTCGATGGCGCCGGCCGACAATGGCGGCCCCTCGAAACGCTCGACGATCGCCGCAGAAACCGGCACAGGGGCGGTAGGACTCATGTGCGCGGAGGAGTTGCCGACCGATCGACTTTAGCATCGGCGCGCCGCCGCAGCGACCGTGCGTTGGTCATTGCCGGCGCATGGCCTAGAGTAGCGCCACGATGACGACCCGGCTGATTCCGACACAGCGCATGCAGGCCTCGCCGATCGCGCGCGCCGCCTGCGTGGTCTACGGCATGCTGCTGCTCTATTCCGGACTCGCCCCGTGGTCAGGCTGGCGCGATCTCGGCATCGACGCCTGGGCCTATCTGACCGCGCCGGCACCGCACTACATCACGACCTTCGACCTGGTCGCCAACGTGCTCGCCTACCTGCCATTTGGTGCGCTCATCGTGCTGGCCGGTCATCCGCGCGTGCGTGGCCTGGGCGCCATTGCGCTGGGCACGCTGGGCGGTGCGCTCCTGTCGGGCTCGGTCGAAGCGGTGCAGACCTATCTTCCGACGCGCATTGCCTCGAACATCGACCTGCTGACCAATACACTTGGCGCGCTTACCGGCGCCGTCATCGCCGCGCCGCTGACCTCCTCCGTGATCGACCGTGGTCGTCTCGCCGACTGGCGCCGTCGGTGGTTCGAGCGGCACGCCACGGGCGTGCTGATGGCGGTGGCACTGTGGCCCGTGGCCCAGATCTATCCGGCGCCGATGCTGTTTGGCAACGGCGAGCTGCGCATCGCGCTCGAGCCGATCGTTGAAGCACTTGGCGGCCAGTGGTGGACATTCGATGCCAACAGCTTCGGGCCTGCGGAGTTCGTGCTGGCCGAGGCATTCGTCGTTGCAGCCTCGGTTCTCGCCGCCGGCCTTGCGCTGTCTTCCGTCACGCGGTCGACCGCGCCACGCTACCGACTGCTGCTCGCGCTGCTGTGCGCGGCGCTCGCAGCCAAGTCGCTCGCCAATGCCGTCCAGTTCGGACCCGACCGCGCGCTCGCGTGGCTGACACCAGGTGCGGCCGGAGGATTGGCGCTCGGTCTGCTGTCGCTCGCCGTCGCCAGCGGCGGACGGCGGGTACTTCAGGCCCGCCTCGCGCTCGTGGCAGTGGCCGCCCTGCTATTGGCGGTCAACGTCGTGCCCGACAATCCCTACCATCTGGCCCAGATGCAGGAGTGGCGCCAGGGACGCCTGCTCAACTTCAATGCGCTGACCCATTGGCTCGCCATGCTGTGGCCACCTGCACTTGCGGTCGGGCTGCTCTCCTTCACGCCCGAGCACGGCTAGCAAGGCTGCGCTTTCTATAATGACGCATTCGTCCCGAACCGTGCGCGCCCCATGAGCTATTACAAGCACCATGTCTTCTTCTGCCTCAACGAGCGTGAAGACGGTTCCGCCTGCTGCGGCCGCCATCAGGCGAGTGAAATGCAGCAGTACGCGAAGTCGCGCATCAAGGAACTTGGGCTCAACGGCGAAGGCCGGGTGCGCATCAACAAGGCGGGTTGCCTGGACCGTTGCGACGAGGGGCCTTGCATCGTGGTCTACCCGGAAGGCACCTGGTACACCTACGTCGACCGCGACGACATCGACGAGATCATCGATTCGCATCTGGTGAACGGCCGCGTTGTCGACCGACTGCGGCTCTAGGGCCTGCTAACGCCTGGATCGCACATGCGTGACCTCCAGAAAGTTCGCAATCGAGGCGCGCTGCCGCCGGCAGGGTGGATCCCTGTCCAGGCAGCGCAACGACGAGTGCGTGCTTTCTGGAGGATCACCCGCAGGGCCGGGTCTTGGCGGGGCGCGCAGCCTTGTTGCGGCTCCTCGCCTTGCATTAGCAATGGTCTCGTCACCGCGCCTAGCTGCGCGCCCCGCCAAGACCCGGCGCATGGGCGAGCCAGGCGTTAACAGGCCCTTATGACTCCGCGCGCGGAGAAGCGGCTGATCGACGGCCCGGTCGGCCGCATCGAACTTGCGCTGGACTGGCCCCTGTCCGGGCCGGCGAGCGGCGTGGCCTGCATTGGTCACCCGCATCCGCTCTACGGCGGCACGATGGACAACAAGGTGGCCGCGACGATGGCGCGGACCTTTGCCTCGCTCGGATGGCTTGCGATCCGCTTCAATTTCCGCGGCGTCGGCGACTCCGAGGGCTCTCACGACCACGGGCAGGGAGAAACCTCGGACCTGCTGCACGTGCTGCGCACGGTGCCGGCCCTCGACGGCGTGCGCGAGCGACTCGCCGCGTCGTATCCCATCGCGCTCGCCGGCTTCTCCTTCGGCAGTTTTGTTGCCGCGCAGGCCGCTCGATCGCTGGCGGAAAGCGCACGGCCGGTCGACTATCTGGTCCTGGTCGGTGCCGCGGCCGGCAAGTGGCCGATGCCCGACGTGCGCGCCGACACGCTGGTCATCCACGGCGAGCTCGACGAAACGATTTCGCTCGCGGCGGTGCTTGACTGGGCCCGACCGCAAGGCCTGCCGGTACTCGTCATTCCCGGGGCCGATCACTTCTTCCACCGTCGGCTTCCTGTACTCAAAGCGCGAATAAGCGCGCACATCCGGGGCATGTCTCAGTTTGACGCCGCCGAGCAAAGCCATTAAAAGGTTTGCGTTTGGCGCCGCGGATCGCGGCCCGAGGCAAAAGAAGCGCCACTGACGGCGACAGGGAAAAATGGACGGCTCAATCGTCTACTCGAAGACTCCGAAGGGAGTTGCGGAAGTTGCGGCGCGCAGCGCGCAGCTTTCGATGACGACGCGCCGCGTGCTGATCATGGTCGACGGCAAGCGCACCGTCGACGAGCTCGCCGTGCTGCTGCGTCCTGGCGAGATCGATGCGGTCATTACCCAGCTCGAAAGTGCCGGCCTGATCCAGCGCAACTCGGCCACCCACGCCATCGATGTACCGACGGTCGCCGGGCGCGTGCTCGAATCGGTCGCCCCGACGACCCAGGGCGGCGCACCCGACGAACAGAATCCGATGACGCTCGACGAGGCCAAGCGCCGCGCGGTGCGGGAACTCACCGACCGGCTCGGCCCGGGCGCCGAGTCGCTCGCGATCCGCATCGAAGGCTGCAAGACCATCGAAGACTTCCGCGAGCGGGTGCGCGAGGCGGAGCGTCTGGTCACTGCCGCGCTCGGCCCGGCGGCTGCGCAGGACTATCTGCGCGCGCTGCGCAAGCGATAATCCGGCAAGCGGCCGGGAACTCCGGCTGGCGCGCGCTATCGTACGAATCTCCGCTCCGCGCGGTGCGCTCACCACTTCCGAAGTGCCCCTCTTCGTGCTCCTGCTGCGTCGGGCCGCTGCCCTGCTCGCCGCCTGTCTGCTGACGGCGAGCGCGGCGGCCCAGGCGCCATTGCTGTCGGCTCGTTCCTGGCTGCTGCTTGATGCCAACAGCGGCGCGACGCTGGCCAGCCATGAACCCGCACGGCGGCTGGAGCCGGCTTCGCTGACGAAGCTGATGACGGCATATGTCGTCTTCATTGCGCTCGGAGAGAAGCGGATCACCCTCGACGACCCGGTGACGGTCTCGAGCACCGCGTTCACTGCGCCGGGCCGGGACGGCGCGCGCATGTTCATCGAACCGGGCCGAGCTGTCACGGCCGGCGAGTTGTTGCGCGGCCTGATCGTGGCGTCGGGCAATGATGCCGCCGTCGCCCTGGCCGAACACACGGCGGGATCGCAGTCCGCATTCGTCGAACGCATGAACGCGGAAGCGCGGCGACTCGGGCTGACCGACACGCGTTTCGCCAACCCCACGGGGCTCTCGGACCCTCAGCAGTACTCCACCGCGCGCGACCTGGCGCGGCTGGCGCAGCGTCTACGCAGTGACTTCCCGCAGTACCTGCCGCTCTTCCGCGAACGCGAGTTCACGTACAACCAGATCTCCCAGGCCAATCGCAACCGGCTGCTCTGGAGTGATCCGTCGGTCGATGGCATGAAAACCGGGCATCTCGAAGCGAGCGGCTGGTCAATCGTCGCGACGGCCGTCCGTCCGCGTGGCAAGGGCGACAACGGCTACGAACGCTGCCTGATCGCCGTGGTGCTCGGCGCGCCGAGCGACAGCGTGCGCGCGCAGGAGGCGCTGCGCTTGCTCGGCTACGGTTTCACCGAGTATGAGACCGTGCGGCTCTTCCGTGCAGCACAGGTCATCGCACGCCCGGAAGTCCTGAAGGGCGATCGCTCCGAACTGCCGATCGGGCCTGAGCGCGACGTGTTCGTGACCGTGCCTGCGGCCGAACTGCAGCGCCTGGGCGAACGCGAACTGCGTTCGGCGATCGAGCGGCCCGATCCACTGATCGCGCCGCTGACGAAGGGCGAAACCGTGGGCCGCCTCAAAGTGAGCCTGGCTGGGCAGGTCGTTGCAGATGCCCCGATCGTCGCACTCGAGAGCGCACAGGCAGCGGGGCTCTTCGGCCGCGCGTACGATGCGGTCAGACTGTGGTGGAGGAGGCGCAACTGATGGAATGGCACGAAGCAACGTGCTTCCTGAACGGCCAGTGGCGGCCGCTCGGCGAGGCGACCGTATCGGTCCTGGACCGCGGCTTCATCTTCGGCGACGGGGTCTATGAAGTGATCCCGGTCGATACGCTGGACGGCATCCGCGCTCCGTTTCGTGCGCACGAGCACTTTGCCCGCCTGCAGCGCAGCTGCGACGGCATCGGCCTCGCCAATCCTTATGACGAAGCCAAGTGGCTCGACCTGCTCGATGCCATCATCGAGCGGCATCCGTGGCCGCGGCAGTCGGTTTACCTGCAGGTCACCCGCGGAGTAGCCAAGCGGGACCATGCGTTCCCGGCCGGTGTCGCGCCGACGGTATTCATCAACACCTCGCCATGGGCGCAGATCCCGGCGGCGCAGATCGACGACGGAGTGGCGGCGGTCACCCACGCCGACGAGCGCTGGCTGCACTGCGACATCAAGAGCATCTCGCTGCTGGGCAACGTGCTGATGAAGCAGTACGCAACGGACCACGACGCCTTCGAGACCGTGATGCTGCGCGACGGTTTCCTCACGGAAGGATCGAGCGCCAACGTCATGGTGATCAAGGACGGGTGCATGCTTGCACCGCGCCAGTCGCACCAGATCCTGCCCGGGATCACCTGCGACACGAGCTACCTGCTGGCGAAAGAACATGGGCTCGCGCTCGAACTGCGCCCGGTCAGCGAGGCTGAGGTGCGCAGCGCCGATGAACTGTGGCTCAGCTCCTCGGGGCGCGAAGTGCTGCCGATCACCAGGCTCGATGGACGCCCGGTCGGCAAGGGTATTCCCGGCCCAATTTACAGGCGCATGTGGTCCTGGTTCCAGGACGCCAAGCGCGCCGACGCCAGGCGCTGGCAGGCACGCAGCACAGCAGGGGCGCGCGGCGCCAGGGCCGCATGAGTAGCGGCGGGCCCGACGACGGGCCGCGCGGGCTCGAGTTTCCGACCGATTTTCCGATCAAGATCATGGGTCGGGCCGACGACGGTTTTGCCCAGGCCATCGTCGAAGTGGTGCTGCAGCACGCGCCCGATTTCGACGCCTCGACGCTCGAAATGCGCAGTTCCAAGGATGGCAACTACCTCTCGCTGACCGCGACGGTGCGTGCGGTATCGCGCGAGCAGCTCGATGCGCTGTATCGCGCGCTGACCAGTCACCCGATGGTCAAGATTGTCCTCTGACGCCGTGCCGGTGCCACGATGATCGTGCGCCATTTTGGCCGTGCCGACTACGTGCCGACGTGGCAGGCGATGCGCGACTTCACCGGACAGCGCAGCGCCGGCACCGAAGACGAACTCTGGATCGTTGAACACCCGCCGGTGTTCACGCTGGGGCAGGCCGGACGACACGAGCATGTGCTCGCGGTCACCAATATTCCGGTCGTGCAGACCGACCGCGGTGGCCAGGTGACCTACCACGGGCCCGGCCAGGTGGTGGCCTACCCACTGGTCGACCTGCGCAGGCTTGGCATCTACGTCAAGGAACTCGTGTTCCGCATCGAGCAGGCCGTGATCCAGACGCTCGAGGGCCTGGGCGTTGACGCCCGACGCGTCGGGGGCGCGCCCGGCGTGTATGTGCCCTGGCGGAATGGCAGCGCCGGCGGTGCGCTGGCGGGCCACGCAAAGATCGCCGCGCTCGGCATCAAGGTCACTCGTGGCTCCAGTTACCACGGCGTCGCATTGAACGTGAAAATGGACCTCGCGCCCTTTGCACTGATCAACCCCTGCGGCTACGAGGGCTTGCCCGCCATCGACCTGGCGACGCTTGGCGTCGCCGTCGAGCCGGACGTTGTCGCCGCGCGCCTTACCGAGCGCCTGACGACGCATCTGACGGCTTGAAAGGGACCCCCGTTGGCTACACTTGAGCACTCGTTGCCTCTATGCGCCGTCGGCCGCGCCCACGGCACCTTTCCATGTCCAGCGACGCGCCACCCGTAACCCGCGACCCCTTCGCCAAACTCAAGGGCGAGGCCAAGACGGGCAAGGTTTTCAAGAAGTTCGACATCAAGCCGGTGGCGGCGGGCGAAGCGCTGCGCAAGCCCGACTGGATCCGGGTGAAGGCGGGCTCGCCGTCGACGCGCTTCTACGAGATCAAGTCGATTTTGCGCGAGCACCGGCTGCACACCGTGTGCGAGGAAGCGACCTGCCCCAACATCGGCGAGTGCTTCGGCAAGGGCACGGCGACTTTCATGATCATGGGCGACAAGTGCACGCGCCGCTGCCCGTTCTGCGACGTGGGCCACGGCCGGCCCGATCCGCTCGACGCCGACGAGCCGGTCAACCTCGCAAAGACGATCGCCGCATTGAAGCTCCGGTACGTCGTCATCACCTCGGTCGACCGCGACGACCTGAAGGACGGCGGCGCGCAGCACTTCGTCGACTGCATCCGCGCGACGCGCGAACTCTCGCCCACGACCAAGATTGAGGTGCTGGTGCCGGACTTCCGCGGGCGCCTTGAACGCGCGCTCGCAATCCTTGAGGCCGCCCCGCCCGACGTCATGAACCACAACCTCGAGACGGTGCCGCGTCTCTATCGCGAGTCGCGCCCCGGCTCCGACTACCGGCACTCGCTGACGCTGCTCGCGGAGTTCAAGCGGCGCGTGCCCGGTGTGCCGACCAAGAGCGGGCTGATGGTCGGGCTCGGCGAGACCGACGACGAGATCCTCGCGGTGATGCACGACCTGCGCGCGCACGACGTCGACATGCTGACGGTCGGCCAGTACCTCGCACCCACCAATCATCATCTGCCGGTGCGCCGTTACGTTCATCCGGACGTCTTCCGCATGTTCGAGGCCGAGGCGGCAAAGATGGGCTTCTCGCACGCGGCCTGCGGCGCGCTGGTGCGCTCGAGCTACCACGCCGACCAGCAGGCGCACGCGGCGGGCGTCGTTGACACGTCCATCGCTAAAGGCGACTGAGCACCGCTATTGGCGACTGGATCGGAGCTTCGGTAGCCGGTGCCCACCCTCCGCGTCCCACCGGTCAAGGAGATCGAGGGCCTCGGATCCGGCCTCTGGGAACTGCGCTGGTTCGGACCCGTGGTCCGGAACCCTGACGTTCCAAGCGAACCTCGAATACTCGTCCACTTCAGCTCTGTAGTCCCCGGCCTCGCGCCTCATTTGCAGCCGCCGTCGCGAGAGTGCCGCATTGGCGTCGGGCAGTTGCCCTTTCTGCTCATCGGGTCGCGCTGGCAGGACGGCCAGATGAAGTCGCGCTGTTCGCCTCGCCTGCCCCTCGTCAAACTGAAGGTCGACACGACCTCGGCCGAGGCGATTCTCACGGGCGCCAAGGACAACGACCACTATGTGATCCCGCGCACGCATTTTCAATTGGGATCGCACATCCATGCCAGATCGTGGTGCGTCGCGATCGCGAACGGGGCCGATCCTTACTCAGTCCTGATTCCGGCACCCGAGGTGATCCGCTTCTATTACGCGACCAGTTCTGTACTGGCGCGAGCACTGTTTGCAGGTGCGTTCTTTGCCGACAACGTTCAGTGGCTGCTCAACCCGAAGTCCTACTTCGATCGAAACGGGCGCGTCGCAGCGGTGCGACTACGTATGAAGGTCCCGAACGCTGACGCTCCGACCATCGCCCGGATCCTGATGGACGATCAGGCCGCCGAAGGCGCAAAAATGATCCATCGCACCCTCCAAATGCCCGGTGAAGGTGAGTCCCGCTTCCCCGGCACTTGCATGCCGTTTCGTGGCACCAGCACGCTGAAGTGCCATGCACTGCCTCTCCGATCAACGCCCAACGGTCCGGATCGGCACCTTGTTCTGCAGATTGTGTCCTGCGACGGACCGTTTCCCTTCGATCGCCTGATCCGCAGCAGAGACAATGCCGGCAATCAAGTCGAAGGGACGTGGTCGCCAGACTCACCCCGTGCTCCTGCCTGGCTTAAGAAGGGCACGCAGGAGAACGAGCGGCTGATGAAGCTGCAAAGCAGAAGCGAGCCCGTCAAAGGTGCCAGCGCGCAGCAGATCGAGATCGCCGAGGATCGGTTCCTCGCCCTGCATGACACGATAATCGCCGAGGACCTCCCTACATTCAACCGTTACCGTTCGGCGGCCGCGTTGTCCATCGAGGAGGGATTTGCGACGTCGATGGGCACCGGCGACGGAACGTGGGGTCGCTCGTCGGTTCGTCCTGCGCTAGTCAAGCTGGACAGCCCGAAGTCGCGTCGACCCACTCTTGGCCCGGGCGAAACACTAATGCGTGAAATCGCCCACAGCCTCAACGAGATGGAAGGGTACTTCGCCCAAATGCGGCCGAGCTTCGAGTCCGGATCCTATGTGCCGGAGGATCCGGCAAAAGGGCCGCGGCAGTGGGCGTACCGCGACCCGGACGCAGGAATCCTGCGCTACTTCTATTGCCTGGACATCGGGTTCGAGGATCGGTGGTACATCGCGCTGGACGCCGATCGGCGCCCACGCAATGACGCGCATTGCCTGCAACTGATCTGCCGGCAGGATGGGCAACGACTGTCCGATGACGATGTGCTGTTGCTGGTCGCGCGACTTACCGTGGCGCGCTGGATCGCCGACGGAGTCCCCAAGGACGAACACATCCGCATGCGGCCGATGTCGCACAAGAGCCCAACCGGACGGGAATTCGCGTACCGCATCGCCCGTGCAATCCCCGCGCTTTAGCAAACTAACTGGGCTGTCGTCCGTCCGCAAAATGGCATTAGAAAGGGGTCCGTGTCCTTGGTCGGCCACTACCGGTCATTTGGCGACCCCGTCCAGTTTGCCTAAGAGCGGACGCGTGGCGCGCTCCGGAAAGCTGCCGTTGCGGGCCGGCGATGGCGTCAAAGGCGCGAATCAAGGCCGGCGAATTTCGCCGCGGCGAATTCGAACAACTGCCGGTTGGCGACCACAACTCTAAGCAGCAAGCAGGACACACCGACCACGTTGTTCGTTGGACAGTCCAATCACCCGGCTGCGGGTTGGCGCCTAACGCGCTGCATACGATTGAAGTCGCACAACTCCCGCAGAATAGTTGACTAAGACGCTCAAACTTTGTCATGTCTGAACGCCGCGTCGTTGTTTGTCTCAGCCCGCCGTTGCTCTGCGTCAAATCGAGATTCCTGAAGCGGAGGAACGTCCGTCCAACGACTGAATCCATCTTTCGAATTCTGAGTTTGCGCGGCGAGGAGAGCATTGATGAGACTGACGAGACGGGAGTTCATCGCGGCGAGCGCCGCCACGGCCGCCCTGCTTTCTGCAGGTTGCGCGACCACTGAACCAGTATCTGCAGCGATGGCGCCGCGTCAGCACAGGGGCGGCAGCGCTGCCAAGGGTGAGTGGGTCGCCAGTACGTGCCAGGGCTGCACCCAGTGGTGCGCGATCCAGATCTTCGTGCAGGACGGCCGCGCGGTGCGCGTGCGCGGCAATCCGGCGTCCAGGACCAATCACGGCTACGTCTGTCCACGCGGGCACATGATTCCGGCGCAGGTGTACGACCCCGATCGCATCAAGGTGCCGCTGAAGCGCACCAATCCGGCCAAGGGCCGCGGTGTCGATCCGAAGTGGGTGCCGGTGACCTGGGACGAGGCACTCGACATCGTCGCCAGCAAGATGGTTGAACTGCGCAAGTCGAACGAACCCGAAAAGCTCGTCTACATGCGCGGTCGCTATTCGCCGACGTCCACCGATCTGCTTTACGGCACGTTGCCGAAGATCTTCGGCACGCCAAATTACTTCTCGCACAGCGCAATCTGCGCCGAGGCGGAGAAGATGGGGCCGGGGCTGACGCAGGGCTTCTTCGGCTATCGCGACTACGACCTCGAGAAGACAAACTGCCTCGTGGTCTGGGGCTGCGACCCACTGGCGTCGAACCGCATGGTGCCGAACACCATCGTTCGCTTCCACGAGATCCTCGCTCGCGGTACGGTTGTCGCGGTCGACCCACGGCTTTCGAACGTCGCTGCAAAGGCGCAGGAATGGATGCCGATCAATCCCGGCACCGACGGTGCGCTCGCCGGCGCGCTGGCGCATGTATTGCTGACCGAAGGCTTTTGGAGCAGGGAGTTCGTCGGCGATTTCAAGGAAGGCAGGAATCTCTTCGTCGCTGGCAAGACAGTCGACGAGGCGGCCTTCGTCGAAAAGGAAACGTTCGGTGTCGTGCGCTGGTGGAATCTTGAACTGAAAGACCTCACGCCTGCAGTTGCGGCGAAGGACACGCTGATTCCGGCCGAGCAGATCGTTCGCGTCGCGCGCGCGATGGGCAAGGCGGGATCGAAGTGCATCGTCTGGATGGGGCCGGGTGCGGCCATGACACCGCGCGGCACCTACGCGGCGATGGCCGTCTATGCATTGAACGGACTGCTCGGTTCGGTTGATGCCGAGGGCGGCGTTTGGCAGTCAAGCAGTGTGACGACCGGCAAGTTCGCGAGCTCCGACAAGTACGTCGACGACTTGGCCAAGGCCGGGAGCAAGGGCAAGAAGCTGGATGGTCGTGGCGCGAAGGACATGCCGGCGATGATGAACGCGCGGCCAGGCAGCGGGGTCGTCACCAACAATGTCGCCAACGGCATGCTGAAGGATCCGGGCGCAGCCAAGGTCTTCCTTGCGTCGTGGGCCAACTTCAACTTCTCCTGCACCGGCGCGCAGCGCTGGGACCAGGCGATGGCCAAGGTGCCGTTCTTCGTGCACATGGTGACCAACGCATCCGAGATGACGCAGTTCGCCGACATCGTGCTGCCGTCGACGTTTAACTCGGCCGAAGGCTGGTCGATCGTCACGAACATGGGCAACGGCTACGGCTACGCCTCGATCCAGCAGGCTGCGGTCAAGCGCCTGTGGGATGTCAAGCAGGAAGAAACCGAAGTGATGTGGCTGCTGGCCGAGAAGCTGGCGAAGAAGGGCTTCCCGAACCTCTTCGACTACTACTCGAAGGAGTTCAAGGATCCCGAAACCGGCAAGCTGCCGACGACCGCGATCGAGTTCTCCGAGGTCGCCACGAAGATCACCAGTGCGCCGCTGTGGATGGCGAAGGAGCCGCTCAAAGGAGACGCGCTGGTGGCAGGCTGGGCGGACTTCAGGAAGAAGGGCATCTTTAGCAGCGCTCGCTACCCGCTGAAGAAGGGCTGGGGTGGGAAGTTCGCGACCGCCACCAAGAAGTTCGAGTTCTACAGCGAGACAATGAAGAAGGGTCTCGAGGAGCACGCCAAGAAGTACAACACCTCGGTCGATGACATCCTGACCGTGTCTGGCTATGTCGCACGCGGCGAGCGCGTCTTCGTTCCGCACTACGAGCCGCCGAAGCGGCACGGCAGCGTGGCCGAGTACCCATTCACGTTTATCGACTACAAGTCCCGCCTGAACCGTGAGGGCCGTTCGGCGAACCTGACCTGGTACCAGGAGTTCAAGAAGGTCGACCCGGGCGATGTCTCGTGGGACGACGTGCTGAAGATGAATCCGGCCGACGGCTCGAAGCTTGGCCTGAAGACCGGCGACATGGTCAAGGTCACGTCGCCTTCTGGCTCGATGACAGTAAAGCTCAAACTATGGGAGGGTGTGCGGCCCGGCACGGTCACGAAGTGCTACGGGCAAGGCCACTGGGCCTACGGTGGCATCGCGGCGAAGGACTTCGCCAAGGCCATCCCGCGCGGCGGCAGCAACAACGACATCCTGGTCGATGACTACGACCGCCTCAGTGGCTCGACGGCCCGCAACGGTGGCTTCACCGGCGTGCGGATCGCCAAGGCCTGACCCCACCGACGAGCTGAAGGAGATCGAGATGAGATACGGCATGGTCATCGACCTGCAGCGGTGCGTCGGGTGTGGAGCCTGCGCGATCGCCTGCAAAGCTGAAAACAACACCCGCACCCGGGGCAACGATCAGACGTTCAACTGGGCGGACTTCGTGATGAAGACCGAGGGCACGTTCCCGAACACGACCCACTGGGTCATGCCGGTGCTGTGCAACCACTGCAGCAACGCGGCGTGCGTGGAAGCCTGCCCGGTCAATCCGAAGGCCATGTACAAGACGGCCGAAGGCATCACGCTGCACGACCCGGCGCTTTGCATCGGCTGCGGCGCCTGCATGGCCGCGTGCCCGTACAGCAGCCCGGCGATTGACGAGTCGAGCCTGAGCGGTGAGACCTACAGCGTGTTGAGCATGAACTTCAAGGACGAAAGCACTCAGCCATTCTGGGTGAACAAGACCGCGCTGATTCCGGGCTGCACGGCGTCTGCGGCCGAAACCGCGCAACGGGCCGGCACTCCGGTGCCGAACATGACGGCCTGGACCGGTGGCGAAGTGCAGCCCATCCGCAAGTCGGGGGTCGTTGAAAAGTGCACTTTCTGCTATCACCGGACCACGAATGGCCTGCAGCCGGCCTGCGTCGAAGTCTGTCCGTCGAAGGCGCGGATCTTCGGTGACCAGGAGGACTCGACGTCCGAAATTGCACAGGTGCTGAAGGCCAAGAAGTCTTTCCGCTTGAAGGAAGAAGCGGGCACTCGGCCGAACGTGCATTACGTGGGTAAGTACAGCACGCGCGCCTGATTCCTGAGTGGTGCGAAACTGGGGCGGACAAGACCCGCCCCTTTTCATGTTGAGGAAGACCAATGAGCGACTCCCACGTAGGGCGCGCCGCCGCCCGCGCGGACCTGTGCCGGCTTTTGGCCGCCTGCTACTACCAGCCGGGACTGGCGTTCATCGAGGAAGACGTCTTTGGTTCGATGCAGGCAGCGGCGGAACAACTGGACGTCCAAATGGCTGCTTCGGCCAGGGCGCTGGCCCAGAACTTCAAGGCGCAGTCGCTTGAAGAATTGTTGGTGGATTACACGCGCCTCTTTCTGAACCCGACCGGACCGCTGGCGGCACCTTACGAGTCCTTCTGGCTGGGAGAGAAAGACCTATCAAGGCTCCACGAAGTCACGCAGGCGCTGATAGCGAGCTATGGCGAGGGCGGCTTCGAGATCAGCGAGGACTTTCGCGACCTGCCGGATCACATCGCCGCCGAACTCGAGTACTTGTACACGTTGATCTTCAAGGAGGCGCGAGCTGATGCGATGAACGATCCGGGCGGCAAGATCAAGGCATCCGAATTACGGCAACGCTTCGTTGCCTCACATCTCGGTCGGTGGGTCGGCCCGTTTGCGGCGAACGTTAACTCTGCGGCAGCGACTTCCTACTATCGATCGCTGGCCACCCTGACCGAGCGATTCGTCACGCTCGAAGCTACTTAGGCAGAGCAAACCTTGTGAACGACATCCCAGTCCGATCGGCCAGACGATTGCATCTCTTGTCGGCTAGGGGTCGACTGTGGAAGTAGCCGCACATGTCCCAGCGTTGTCACGATCTGGTAAACGCCTTTGACAGCGAACTAGCCCGTCGCCTGTCGTCTGCATGCAAATAAGTTGACGTCACGGCGATCGAAGAGTGCCGCAAATTGTCCCGCATCGCCGTGACGTCGACTCCTCGCTCCAGTCCATGCGTCGCGTGCGTGTGTCGCATCCAATGGGGTGAGGCGGACCTTGCTTTCACCGCGGTGGCCGGGCTGATGGTTGCAAGCATCGTGGCGACCGCCTCAAAGTATCGCTTCATGACGGTCCAAAGTCGCGTTGCCCCAATCGGCCCAGGATCTTCCGCGATACTCGCAACGAGTGGCGTCGTCGGTACCCAGTGCGTGCGCAGAACCGGCAGGCCGCGGTATCGCAGGTAAGTGGTCAGCGCGGTCCGCGCCAGGCTCGGTAGCACCACGCTGCCCTCCGTACCTCCCTTGCCGCGTACGTCAAGCCAGTGACTGCCGTCGTCATCGACCCGAATGTCGCCCAGCGTTGCGCCCACCAACTCCGACGCGCGCAGGCCCGTTGCATACAGGAAGTCCAGCAGGAATCTCATTCGAATGACCGCCGCCTCGCTCCACTGTGCTTCGAACTCGGCGCTGTCGGCCCAGTTTCGAATCAACCGCCACTCATGCTCGGTGAACGCGCGCCGCGCATCCATTGAACCGGCGCGGCTGGCACCCTTGACCTTGACCCCGGCGAACGGGTTGGCTAACAGGTAGCGCTGCTCGGTCAACCAGCGAAACAGCGCGTTGGCCACTTGCAGTGCGTACGCCGCCGAGCGGGCCGACAGCGGCCCCTGGAAGGGACGCCAGTCCGGTGACGCTCTGAGTGTCACCGGTCCGACCCAGCGCTCCTTCGGCGTCGGGCGGCGGAGGAACGCCCGGTAGGCGATCGCATCCTCGGTCGTCAATGACGACAATGGCTTGCTTCGCTCGACGATGGCCCACAACAGCAGGCGCTCGGCTTCCTTACGGTAGGCGCGGCGCGTGGCGGGCGCCTCCTGCAGGGATAACCAAGCCTGCACGGCGTCGTAGTCGTTGTTGGCCGCGAGCACGCAGGAATGGCGTGGCGCCCGCAGCGTGCCCTGCGAGCCGTCGAGTTCACGCGCGGGGCGCAGGCGCTCGAGTGGCATGACGGGCGACTCCGGCCGCACCAGGGTGCGCTCGGCCTGTTGCCGCAGGACCGGATAGCGCTTGAAGAACCCCTCGC
>DAOMFI010000006.1:43323-56349 GCA_035429725.1 Burkholderiaceae bacterium | reverse complement strand
TCGCCAGCGCACGGAAGCGGATGTTTGGCTCGGCGTATTCGACGGAAGGGTCCTGCGCCAGGCGCGCCGCAACGGCACGCGCTTCGGACACCGTGATCGGGCCGTCGAGCTGCATCAGGTGCGAGCCGCCCGCCAGCGTGCGCAGCGCCTTCATTCCTGTACCCGCGGAACGGGCTAGGGCCTGCGCCCGGTCGGCGGACATCGCGCTCGCCTGGGCCTGGGACTTGCCGGTGCGCAGGCGCACGATCAGCTTGTCGACCTTCTGCTCAGGAACCTTGCGCGTGGCGACCAGGCCCTGCAGCGCCGCCTGCTTCTGGGTCATCAGACCCGTGGAGTACGCGCTGGACGCGGGCCACGCCGTCGCCACGACCGCGGCGATGGAGGCGACAAAGGCGATGTGGAGGGGTCGTATCACTGAATGTGCTCCTGAACCTGTTGCCAGCCGTCGGTCACGTCAACCGCCGGTTCCCGATGCTGTCAGAGCTGCTGCCGTCCCGGACGGCCGAAAAGCCGGACGAAATCGCCGTTCCCGGAGGAACGACGCGCATGTCAGAGGCTCTGACCCCATCAACGCGCGAGAGTGCCGCCGAGATTACTGGAGGCAAGGTGTCTGAATGGTTTCCGGAGCCTCGGCCGAACGCACTAGCGGGACCCCACCGATCGGTGGCTGCAGGGCCTTGTGCGGACCCGCGTCCGCGGCAAGACAACAGGCAAACGTCGTGTCGAGCATCCGGTTGCTCAGCCGGGCGTTGTGGCTGCGGCCGCCGCTGCGCGGCTTAACCTCGCGCGTTGCGCGAGGTGAGCCTCCGCCCCAACGAACCTGCCCCTTCGACGGCCGCCTACTTCGCGGCCATCAACGCAACCGTCGTGTCGAGCATCCGGTTGCTCAGCCGGGCGTTGTGGCTGCGGCCGCCGCTGCGCGGCTTAACCTCGCGCGTTGCGCGAGGTGAGCCTCCGCCCCAACGAACCTGCCCCTTCGACGGCCGCCTACTTCGCGGCCATCAACGCAACCGTCGTGTCGAGCATCCGGTTGCTGAAGCCCCATTCGTTGTCATACCAGCTGGAGACTTTGACGAGGCGGCCCGAGACCTTGGTCAGCGTGGCGTCGAAGATCGACGAACGCGCGTCGTGGTTGAAGTCGCTGGAGACCAATGGATCGGTGTTGTAGCCCAGCACGCCCTTCAGCTCGCCGGCGGCGGCCGCCTTCATGATGCCGTTGACCTCGTCAGCCGTCGTGTCGCGCGCGGCGATGAAGGACAGGTCGACGATCGAGACGTTGATCGTCGGCACGCGGATCGCGAAACCGTCGAGCTTGCCGTTGAGTTCGGGCAGCACCAGGCCGACTGCCGCCGCGGCGCCGGTCTTGGTCGGGATCATGTTGTGGGCCGCGGCGCGCGCGCGGCGCAGGTCCTCGTGATAGACGTCCGTGAGCACCTGGTCGTTGGTGTACGCGTGCACCGTCGTCATCAGGCCGTTGACCAGCCCGATTTTCTCGTGCAGCGGCTTGACCAGCGGCGCGAGGCAGTTGGTCGTGCACGACGCATTCGAGATCACCGTGTGCGCCGGCTTCAGGACACCATGGTTGACGCCGTAGACGATGGTCGCGTCGACGTCCTTGCCCCCGGGCGCCGAGATGATGACCTTCTTCGCGCCGCCCTTCAGGTGCGCGGAGGCCTTTTCCTTGCTGGTGAAGAACCCTGTGCACTCGAGCACGACATCCACGCCGAGCGCTGCCCACGGCAGTTCGGCCGGATTGCGGTTGGCCAGCACCTTGATACGGTCGCCGTTGACAACCATGGAATCGCCGTCGACCGCCACCGTGCCGGGGAACGGTCCGTGCGCCGTGTCGTATTTCGTCAGGTGCGCGTTGGTCTGCGGATCGCCGAGGTCGTTGATCGCGACGATCTGGATGTCGTGCTTCTTGCCGCCTTCATAGTGCGCGCGCAGGATGTTGCGGCCGATGCGGCCGTAGCCGTTGATGGCAACTTTGATGGTCACTTCCTCTTCCCCTCTGCAATGACGGCGTTCACGGTGGCGACGACATTGTCGACCGTGAATCCGAAGTGCTTGAAGACGTCGGCGGCCGGCGCGGAATCGCCGAAGCGATCGACCCCGATCACCGCACCGTCTGCGCGAACGTACTTCCACCAGAAATCCGTCACGCCCGCCTCGATGGCAATGCGCGGCACACCCCGCGGCAGCACGCTCGATTTGTACTCGACCGGCTGGCGGTCGAACACTGAAGTCGATGGCATCGACACCACGCGCACCGGCACGCCGGAAGCCTCCAGCACCCGTTGCGCCTCGACAGCGAGCGGCAGTTCAGAACCGGTTGCGATCAGCACCGCGCGCGCGCGCCGCGCGCCGCCCGCTGCTTCCGCCAGCACATAGGCGCCACGCCGCACGTCGGACACGTCGCGCTCTTTGGCCACGTAGGCCACGTTCTGGCGCGACAGCAGCAGGCTGGTCGGACCCTCGCGCCGCTCGAGAGCTGCGGCCCAGGCCACCAGCGTTTCGACCGGATCGGCCGGACGCCAGACATCGAGGTTGGGGACGAGGCGCAGGCTCGACGCGTGCTCCACCGCCTGGTGCGTCGGCCCGTCTTCTCCGAGCCCGATCGAGTCGTGCGTGAAGACGTAGATCACGCGCTGCTTCATCAGCGCCGACATGCGCACCGCATTGCGTGCATAGTCGGAAAAGACCAGGAAAGTGCCGACGAAGGGAATGAAGCCGCCGTGCAGCGCGATGCCGTTGGCAATCGCGCTCATGCCGAATTCGCGCACGCCGTAGTGGATGTGGCGGCCGTCGAGCGCATCCGGCGCGAGCGCCCTGGCCTTGCTCCACCGGGTGAGGTTGCTGCCGGTGAGGTCCGCGGAGCCTCCGAGGAGTTCGGGCAGGACCGGCGCAAGCGCTTCGAGCGCAAGCTGTGAGGCCTTGCGCGTGGCGAGGGTGTCGCGCTTCGCCGCCGCTGCGTCGATCGCGGCCGCCAGCGCCGGCGCGTAGTCGCCGGGCAGCTCGCCCGCGACACGCCGCTGGAGCTCGGCGGCCTCCCGCGGGAACTTGCGCGCATAGGCGTCGAAGCGTTCGTTCCACGCGGACTCGAGCCGACGGCCGCGCGCACGCGCATCCCACGCGGCGCTGACCTCGCCCGGAACGACGAAGGGCGCGTGCGGCCAGCCGATCGCGGTCCGCGTGGCGGCGATCTCGGCTTCGCCCAGCGCCTCCCCATGCGCCTTCTCGCTGCCCGCGCGGCCCGGCGAACCCTTTCCGATGACGGTGCGCGCGATGATCAGCGTCGGCCGCTGCGTCTCGCCCTTGGCCGCCGCGAGCGCGCGGTCCACGGCATCGACGTCGTGGCCGTCAACCGGACCGATGACGTTCCACCCGTACGCCTCGAAGCGTCGGGCCGTGTCGTCGTTGAACCAGCCCTGCACGTGGCCATCGATCGAGATGCCGTTGTCGTCGTAGATCGCGATCAACTTGGCGAGCCGCCAGGTCCCGGCGAGCGACGCCGCTTCGTGCGACACGCCCTCCATCAGGCACCCGTCGCCGACGAATACATAGGTTCGGTGGTCGACGATGTCGAAGCCCGGCCGATTGAACTCGGCGGCCAGCAGTTTCTCGGCCAGCGCCATGCCAACCGCGTTGGCCAACCCTTGGCCCAGCGGCCCCGTCGTCGTCTCGATGCCCGGCGTCAGACCGAACTCGGGATGGCCGGGCGTCCGGCTGCCGAACTGGCGAAAGCGGATCAACTCTTCCATCGGCAGCGCGTAGCCGGTGAGATGCAGCAGCGCGTACTGGAGCATCGAGCCGTGCCCATTGGAGAGCACGAACCGGTCGCGATTCAGCCACTGCGGGTTCTCCGGGCTGTGGGCGAGATGTCCACCCCAGAGCGCGAGGGCGATCTCCGCCATGCCCATCGGCATCCCCGGATGGCCGGAATTGGCCTTCTGGACAGCGTCCATGGCCAGCGCGCGCAGCGCATTGGCCATCTGGGTGCGCAAGGACGGTGAGGCCGCGCGTAGGGTTGGGGCGTCGTTCATCGTCGCGCGTCTTGGAATGGAGCAGTGAGGTGGCGGGCCAACGCGGCGTCATCGGCAAACCACGGGCCGCCAGCGCAACCGCAGAGGCGAAATGTTAGCAAACACGCCGCTGCCGACGCCGCTCAAGGCAGGCGGCAGTGCCGGGCGTTGACGACGGACAGTGCGCAGTTGAACCGCCACTCCAAACTTACCCGTGAGCACGCTCCAAGTGCTTGAGTACGCGGCGGTTTGCGGTACTATGCACGGCTTTTCCAAATTCGATCCGGAACCAGAAAAGGAAGCAACGGGCGCCAGATTCGCTCTGCAAGAACCGCAAGCGAACGAAGGCAACGTGCCGTTAGGCAGCATCCCGCCAAAGCCAGCAGGAGCAGCGCAAGCTGCTAGGACCTACGTGCCGCGCCACAGCGCGTGGGTCCCGGATCGTGGGGTTGCGACGCGAGTCGCGATTCAGGTCGATTAGGGCGGACCTGCTGGGGGACGAAGATGCAAGGCCTTCACCTGACTGGCGATCTGTTCGAATGCGGCTGCAACGCAGCCTCTCTCACGGATCTTGAAACGCTGTCGTCGCTGTGCCGCAAGGCCACGCTCGACGCCAATCTCACCATCGTCGACGAGACGTGGCATGTCTTCCCGGACTGGAACGGCCAGCCGGGCGGCATCACGGGCACGATCCTGCTTGCCGAGTCCCACCTCGCCATTCACACCTGGCCCGAGCGGCGCGGCGTGACGCTCGACGTCTACGTCTGCAACTTCACCGAGGACAACACCGGCAAGGCCGAACAGCTCTTCGACACGTTGCTGGTCGCCTTCCGGCCGCAGAGTCAGGTCGTCAACCGGATCACGCGCGGCGACGTCGCACTCGGCACTTCGGCCGCGACTCCGGCGATCGCCCCGGTGGCCGATCACCAGCCGGGACAGTTGAGCTTCGACTGGCTGAACGCGCACTCCGGCTACGGCTTCACGATCAAGGAGAAGCTGGCGGAAATCGAGTCCGATTATCAGCGCGTTGAAGTGCTGGACACGCACCAGTTCGGGCGGCTCTTCCGCCTCGACGGTCGCCTGATGACGTCCGAGGGCGACGAGTTTTTCTATCACGAGTGCATGACGCACCCGGCGGCGCTTGCGCATCCGCACCCGGAGTCAGTCCTGGTCATCGGCGGCGGCGACGGCGGATCGTCCGAGGAACTGTTCAAGCATCCGAGCATCAAGCGCGTCGTGATGGCGGAGCTCGATCCCGTGGTCATCGACATTTCGCGGCGCTACCTCGGCAGCATCCACAAGGGCGCACTCGACGATCCGCGCCTCGAGATCAGGATCGGCGACGGCTACGAGTACGTGAAGTCGACCGCCGAGAAGTTCGACATGATCGTGCTGGACCTCACGGATCCCGACACGCCGGCGTTCCATCTGTACACGGAAGAATTCTTCCGCATGTGCCAGCGCTGCCTCAAACCTGGCGGCCTGCTGACGCTGCACCTGGGCTCGCCCGTCTATCAGACGGACACCGTGCGCAAGAACGCCGCGAACCTGCAGAAGGTCTTCCGTCACGTCGCCCCCCTGTCGCTTTTCATCCCGCTTTATGGCTCGCAGTGGTGCCTGGCGGTGGCAAGTGACACCGTCGATCCGCGCGTGATGCCGCTGGAAACCATCGCCCAGCGGCTGACGGAGCGGAAGATCGGTGACCTGCGCTTCTACCACCCGGCGATGCATGCGGCGCTCTTCACCTTGCCGCTGTTCGTCCAGGACCTGGTTGGTTCGCCCGCGCCCAGCGGCAGTGCGCGCGTCGCGCATCTGCGGGCCGCCTGACGTTCGCTTAGCGCAGCTGCCGCGCGGCAGCGGCTCAAACCGAAGGCCGGCACACGCCGGCCTTTTTGTTCCGTTGTCACGCGCGGAACACGGACTCCCGCCGTAAGCTTGCCCCCGAGGAGATTTGCCGGGATGCCGCAGGCGCGCTTCTTTGTCGATACCGCTCTCGCCGAAGGCGATGAAACGCCGCTTCCGCCCGAGGTGGCGCACCATGCCGTCCGCGTCCTGCGCCTGCGAGAAGGCGATCCTGTCACCGTGTTCAACGGCAAGGGCGGTGAGTACTTCGCGTACCTTGGCGTGCAAGGGGCCCGCGCCTGGGCGCACCTGGACCGGTTTGACGCCGTCGAGCGCGAGTCACCGCTCGCGGTGACACTCGTGCAGGCCTGGGTGGCCACCGACAAGCTCGAGTGGATCGCTGAAAAGGCGGTCGAGCTTGGCGTGACGGACATTACGCTCGTGCCGACGGCGCGCAGTGTGGTCCATCTGGATGGACCACGCATGGAGCGGCGGCTCGCCCGCCTGCGCGAGATCGTCATCGCGGCCTGCTGCCAGAGCGGACGCAACCGGCTGCCTAACATCACGGCTGCCGCTTCGCTCGAGCGCGGCCTGCGGGACGCGGTCGCGCAGGGCGCGCGCGGCATCGTGCTCGATCCGCGCGCCGCCGAACCCCTGCTGGCGGCAGCCAACGCGGTCGCGGCCATCGCCCTGGCGATCGGCCCCGAGGGCGGCTTCGACGACAAGGAGCAGGCGCTCGCCGCGCAGGCGGGTTATCGTCCCGCACGCTTGGGCCCGCGTATCCTGCGCACTGAAACCGCAGGCCTCGCCGCACTCGTCGTCCTCCAGGCGCTGGCGGGCGACCTCCGATCCTGACCCTGCGCACCATCGGATGCTTGATTCCGACGTCGCTGACTTCCAAGGAGATCTCGTGAACATTCTCGAATCGCTGCTTTCGGGCCTTGCCGGTTCCTCGGCGGCACCACAGCAAGGTGCCGCGAACCCCTTGCTCCAGATACTGTTGCAGATGCTCTCCAGCAACGGTCAGTTCGGCGGACTTTCGGGCCTGGCCCAGCAGTTCCAGCAGGCCGGTCTCGGCGCCGAGCTGAACTCGTGGATCTCGACGGGCCAGAACCTGCCGATTTCTCCTGAGCAGCTGATGCAGGTTTTCGGGCAGGGGCAGCTGCAGCAGATGGCCGCCAGCAGCGGCATGGACCTCGGTTCGCTCTCGGGTGGACTCGCCGACCTGCTGCCGCAGATGATCGACCGCATGACACCCCAGGGTCAGGTGCCGGCAGGCGGCCTTGACGGCGCGCTGGCCGAACTCTCAAAGATGATGCCGCGCGGCTGAAAGCTCAGCTGTACAACACGCGGAAGGGAATCCCCGCTTCCGCGAAAGCGTCGACGACGTCGCGGAAGACATCGAGCAGCGCGGCCCGCTGCTCGGCTTCAAACAGGGCGGTGCGCGGCAGCCGGTCGAGCAGCACGACGTAGCCCTCCGCCGGCGCTTGCTCGCGCAACTCCGACAGTGAGTCGTACAGGGCGTCGAGGTTCATCCCGAACCAGGACGGGAGTGCAAACGCCTGCGCGATCGCGCGTAGGACCGCAGGTTTGTCGACGCAGCCGGCGAGATCTACCTCGATCAGCCGCTGCCCGCCGTGCTTGGCCCACTTCCGCACCTCGGCAAGGTCGAGCCCACGCATCGAACGCACCACATGGCTGGACAACCGGCCCGGAGCACTGTCGGAACCCTGCGTCATTCGCGTATCCGTCGAAACGAGTTGTAGTGATCGTCGGTGTAGTAGTACTCGCCGCCGGTCGCCGGATTGCCCGAGGGGCCTCGGCCCGCGACGATCCGCCGTGCCCCGCGGTCGCGCTCCCAGGGAGTCCTGACCGTGTACTCGGTGTAATACCCGCGCGGCTGCCGTGGCAGATGACCCTCGCGGTTGCCGAACACCGCCCCGTCTCTCCGGTACGGAAAGGGTCCACCCTTCTTGATCAGGTCGAGTGTTTCCTGAGCCTGCCGCGGCAGGTCCGCCAATGCCACTTCGCCAGAGAGTCCGGCCGGCTGCTCTCGCGCACCGCCCGGCGAGCAGGCCACGAGCGCACTCGCCAGCAGTCCCAGCAGGACCGCCCGGAATCCCTTCGGCAGCACGTCAGAGCAGCTCAGGCTGGCGCGCCGAGTTTGCTTCGAGCACCGTCAGCGCTGTCATGTTGACGATCCGACGCACCGTGGCCGACGAGGTCAGGATGTTGACCGGTCGGGCGGAGCCCAGCAGGATCGGGCCGATCGCGATGTTGTTCCCCGCGGTCGCTTTCAGCAGGTTGTAGGCGACATTGGCCGTGTCGATGTTCGGGCAGACGATGAGGTTGGCCTCTCCCTTGAGCGTCGAAAAGGGCATGATCGATTGCCGCATGGCTTCGTCCACCGCGCAGTCGGCGTGCATCTCGCCGTCCACCGCCAGTTCAGGCGCGCGGGCACGGACCAGTTCCAGCGCGGCGCGCATCTTCAAAGCGGAGGCAGCGTTGCTCGATCCGAAATTGGAGTGCGACACCAGCGCCACGCAAGGCTCGAAGCCGAGGCGCCGCAACTCGTCGGCCGCCAGCACCGTGATCTCGGCCACTTCCTCGGCGCTCGGATCGATGTTCACGTGCGTGTCCACCATTGCCAGCTGGCGGCCCGGCAGCATCAGGATGTTCATCGCAGCGTAAACGCCGCAGCCCGGGCGTCGGCCAATGACCTGGTCGACGTAGCTCAGGTGCAGGCTGTGCGTGCCGAACGTGCCGCAGATCATGCCGTCGGCGTCGCCCTTGTGGATCATCATCGCGCCGATCAGCGTGTGACGGCGGCGCATCTCGATCTTGGCGTATTGCGCGGTCACACCCTTGCGCGCGGCGAGCCGGTGATACGTCTCCCAGTAATCACGATAGCGGGCGTCGTACTGTGGGTTGATGAGCTCGAAGTCCGTGCCCGGGCTCATCCGCAGCCCATAGCGCTGCAGCCGGCGCTCGATGATGTCGGGACGCCCGATCAGGATCGGGCGCGCGAGCCCTTCATCGATGACAACCTGGACGGCGCGCAGTACGCGCTCCTCCTCACCCTCGGCGAACACGACCCGCGACTTACCGCCCGATGCGACGGCATTCTTCGCGATCGTGAAGATCGGCTTCATGAACGTGCCGGAGTGATAGACGAACTGCTGCAACTGATCGCGATAGGCCGACAGATCGGCGATCGGCCGCGAGGCGACCCCGCTCTCCATGGCGGCCTGCGCCACGGCCGGCGCAATACGCGTGATCAAGCGCGGATCGAACGGCTTGGGAATCAGGTATTCCGGACCGAAGCTGAGGTTGGTGATGCCGTAGGCCGAGGCGACGACGTCGCTCTGCTCCTCCTGCGCCAGGCTCGCGACCGCGCGAACGGCGGCGATTTCCATCTCGGTCGTGATCGTCGTCGCGCCGACGTCCAGCGCGCCACGGAAGATGAACGGGAAGCACAGAACATTGTTGACCTGGTTCGGATAGTCCGACCGTCCGGTCGCGATGATCGCGTCGTCGCGCACGCGCTTGACTTCCTCCGGCATGATCTCGGGAGTCGGGTTCGCCAGCGCGAGGATCAGCGGGCGCGGCGCCATCTTCGCGACCATCTCGCCTTTCACCACGCCGCCGGCCGAAAGCCCCAGGAACACGTCGGCGTCGGCGATCACCTCGGTGAGCTTCCGCGCCTTCGTATCCTGTGCGAACTTCGCCTTGTCTTCGTCCATCAGCACGGTACGGCCGCGATAGACGACGCCCTCGATGTCCGTGACCCAGATGTTCTGGCGCGGCAGTCCGAGTTCGACCAGAAGCTCGAGGCAGGCCAGCGCAGCGGCGCCGGCGCCACTGGTGACCAGCTTCACCTGCTGGAGCTGCTTGCCGACGACCTTTAGTCCATTCAGGATCGCCGCCCCCACGATGATCGCCGTGCCGTGCTGGTCATCGTGGAACACGGGGATCTTCAGACGGTCACGCAGCTTGCGCTCGACGTAGAAACACTCCGGCGCCTTGATGTCTTCAAGGTTGATGCCGCCGAAGGTCGGTTCGAGCGCGGCGATCACTTCGATCAGCCGGTCGGGGTCGAGTTCGTTGAGCTCGATGTCGAAGACGTCGATGCCCGCAAACTTCTTGAAGAGGACGGCCTTGCCTTCCATGACCGGCTTGGCGGCCAGGGGTCCGATGTTTCCCAGCCCGAGTACCGCCGTGCCATTGGTGACCACGCCCACAAGATTGGCGCGCGCCGTGTAGCGGAAAACCGCCGCCGGATCCGCGTGAATCGCTTCGCTCGCGGCCGCCACTCCGGGCGAGTACGCCAGCGCCAGGTCACGCTGGTTCACCAGCTGCTTGGTCGGTGCGATCGAAATCTTTCCGGGCTGCGGTTTCTCGTGGTACTCGAGTGCAGCACGACGCAAATCGGCTTGTTCGGTTGTCGGCATGGATTGCAGCGCCCAGGCACAAGGAGCGGACATTATCCGCGCCGCTTCCGGCGTCCGCTCGCGCGGCACCACGACGCGGAGCAATGTGACCAGTACACGCCGCAGCTGCGGCCGCTCGCCAGGCGTTGTGTCAGCTCGATCGCATCCTACGCAGTGGGAGGTCAGGGCACCGCCTCATTTGACCTAGACAAACTTGACATTTGCCTATACTTGCTTAGACTCCAAATAACCTCTTTCAGAGCCTGTCAAACGGCCTGGGCGCGGCAACCCTAGTCGGTGCCTCTCCTCCTCCCTCTTCTACCGAATGCGGGTGCGTCCAGGTGACAGGCTCTTTTTTTGTCCACGTCAAATAAGATAGCGGTTACTAACATCCGCGCGACCCGGTCCTAGAATCCGACCGTTCTGGGAGGAGGTGCCATGACCCCGCTCGCAGCCCGTGCCGCGCGGATCGAACCGTTCCATGTGATGGAGGTCGTCAAGCAGGCCGCAGCGCTGGAAGGGGCGGGACGATCGGTCATCCACCTCAGCATCGGCGAACCCGATTTCACCGCGACCGTACAGGTACGAAAGGCCGCGGCCCTTGCCATCGAACAGGGATGCACGCAGTACACGCCCGCCCTCGGCCTGCCCCAGCTGCGTGAACGTATTGCCGAGTGGTACGCAACCCGCTTCGGCGCCAGCGTCGACCCGGCGGCGATCGCAGTCACTGCGGGAGCGTCGGGGGCGCTGCTGCTCGCCTGCGCCGCGCTGGTCGAACGGGACGCCGAGGTGCTCATGCCTGACCCGAGCTACCCGTGCAACCGCCATTTCATCACCGCGTTCGAAGGTCGGGCGCGACTTGTGCCGACGGGACCCGAGAACCGCTTCCAGCTGGATGCTGCGTTGGTGGAGCAGCATTGGGGCGCGGCCACACGTGGCGTACTGGTCGCGTCACCCTCGAACCCGACCGGCACGTCGATCGCGTCCCGCGAGCTCGGCAAGCTCATCGCTGCGGTGCACGCGCGCGACGGCTTCGTGATCAGCGACGAGATCTACCTCGGGCTGTCCTATGACGACATCGCGTCGACTGCGCTCGCCCTCAGCGACGATGTCATCGTCATCAACAGCTTCTCGAAGTACTTCGCGATGACGGGCTGGCGGATCGGATGGGTCGTCATGCCACCGAACCTCCGGTCGCCGCTCGAACGGCTGGCCCAGAACCTGTACATCTGCGCGTCGTCGGTCGCGCAGCACGCTGCGCTGGCCTGCTTCGAGCCGGAATCGCTCGAGGTCTACGAGGCGCAGCGAGAAGAGTTCCGCCGCCGGCGCGACTTCCTGGTCCCGGCGTTGGAACAACTGGGATTTGGTGTTCCGGTGCGCCCGGACGGGGCGTTCTACGTGTACGCGGACATCAGCCGGTTCAGCGACGACAGCGACCGCTTCGTCGAGTCCGTGCTGCAGGCGACGGGCGTCTGCATGGTTCCGGGCAAGGACTTCGGCGTCCACAGTCCGCAACGCTTCGTTCGCATCTCGTATGCAACATCCTACGAGCGCCTGTCTGAAGCCGTGGAGCGGCTGCGGAGATATCTGGTCCCTTAGGCAACGCCTGCGAGGACGAGCGGAGGCGGGCGTGCCTGCCCGGGTCCTAGGCCGACTCAGACGGCGCGCTCGCGCACTGTCTCTTCGGACTGCAGCGTACCGGCAGGTGGACTCGACACGGGCTGTATCGTCGGCGCAGAGGACTCCACCGTCGAGGCCGGTTTCGTCTCGGAGGCCGCAGTTGCCGTGCGTCCTGCCGCAATGGCCGCGTCGACCTTCCCGGTCGCGGCCAGGGCCAGGCGGGCACGCTCGCCCAGTACCCGGGCGCCATAACCGCCGTCGTCCGGCAGATTGCCGGCGCCGACATAGAGTTGAAGCCCACGCTCGATCGAACCGCCACGAATGATCAGGTCGTTCAGGATCGCCGAGCCAACTTTCATGTTCGCGATGGGGTCCAGTGCAGCCAGGTGCCCTCCATGGGGCTCGAAACGCTCGGCGTGCACGCGCGTCATGACCTGCATCAGGCCCTGAGCTCCCATGGCGCTCTCGGCGAACGGGTTGAGGCTCGATTCGATTGCGACGACCGAGAGGATCAGCAGCGGATCGAGCTTGCTGTCCTTTCCGATCTGGAAGGCCGCTGCAACCAGCATCCGGGTGGCCTCTTCCGCGACACGGTAGCGGCGCGACAGGTACTGCACGACGTGCTTCTGACGCGGATCGACGGCCGCCACCGGCGTCTCAGTGGCCGTGCCCGCCGGCGTGGCCGCCGCCTCGGCCGGCTCCACGGCGGGGGCGGTCACCAGCAGCATCGAAGGCACGCGGAAGGCCGACACGAGGGTCGAACGTGCTCCTTCGCTCAATAGAAGCACCGCCGCCAACAACAGGGCCGAGCATCCGGAAAAGGTAACGACCAGGCGCACGGTTGCCAAAGCACCGTCGCGGACATCGCGGACAGCGTCAACCCAGGCGAAGTGGCGCACCGGTGACGGGTGTAACGAAATCGTGGCTGATGACATGCGTGCCTCCTTATGCTGAACGGCCACGGGTCACAGGGACCACCGGTCGCCACTCACAGGTTGGTACGTTGGAGCCGACGGCCCACGAGCCGGATCGGATCCTCGGGATCCCCGCCTTGCCCCAGGGGCGACGGCAGGAACCAGTACGAATGGGATAAATTCCCGACCAAAGAACAC
>DAOMFI010000006.1:39524-43223 GCA_035429725.1 Burkholderiaceae bacterium | reverse complement strand
CTCATTTAGAGTCGCAACTAATTTGCTGCTTTGCAACAAAGATCCATGAAATATCGGGACCTTAGGGACTTCGTTGCCCGGCTCGAGGCGACCGGCCTGCTCCGCCGGATCAGCCGACCCGTCTCGCCAAAGTTAGAGATGACGGAGATCTGCGACCGCACGCTCCGCAACTCGGGGCCGGCCTTGTTGTTCGAGCGCCCTGAGGGGCAGACGATTCCCGTCCTCGCCAATCTGTTTGGAACTCCCCAGAGGGTGGCATTGGGCATGGGCGCAGCGGATGTCAGCGCCCTGCGCGACGTGGGCGAGTTGCTGGCGAGCCTCAAGGAGCCCGAGGCTCCGAAGGGCATGCGGGACGCCCTTGGCAAGGTGGCGCTCCTGAAGAGCGCCCTGTGGGACATGGCGCCGAAGGAAGTTCGTTCGGCGCCTTGCCAGGAAATCGTCTGGGAGGGCGAACAGGTCGACCTGTCCCGGTTGCCAATTCAGACCTGCTGGCCCGGCGATGCCGGCCCGCTGATCACCTGGGGCCTGGTCGTCACGCGCGGCCCTCACAAGCTACGTCAGAACCTGGGCATCTATCGCCAGCAGGTGATCGGACGCAACAAGCTGATCATGCGCTGGCTCGCCCATCGTGGTGGCGCACTGGACTTCCGCGACCATGCGCTGGCCCATCCGCGGCAGCCGTTTCCTATTGCGGTCGCGTTGGGCGCAGATCCCGCCACCATCCTGGGTGCGGTCACCCCGGTCCCCGACAGCCTCTCCGAATACCAGTTCGCGGGACTGCTTCGCGGCGGGCGTACCGAGACGGTCAAGTGCCTTGGCAGCGATCTGCGGGTTCCGGCATCGTCCGAATTCGTGCTCGAGGGCCATATCCGTCCCGAACCGGCACCGACTCCGGTGCCGCCCGACGCTCCGCCGCGGCCGGCCTCGGACTTCGAACTCGCACTTGAAGGTCCGTTCGGCGATCACACGGGGTACTACAACGA
Source organism: Burkholderiaceae bacterium (assembly GCA_035429725.1). GTDB lineage: Bacteria > Pseudomonadota > Gammaproteobacteria > Burkholderiales > Burkholderiaceae_F > JALORV01. Next base: position 42,240 of record DAOMFI010000006.1, on the reverse strand, counting down.
GCGCGACTGGTTCCCGGTGTTCACGGTGGACCGAATCACGATGCGCCGCGACCCGCTTTACCACTCGACCTATACCGGCAAGCCGCCCGACGAGCCCGCCATCCTCGGCGTGGCGCTTAACGAGGTGTTCGTGCCGATCCTGCGGCGGACCTTCCCGGAGATCGTGGATTTCTACCTGCCGCCAGAGGGTTGCAGCTACCGCATGGCGGTGGTGTCGATGCGCAAGCAGTACGCGGGGCACGCCAAGCGCGTGATGTTCGGGGTCTGGAGCTTCCTGCGCCAGTTCATGTACACGAAGTTCATCGTCGTTGTCGACGAAGACATTGATGCGCGCAACTGGAAGGAAGTCATCTGGGCGATCACGACCCGCGTCGACCCCACGCGCGATACGGTACTGGTCGACAACACACCGATCGATTACCTCGACTTCGCTTCGCCCGTTTCGGGCCTCGGCAGCAAAATGGGGATCGACGCGACCAGCAAGTGGGCGGGAGAGACCACGCGCGAATGGGGCCGCCCGATCACGATGGACGCCGCGGTGAAGGCGCGGGTGGATGCGATCTGGGGCGAGCTCGGTCTCTAGGAGGAAGCAATGGCCATCGAACGCAAGCCGATACGCCGGGGCGGCATCAAGTCCGCCGGCTACGACCGCAACCAGCGCGTGCTCGAGATCGAATTCGACAACGGCGATGTCATCCAGCACACCGCAGTGGGCGAGGAAATCGCGCGGCGCTTCCTGAATGCCTCATCCCCCGCGAGCGTCTACAAGGACACGATCCAGGAAGAGTTCACCGTAAAAAGGGTGCGATGACGATGTACGCGGCCGCTGCGCGGTCGCACGTGCATCGTCATCGGTAGCGCGCGCTGCGCGCGCACTTTGTATTGGTCGGCTGCGCTCCGGAGCGGCCGCGCGCTTCGCCGACCATCCACTGCACGGCACTCGCCCTGGCCCTCTCGCCGAGCGAGAGGGAATGAAGCACTCCTCCCTGCACCCTCCTCGCCCGGCGAGGAGGGCAAGGAAATCCTGACACTGCGAGTTGCTTCGGGGGGTGGAGTGCGTTGGGTTGACCTTCGGCGGAGCGCGCGGCCGCTCCGAAGCGCAGCCGACTAACTAATCGGAGCGAGTGCACGTGCAAAGGCCCGACACCGTCGGGCCTTTGCGTACACGAGCGACGCTTATCGAAAAAAGATCGTCGCCAGCCCCAGAAAGATGAAGAAACCACCCGAGTCGGTAGTGAATGTCAGCAGCACCGAGCCACCGATCGCCGGGTCGCGGCCGGATGCACGCAGCGCCATCGGCACGGCGAGCCCGACCCCAGCGGCCACCAGCATATTGAGCACCATGGCCAGGAACATGACAAAGCCGAGCAGCGCGCCGTTGGGAGTATCGCGATAGAGCAGCCATGCCAGTAGCCCCGCGAGCCCGCCCCACACGACGCCGTTCAGGACGGCAATGCTGATCTCCTTGAGCACGAGCCGGCGCTGGTTGCCGGACGTGACCTGGCCCAGCGCCAGCGAACGCACCAGCAGCGTCAGCGTCTGGTTGCCGGAATTGCCGGCGATTCCGGCCACGATCGGCATCAGCGCCGCGAGCGCGACAACCTTTTCGATCGTTCCTTCGAACGCGTCGATGACGCGGCTGGCAAAAAATGCCGTGCACAGGTTGACCGCCAGCCACAGCCAGCGGTTCTTCGCCGAGTTCCAGACCGACGCGAAGATATCTTCGTCTTCGCGCAGGCCAGCCTGTGCCAGCGCCGCCTCCTCGCCCTCCTCCCGGATGACGTCCACGACTTCGTCGACCGTGAGCCGACCGACGAGGCGGCCGCTGGCATCGACGACCGGCGCCGAAACGAGGTTGTAGCGCTCGAAGGCCTGCGCCGCTTCGCCGCCGTCATCCAGCGGCGAAAGCGTGAGCAGATCCTTCTTCATCACGGCCGTGACCTCGGTATCCGGCTCGTTGATCAGCAGCCGGTCAAGCGGCAGTGCGCCCTTCAGTACTTCATGCCGGTCGACGACGAAGACCTGGTCGGTATGGTCGGGCAACTCGTCGAACCGGCGCAGGTAACGCAGCACGACCTCGAGCGTCACGTCTTCGCGGATCGTGATCATTTCGAAGTCCATCAGTGCGCCGACGGATTCCTCCGGATACGACATCGCCGCGCGCAGCTGTGCACGTTCTTCGCTGGTCAGCCCTTCGCGGACTTCGTCGACGACATCGACCGGCAGGTCCGGGGCGAGTGCGGCGATCTCGTCGGTCTCGAGGCTCTCGACGGCATCGACCAGTTCCTCGCGATCCATCGACGCGATCAGCGTCTCGCGGACAGCGTCATTGACCTCCAGCAGGATCTCGCCGTCGCGGTCGGCCTTGACGCAGTCCCAGACGACCAGGCGGTCATCGAGCGGCAGCGCTTCGAGGATGTACGCGATGTCGGCGGCGTGCAGGCGATCGAGGATCGACCGCAGCTCGCTCAGGTGCTGTCGATGGACCAGCTGCTCGACCAGCGGCTTTCTGTCTTCGGAGGGAGACTGCTCGCGATGAACCAGAGCCTCGACGCGGCGTTGCTTCTCGAGCACGTGCTGGACGCGAACGAGCGCGCGCTGCGCGGCCTCGGGATCACGCTCCCGAGCGTCGCGCTGCGCGTCGCGGTCCAGCAGTTCCTGCTCGGTCATGTCTATTTGCTCCCTCGCGCTTCGCGCGGTCCCTCCGAGAGGGACG
>DAOMFI010000006.1:0-39424 GCA_035429725.1 Burkholderiaceae bacterium | reverse complement strand
CTTCGGACGGCCGGGCGGCGTGCGTTACTCCCTCGCGCTGGGCGCAGTTCGTCCGAGTAGGGCGCTGTCCGCTGCTGCCGGGCTGTTCAAAAGCTGCGCGATTGTAAGCGCGCGGTGCTCCGTCAGCGCGCCATAAGCGGACCGCTACGGGACCACGGCGTCGGGCATGTAACGCAGTATTGCGCCGGTGCGGCTGTCGAGATACGGCCCGGAACGCACGCGGCCATAGCGCTTGGGGTTGGGAAGGAATGCGGCGAGCCGCGCGGCCTGTTCGGGTCCGAGCTGCGCCGCACTGACGCCGAAGTAGTGGCGTGCCGCGGCCTCGGCTCCGAACACGCCTTCGCCCCACTCGACGACGTTGAGGTAGACCTCGAGAATGCGGCGCTTGTCCCAGAACGCCTCGATCATGTAGGTGATCACGAGTTCCTGCGCCTTGCGCACGTAGCTGCGCTCCGGTGATAGGAACAGATTCTTGGCAAGTTGCTGCGTGATCGTCGATCCGCCACGCGCCGGGCGTCCGCGCCTGACATTGTCCTTGTAGGCCTTTTCGATCGCTTCCCAGTCCACGCCCTCGTGCTCGGCGAAGCGCGCATCTTCTGCCGTGATGACGGCCCGCTTGAGAGTCGCGGCGATGCGCTCGTACGGCACCCAGCGGTGCTTAAGCTCGGCCTTGGGGTTGCGCGCCTGCAAGGCGGCAAGCTCACGCCGCATGAACGCAGTCTCCTGGGGATCATTCCAGCGCCACCAGGCGATCCAGCCCGCGTACCAGAGCTGCACGGCCGCAAGCAGCAGTGCGACCAGCAGCACGACGCGCAGGGTCCAGCGCACGAAGACGCGCGAAGTCACACGGATGCCATGGCGTGGTTCAGGCGGCGCCCGGTTGCGGGCGCCAATTAGGGCCTTCAGTCAACGGACGACGGTGACCGTCTCCGCCGCGGCCTGACTCAGCATCTCGCGCAGTTCGCGGTACACCGGGCCGGTATCAGGACGGACTCCGCGCCAGAGCAGGAACGACTCGGCCGCCTGTTCGATCAGCATCCCGAGTCCATCGCAGACGGTCTTGGCTCCGCCGCTGCGGGCCAGCTCCATGAACGGCGTCGGGTCGGCCGCGTAAACGAGATCGTAGGCCAGCGTGCAGTCATTGAACGTCTCAGGATCGATCGGAGGCGCCTCGTGCTTCAGTCCCGTGGTCGTGCCATTGACGATGAGATCAAAGTGCTCGGCCGGGATCTCGTCGAGATGTATCGCCTCGACGCCGAACTCCTCGGCGAGTTCCTCCGCACGCGGGTGGGTGCGATTCGCCACGGCAATCCAGCGCGGGCTCGCATCGAGCAGCGAGCCGATCACTCCGCGCACCGCCCCGCCGGCGCCCAGCACCAGTACAGAGCAGCCGCTGAAGTCGAACTTGAGGCGCTCCCGGACGTCCCGCACGAAACCGATGCCGTCGGTGTTGTCGCCGATGATGGTGTCGCCGTCGAACTTGAGCGTATTAACCGCCCCCGCGAGCCGTGCACGCGGCATCAGATCGTCGGAGAGCTTGGCGGCGTCCAGCTTGAAAGGCACAGTGACGTTCAGCCCGCGATAGCCTGCGTCGCGCAGCGCGAGCGCCTTTTCCTCGAAACCGTCGAGCGGCGCCTCAATGCGCTCGTACGAAATCTTCTGCCGTGTCTGGAGCGCGAATCGCTCGTGGATCTCCGGCGAGCGACTGTGCGCGATCGGATTGCCGACGACTCCGTACTTGTCCACACCGTTCATGGGTTGCCGCTTGTGCGTGTCGACAGCTGATCGTTGGTGAAGATCCAGGTCCGCGTTATCTCGAGTACATCCGTGTCACGCGCGATCTCGGGCGGAAACGGCGGGTACGGAGCAGCCATGTTAACGATGCGGCGGGCCGCACGGTCAAGTACGGGTGATCCCGATGACTGTTCCAGCGTGGCCTCCACCAGGGATCCGTCCTTGCGCACGGCGACCGTCATCCGCAGCGTGCCATAGACTTTGCCACGCGCTTCGTCCGGATAGTGCTCGTTGCCGATTTTTTCGACGCGCGAGCGCCAGTCCTCGACATACCTCGCGTAGCGATATTCCGAGGTGCTCGGCATGAAATGGTGCTTGCGGGGCCGCTTCTGATAGTCCGAGATCTGCTTGGCGATTTCCGCCTGCGTGCGCGCGAGCTGCTGCCGAGTTTCCTCCTCCGAGGCACCCGCTTGCGGCGAGTCGGCGGCGGTTTCCTTGCGCGGCAGTGGACGCATCTGCAGGGAGTCTTTCAGCGCGGTGAGCAGCTTCTTCTGCTCTTCTTCAAGTTGCTCGACCAGGCGGCGGGCGGAGTCGAGCGCGTCACCGTCGCGCATCTGCAACGAATTCGGTAGCGGCGAAGTGCGGCGCCCGGCTTCGTTGGCGCCTCCACCGTCGAGGTTCGCCTGCGCCAGTGCTTCGGCTTTGCCGGGCCGCGTGTCGCTCTTGGCGTTGACGAGGATGATCTCGAGCGGCGGATCCGTCGACCGCACCCGCAGGAACTCTGGGTCGACAAAGCGGACGGCCAGCACGGTCATGTGCAGGCCGATGGAAACGGTCAATGCCATCACCAGCGCCTTGTCGGCAAGAAAGGCCGCGACTCCGCGCGGAGTCTCGTCGACAAGATTCATGCGTCAGGGCGGTGGTGGAACATGGCGAATTGATTGTAGCCACGACTCCCGCGACCGGATCACACGATCACGCGACCGGCGTGCGGATGACCTACTCACGAGCGCCGGCGTTCGGCGACGGTTCCACGCCTGTGCTGCCCGGCGCTGCCTGCTCAGCACTCAGCGCCCCGTCGCCCGGGCCGGCGGGTACGGTGTCTTCCGCGTCCTCGGCGTCCTCGGCGTCGTCCACGTCTTCCACCTGTTCCGTCAGGACACGATGCACCCGTGCCTCGAGCGTGAGGTCGATGTCATCGGCCCCCAGCACATCGAGTTCCAGACGCTGCCCGCGCGGCAGCTCGGGCAGGCCCGGCAGGCGCGTCACGTACGGCAGGCCTTCGAGGCGCAGCACATCCCCGCGGATTACCGTCGCCCCGATGCGCCGGATGTCCTCCTGCCGGATCCAGCGCTGCGCCCAGTAGCGCTCCATGCGTTGCTGGAACTCCGCGTAGGCGGAGTAAGCCGCATCGAATCCGGAGACGATCGCGAAGAGATCCGCATCGTTCGCGCTGTACGGCGCGGGCCGGTTGCCTGCACAGGCAATCAGCTGGCGCTGATTCACCAGGTCGACATAGCGCCGCAACGGCGACGAACTCCATGCGTAATGGCTGACACCGATGCCTTCATGCGCGGCCGGAACGGTGGACATGCGCACGCGCCCCATGGCCTGTGACCGGTAGATTCCGGCCGCACCGCGCTCGGCCAGCCACCTGCCCCAGGTGCTGTTGGCGAAGATCATCAGCTCCGCCACCAGCAGATCCAGCGGCGCGCCGCGCCGGCGTTGGCGGACCGTCACGTGCGCATGTTCGCCCTCACCGTCGAGTTCGAACGAATAATCGATGCGGCCCAGGGGCTCGGACCGGCCCCGCACCGCCTCGCGGCGGGCCAGGAGCGCGCGGGCGAAGCGCCACAGCAGTGAAAGCTCGGTGGCAAACGGCGCATCGAAGTCTCCAGCGACGATCGTTTCCTCGGTGATGACGGTATCCAGCCGGTCGTGTCGCAGGTTCGCCGCGATCCGGATGCGTTCGATCCGGGTTTCGGTGGCGAGCACCTCCAGGCTGTCTGGAGCGACATCGACGTACAGCGAGAGCACCGGGACCTCGCGGCCCTCGGCGAGCGAGTAGGCGTCGACCCACTCCGTCGGAAGCATCGTCAGCTTGAAGCCGGGCGCATAGACCGTCGACATGCGCGCGCGTGCGATGACGTCCAGCGCGTGCGCGCGCTCGAGCGCGACCCCCGGCGCCGCAATGTGTATGCCGATGCGAAATTTGGAACCGTATTTCGACACCGAGAACGCATCGTCGATCTCGGTCGTCGCGCTGTCATCGATCGAGAAAGCCTCGACCGCGCCCAGCGGGAGTCCGACGTCGAAGGTCGGCGCGGGCAGGTCCGGGGCGAAGCCGGCGCCGCGCGGGAAGTGCTGCGCCAGGAAGCTGTCGACATGCCAGCGGTAGGGCGACTCGATCGCTCGCGTGGCAAGCAGCAGGCGCAGCGGCGTGGTCTGCGACTCATTGGCGGCCTGTTCGAGCGCCTTCACTTCCAGCGTGCCGCGATCGGGCCGCACCAGCATCTCGACCGCCTGCGCGGCGATGGCGGCCGGCGCATGGCCGCGCTTCAGTTCATCGACATACTGCTGCCGCAGTGCGTCCTGCTGCCGCTTGCGTTCGACGGCGGCCAGGGCCGCCTTCAGCGTATCCGGCGGCGCCGGGCGGTAGCGTCCGCGTCCCTTGCGATAGAAGTAAACGGGTGCCGAGTGCAGGCGAATCAGCAATGCGGCTTCCTGCACGCTCGATGGCATGGCGCCGAAGTAATCCCGGGCCAGGTCGCGGAAGCCGAACTCCTCCTGCGGCGATGCTTCCCAGAGGAAGTCGAGGTCGATGTCCTCGGCTTCGGCGTGCGCGCGCTCGAGCAGCCGTCCCGGGCCTGGCTCTTCGAATTGCAGCAGCACATGCGAGCTCTTGACTTTGCTGCGCTTGCCGCTCGGAAGCTCGACCTGGAACGCGGCTTCGGTGGCCGACAGTACGCTGCCGGCCCGGAAGGCCCCGTCTTCCTCGAACAGCAGGTTCAAGTGACCCTCATCAGAGCGTCGCCGTGAAGGCGCGCACGCCGCGCAGCAGCAGTTCGACCGCGATCGCGGCCAGAACGAGGCCCATCAGCCGTTCGAAGGCCAGCGTGACGCGCTCGCCCAGCAGTGCCTGCAGTCGACCCGCCGAGACCAGTATCAGCGCACTGATCACCATGACCACCGCGATCGCCGCGACCCATTCCGGCCAGCGCGCCGGATTCTTCGAGACCAGCAGCATGACGGTGGCCAGTGCCGAAGGGCCCGCCAAAGCCGGCACCGCCAGCGGCACGATGAAGGGCTCGCCGCCCGGCGCCGCTCCGTACACGCCGTCGGGTGAGGGAAAGACCATGCGCAGCGCGACGAGCATCAGTACCACGCCACCGCCAATTTGCAGCGCGATTTCCGACAGACCGAGCGTCTGCAGGAACGGTCGGCCTGCGAAGACGAATATCGTCAGCACGACGAAGGCGATCAGGCACTCGCGCAGCACGATGAACAGGCGCCGCCGCGGCGGAACCTCACGCAGTGCAGAAATGAAGATCGGAATGTTGCCGAACGGATCGGCTACCAGGAACAGCAGCAGGACGGCGGAGACGAAAGTGTCGTTCATGCGTCGGTCGCGGCTTCCGTGCCGCCACTTACGCGCAGCAGGTCATCGGGCCGGATCGGAAACACGCAGTGCGGAGTCCCGCCCGCCGCCCACACGATGTCAAAGCGCCGCAATGAGGCATCCACGAACGTTGTCATGGCCTGCGCATGCGCGACCGGCGCGACGCCGCCAATTGCAAAGCCTGCGTGCTCCCGCACGAAATCCGGGCTGGCGCGCTCGATAGGCTCTCCGATCAGCTGTGCGATACGGTCCTCGCTGACCCGCCGGTCACCTGCCGCGATCACGAGGATGGCACGGCCCGTCGTCGCCCCCCGGAACACGAGCGACTTCGCGATCTGGCCGACGTCGAGCCCCAGTGCGTCGGCCGCCTGCTGGGCCGTTCGCGCCGCTGCTGCAAGCTGGACGATGCGCGTGTCCAGGCCGGCCGCCGCCAGCGCTCGCCGCACCCGTTCTGCCGAGGCCGGCAGCGTTTCCGAGTCCATGATCAGACCGTGAGCCCGCCGGCGACTTCGATGACCGCGCCATTGATGTAGGACGCGTCGTCCGAGGCGAGGAAGGCGTACACATTGGCGATGTCCTCGGGCGTGCCGAGGCGCCGCAGCGGGACGCGCTCCCTCATCTGGTGCAGCACCTTCTCCGGGATCGTTCTGAGGATCGGAGTTTCGATGAAGCCTGGCGCGACGGCATTGCAGCGCACGCCCTTCGGCCCAAGCTCCCGCGACCAGGTCTTGACGAACCCGATGACGCCGAACTTGCTGGCCGCGTAGTTCGTCTGTCCGAAGTTGCCGTAGATGCCGACGACACTCGAGGCATTGAGAATGACACCGCGGCCCTGCTGGACCATGATGTCCGCGACGGCGCGCGAGCAGTTGAATGTCCCCTTGAGGTTGACGTCGATGACGCGATCGAACTGCTCGTCGTTCATCTTCTGCAGGCGGGCGTCGAGCGTGATGCCGGCATTGTTGACCAGCACGTCGATGGAGCCATGGCGCGCGTGTACGGCGCTCACCATGGCGTCGATCTGGTCTCGGCGCGTCACGTCGACGACGAATCCCTCGACAGCCCCGAGCTCCCTCAAGGCCTCGACCGCGGCGTCCACGCTCTCACGCCGGATGTCACACAGCGCAACGATGGCGCCGTCCTCGAGGAAACGCCGCGCGGTCGCCAGGCCGATACCCTGCGCCGCCCCCGTCACGATGCACACACGTCCTTGCAACCGCTTCATTCACCTCTCCCCAAGAGACCTCACTCAACCTGATTCAGCGGCCGCCTTGATCGCAGAACGCCAGAACTTCCTCCAGATGATCGGCAAAGTCCGACAGCTCGTGGTCGCTACCGTCGATGACGACCTGGCGCGCCCCGGAGTACTTGCGCGTCATCGTGCGGTAGTCGATCACGGCATCGCCCGTCGCGGCGATCAACAGGTACCTGTCCGGCCTCGTAATCGCCGGCGTGTCGATCGCATCGAGCTCGCCGAGATACTCGGGGCGAAAGTCGATCGACGCGTCTGAAAAGAATACGGGCTGCACCCCGAGATACTTCGCCAGGTCGTCCTGCGGTCGTATCGCCGGATTCAGCAGCACGGCCCGGCAGCCGATTCTTTCCGCCAGCCAGGTCGCGTAATACCCGCCGAGCGATGATCCGATCAACGCCAGACGGTCCGGCACGACGCCCCGCACTAGAGCTTCCACCTGCTCGACCGCGCGCGCCGGCGATGCGGGCAGCGCCGGGCAAAGGAACTCGCCCGACCGTCCGCGCGACGCCATCGCCTGCCGGAGCATGGTGGCCTTGCGCGACGCGGGCGAGGAGCGGAACCCGTGCAGGTAGACGATCACGCGACCGCCGCGCGCTCGGCCAGGCGCGCAAGCAGCGTGCCATGGATTCCGCCGAAGCTGCCGTTGCTCATAACGAGCACGCGGTCGCCGGCACGGGCATACGCCAGGATTTCGTCCACCAGCGCGGGCAATGCATCGCGCGTGGTCGCACGGTCGCCGAGCGGGGCGAGCGCTGCCGCGACGTCCCAACCGACACCCGGCCCTGCGTAGCAGAACACGCGGTCGGCACCCTGCAGGCTCGGCGCGAGTTCCGCCTTCACGGCACCCTGTCTCATCGTGTTGGAGCGCGGCTCCAGGACCGCAACGATGCGCGCCGACCCGGCCTGGCTGCGCAGTGCGGCGATCGTCTCGCGAATCGCAGTGGGGTGATGCGCGAAGTCATCGACGACGGTGACGCCTTCTACGGTTCCCCGCACTTCCAGCCGCCGCTTTACCCCGCCAAACCGCGCCAGCGCTTCAAGCGCAAGTTTCGGCTCGACGCCGACGTGATGGGCGGCTGCGATGGCCGCCAGCGCGTTGCTGCGGTTGTGCGCTCCAGGCAGATCCAGTCGCAGCGGACCGACGATCGTGCCGCCGTACTGCACAAGGTGCGGCGGCTCGGCGCCGGCCTGCCAGATCGATGAAGCGCCGAAGTACTCGACCTCGCTCCAGTATCCGCGTGCCAGGACGCGCGCCAGAGCCGCATCCTGCGCATTGACGATGAGCCGTGCATGTGCCGGCAGCGTGCGGACGAAGTGATGGAACTGTGTCTCGATCGCCGCAAGGTCGGCAAAGATGTCTGCGTGGTCGAACTCGAGGTTGTTGAGTATCGCCGTGCGAGCGCGGTAGTGCAGGAATTTGGAGCGCTTGTCGAAGTAAGCAGTGTCGTATTCGTCGGCCTCGATGACGAAATGCCGGCCGCCAGTGAGCCGGGCCGAGCGACCAAAGTCATTCGGCACGCCGCCGACCAGGAACCCCGGGGCAAGCCCCGCATGCTCGAGGATCGCCACCAGCATCGAGGTCGTTGTCGTCTTGCCGTGGGTCCCTGCCACGGCCAGCACGTGCCGGCCCGCAAGGATGTGCTCGGCCAGCCACTGCGGTCCTGACATGAACGGCAGGTCGCGGTCGAGGATCGCCTCCATCAGCGGATTGCCGCGCGTGACGACATTGCCGATCACCCACAGGTCCGGCTGCAGGGCGATCTGGTCGGCGCCATAGCCTTCGATGAGATCGACGCCCGCGGCCGCGAGTTGGTCGCTCATCGGCGGGTAGACATTGGCGTCACAGCCAGAGACTCGGTGACCGGCGGCCAGCGCGAGTTGTGCCAGACCGCCCATGAACGTGCCGCAGATGCCCAGGACGTGGATATGCACAGGTCGTCGAACGAAGTGGAAGTGGGCCGGGCCAGACTCTGCCCGTCAGTGAGGCGCGCGATTGTAATGCCCGCGACACCGTGGTCCCGGCGGCTAGACTCCTGCCTTGCCATGCCTGCCCGTCCCGATCGCCTGCGCACCGAAGTTGCCGCCACGGCAGCTCGCTACATCGCCGAGGAAGGCTGCGACTACTCGCAGGCGAAGCGTCGCGCCGTGCGCGAGCTGCTTGGCGAGGGGTCGAACACGCGCGGGGCGCTGCCGGACAATGCGGAGATCGAGCACGAGTTGAGGCGGCATCTGCAGCTCTTCGCCGCAGACACCCATCCCGAACTGCTCGCTGACCTGCGGTGCTTCGCGGCCGATCTAATGGACCGGCTCGTCCAATTCAATCCTCATCTCGTGGGCGCGGTGTTGAACGGCACGGCGACCGAGCACTCGGACATCGAGCTCCATCTGTTTACTGACAGCGCGAAGGACGTGGAGATCTTCCTGATGGATGCCGGCATCGACTTCGACGTGGAAGGCGGCGCGGACGAGGGGAATCCGGCCCCGCTCGAACGCTTGAGCTTCATCATGTGGCGCGGCGGCGACCGCACACAGTCACGCAGACCGCAGGTCGGTGTACGCCTGCACGTATTCGATCAGGACGCCATTCGGTTTGCGCCACGCCACAAAGCCGCCGCCTCACCCGAGTTCGAGCTCCATCCTGTTGCCGCGAGCGGACGCGCCAACCTGGCCGCGCTGCGGCAACTGATCGACGCCATGCGATGAAGCAAGAGCACAGACGGTGGTTGATGGCGGGCGCCGGGCTCGGCGCCCTGTTGGCCGGCGCCGGAGTCGCCTGGTGGCGCTACCGGCCGGAGGGGCCTGACGCCAGCGCGCTGTACGAGCGCGTATTTGATGACGTGGACGGGCGGCCCCAGCCGCTGTCGCAGTGGCGCGGCCGCTGGATCGTGCTGAACTTCTGGGCCACCTGGTGCGCCCCCTGCGTCGAGGAAATGCCGACGCTGCAGCGAATCGCCCGGGAATACGGCGGGCGCGGCGTGGCAGTGGTGGGCATCGGCATCGACAACGCCAGGGCGATCCGGCAGTTCAAGGAGGAGCTCAAGCTCGATCTGCCGCTGCTCGTCGCGGGTGCCGGTGGCAGCGAGCTCGCTCGGGAACTGGGCAACCCCAGCGGCGCGTTGCCGTACACTGTTCTAATTAGTCCGCAGGGCCGTATCGAACAGGCCCACCTAGGGTTGCTCAAACCCGAGCTGCTTCGATCCTGGCTCGATAGCCGTCTGGCGGCTTGACCAGCCGAGTGGACAGCACGGCCCAGACCGTGCAGACTTCGCGCCGTCACGTTTCGGGCGACAAATGTAGCTAACTTCGCCCAACTACAACAAAGAGCCAATGGGAGGAATGATGAGCAGCCGCATTCTCATCCTCAACGGGCCGAACCTGAACCTCCTCGGAACTCGGGAACCGGCGATCTATGGGGGACGTACCCTTGTGCAGATCGAGGCGGAGTTATCCGATGTTGCGCGCAGATACTCCGCAGATGTTGCGTTTTTCCAGAGTAATCACGAGGGCGCTCTGATCGACCGCATTCACATGGCCCGCGCCGACGGGACGACGTTCCTGATCATTAATGCCGGGGCCTTTACGCACACGAGCATCGCCCTGCGCGATGCGCTGGCCGCTGTGGCGCTTCCCTTTGTCGAGGTTCACTTGTCGAACATCCACCGTCGCGAGGAGTTCCGGCACCGATCCTTGCTGGCGGATCTTGCCGTGGGCACGATCGTCGGGCTGGGAGCGGCCGGCTATCGATACGCCCTCGAGTACGCCCTGTCTGATCGCCACTCCTGACCGGAAGGAGTCTGCATGGATCTTAGAAAGCTGAAGACGCTGATCGACCTTGTCGCCGAGTCCGGCATCGCCGAACTCGAGGTGACCGAAGGCGAAGACAAGGTGCGCATCGTCAAGCATGCGGCTGCGCCGGCGGCGGCGCCCGCACCGGCCACGACTGTCGTCGCAGCGGCCCAGGCGCCTGCGCCGACGCCTGCGGCGCTTGCCATCGAAGCCGCCGCGGCGGCGGAAGCTGAAGCGGCAGCCGGCCACGTTGTGAAGTCGCCCATGGTCGGGACTTTTTATCGCTCACCCAGTCCCGGCGCACCGGCCTTCATTGAACAGGGCGCGGTGGTCAAGGCCGGCGATACGCTGTGCATCATTGAAGCCATGAAGCTGCTCAACGAGATCGAGGCCGATGTCGGGGGCACAGTGAAGAAGATCCTCGTCGAAAACGGCCAGCCGGTCGAGTACGGGCAGCCGCTGTTCATCATCGAGTAGCGCGGACGGGCATCCGAAGCCGGGCATGTTCAAGAAGATCCTGATCGCCAACCGTGGTGAGATCGCGCTCCGCATCCAGCGCGCCTGCCGCGAGATGGGCATTCGCACCGTGGTCGTGCACTCCGAGGCCGACACGGGCGCCAAGTACGTCAAGCTGGCCGACGAGTCGGTATGTATCGGCCCGCCGCCCTCGCGCGAGAGCTACCTCAATATTCCGGCCATCATCAGTGCCGCCGAGGTGACCGACGCCGAAGCGATCCACCCCGGTTACGGATTCCTCTCGGAGAACGCCGACTTCGCCGAACGGGTCGAAAAGAGCGGCTTCGTCTTCATCGGGCCCCGGCCCGAGTCGATACGGCTGATGGGCGACAAGGTTTCCGCGAAACAGGCCATGGCCGCGGCCAGCGTGCCGACGGTGCCGGGTTCGCAGGGTGCGCTGGCGGAAGAGCCGCGCGAGATCGTTCGGGCGGCACGCGCTGTCGGGTATCCGGTCATCATCAAGGCCGCCGGTGGCGGCGGCGGACGCGGCATGCGCGTCGTGCATACGGAGGCGGCGCTGATCAACGCCGTCACGATGACGCGGCAGGAGGCGCACGCCGCCTTCGGCAATCCGGCCGTCTACATGGAGAAGTATCTCGAGACGCCGCGGCACATCGAGATTCAGGTGCTTGCCGACCAGCATCGCAATGCGATCTGGCTGGGCGAGCGCGACTGCTCGATGCAGCGCCGGCACCAGAAGATCATCGAGGAAGCTCCAGCGCCATTGATCAACCGGCGCCTGATCGAGAAGATCGGTGACCGCTGCGTCGAAGCGTGCAAGAAGATCAACTATCGCGGTGCCGGCACGTTCGAGTTCCTCTACCAGGACAACGAGTTCTACTTCATCGAGATGAACACCCGGCTGCAGGTCGAGCACCCGGTCACCGAGTTCGTCACCGGAATCGACATCGTGCAGGAACAGATCCGCGTGGCCGCCGGCGAAAAGTTGCGGCTGCGCCAGCGCGACGTCGTGCGCAAGGGCCACGCGATCGAGTGCCGCATCAACGCGGAGGATCCGTTCAGGTTCACGCCATCGCCTGGTCGCATCACGAACTGGCATCCGCCCGGAGGACCCGGCGTTCGAGTCGACTCGCACGCCTACAACGGATACTTCGTCCCTCCGAATTACGATTCGATGATCGGCAAGGTCATCTGCTACGGAGACACGCGCGAACAGGCGCTGGCGCGCATGCGCATCGCGTTGTCCGAGATGGTCGTCGAAGGCATCCAGACCAACATTCCGCTGCATCGCGAGCTGCTGATGGACGAGAAGTTCGTCCTTGGCGGCACCAGCATTCACTACCTGGAAAAGCGCATCGCGGCGCGCCAGGTCGCCTAGACAGGGTGCTGGTCGAAGTCACACTGCGGATCGACGCTGAGCACGCTGAATTGCTGGCCGACACATTGCTGGCTTGCGGCGCGCTCTCCGTCGCTGTCGAGGATGCGGACGCGAATACGCCGGACGAACTGCCGCTGTTCGGCGAGCCGGGACTCGAACCCGACAGGCTTGCCTGGCAGCACAGCCGGCTGCGCGTACTGACTGAAGGCAACGAGGCTGGGGCCCGGCGCAATGTCGAGGCGGCGATTGCATCGCTGAACCTGGCCGCTCCGGTGATCGAAGCCTGTACCCCGGTCGCTGACGCCGACTGGGTGCGCGCAACACAGGCCCAGTTTCCGCCGACGCAGGTCAGCGACAGGCTTTGGATCGTGCCCACATGGCACGATCCGCCAGATCCCACAGCGATCGCCGTGCGACTAGACCCTGGCGTAGCTTTCGGCACCGGCACTCACCCGACGACACAGCTGTGTCTGGCCTGGCTCGACGGTCACGTCATGCCAGGGTTGAGTGTTCTCGACTACGGCTGCGGCTCCGGCATTCTCTCTATTGCCGCGGCGAAACTGGGTGCCGGTGAAACGGTTGGCGTCGACGTTGACGATCAGGCACTGGAGGCAGCGCGCGCCAATGCAGCCGCCAATCACGTGACGGCACGCTACACTGGCCCGGACAAGCTGCACGCCGGCTCGTTCGACATCGTGGTGGCCAACATTCTTTCGAATCCGCTGAAACTCCTCGCTCCGGCCCTGCTCGCCCGCGTCGCACCGGGAGGTTCACTGGTGCTTTCGGGCGTCCTTGAGCGCCAGGCCGAGGAAGTGATCGCGACTTACCGGGCAGCCGATCCAGCGCTTCCGCTGCAGGTCTGGCGTGCGAGCGAAGGCTGGGTGTGCCTCGCGGGGAGGCGCGCCGCATGAGGCTGCAGTCCCATCCGGTGGAGGCGCAACTCGCCTCGCACATGAGCATCCTGTAGTAATAGCCGATGGCCCTGGCGACCAAGTGCCCTCAGTGCGGCTCGATGTTCAGGGTCGTGGCCGACCAGCTGAAGCTGCGTGGAGGTCTCGTTCGCTGCGGCCAGTGCCGTACAGTGTTCGATGCCATCGGCAGCCTCGCCTATGTCGAGGACACGACGCTGTCTCCGACGCGCCCGACGGAAGAGCCGACCACAGAAGTCCAGCCGACCCAGCCGCTGCGCGTCGAAGCACGGACCGCCGCGACGCGCACGCCGGCGGCGGCCACCGAGCGAACAAGTGCCGCTGCGGAGCGCAAGCGCAAGGCGCTCGGGCCAGCGACGACTCTGCGCATCGCGCCCGGTGCCGCTCCGGTGGCGACCATCTCGCAGTCGCTGCCCATGAAGCTGACCCCGGAGCCCGCGGCGCAGCCGTCGCCCCGAGCGTCGGAGAACGCGGCGCTGAGCGCAGCGGCCACCGGTGTGCCGACCTTGATGGCGACCGACGTGGCCTCACAGCCCGTCGAAACCGCAGGCGCTCCGCTCGAAGGCATTGAAGTGATCGAAATGCCGGCCGTCGAGCCCGTCGCTGAACCGGCGACCCCGCAAGAGGAGCCCGAGTTCGTCCGCGCCGCCGCACGGCCACCGCGCCGAGGATTCTCGATCGTGTTCGGTGGCGGCACCTTCTTGCTCGTGCTGCTGGTGGCCGCGCAACTCGCGGTGATCTTTCGTTCCGAGCTGCTGACGCGCTGGCCTGAGAGCCGTCCCGTGCTCGCGCAACTGTGCCAGGCATTCGGCTGCACGCTCGGCTGGCCGACACAGCCTGACCAGCTCGCCGTAATCGGCAGCGAGCTGCAGGCGATTCCCGGCACCGATGTCCTCGAGCTGACGGCCGTCATCCGAAATCGCGCCGGTTTTACGCAGGCCCTGCCTGCGCTCGAAGTGACGCTGAGCGACACGCTGAACCGCCCGGTGGCGCGCAAGGTGTTCACGCCAGCCGACTACCTCACTGCGGCCGGCGAGCCAAGTTCCCGGATCGACGAGGGCCTGGGGGCGGGTGCCGACATGACAATCCGCGTCTTCTTCGAGACGCGGGGTGTCCAGGCCGCCGGCTTCCTCGTTTACCCCTTCTATATATAGATAGCGCGCCCGCCTGGCCCGGTCGGTCGGGCGCCCCACCTGACGAAACCTTCATGCGCACACTTATCTGCGGCTCCATCGCGTACGACACAGTCATGGTCTTCCAGGGCCGCTTTGCGGACCACATCCTTCCCGATCAGGTTCACATCCTGAACGTCTCGTTTCTCGTCCCGGAGATGAAGCGGGAATTCGGCGGCTGCGCCGGAAACATCGCTTACAGCCTGAAGTGTCTGGGAGGCGAGCCGGTGCCGATGGCGACTGTGGGCGATGATGCCGCGCCCTACCTGGAACGGCTCGATGCGCTCGGGATTGATCGTCGCCATGTGACACCGGTGCCCGGCAGCTACACCGCACAGGCGTTCATCACGACCGATCTCAATGACAACCAGCTCACCGCGTTTCACCCGGGCGCCATGTCGCACTCACATCTGAATTCGGTTCCCGCGGACGGCGGTATCCAGCTGGGGATCGTTGCTCCCGATGGGCGAGACGGCATGCAGCAGCACGCGCAGCAGTTCGCCGAGCGCGGCATTCCGTTCATTTTCGACCTTGGGCAGGCGATGCCGCTTTTTGACGGCGAGGAGCTCCTGTGGTTCATCGCACGTGCGGCCTATGTCACCCTCAATGACTACGAGGCCCGGGTCGTCGTCGAGCGGACGCGCCTGTCGTTGCCCGAACTTGCCGGGCGCGTGAAGGCGCTTGTCGTGACCCGCGGCGCCGAGGGTTCGGATATCTACGTGGGGGGTTCGACGCTTCACGTGCCGGTCGCCAAGGCCCAGGCGCTGGTCGATCCAATAGGGTGCGGCGACGCCTATCGCGGCGGCCTGCTTTACGGCATCGCGAACAGCCTCGACTGGGAAACTACGGGCCGGCTGGCAGCGGTCATGGGCGCGATCAAGATCGAGGCAAGCGGTGCGCAGAACTATGTTGCCGATCGCAGTTCGATTGCGCAGCGCTTCTCCGAGGCCTTCGGCTACCGGCCCTGGTAGGCCGATGTCGCAGATGACGTCGACGGGCCCTAGAACACGGCTCGAGCGACGACCATCTGCAGCACGTACACGATGATCAGCAACACCATCGGCGACAGGTCGATCCCGCCCAGAACCGGCAGGATGCGCTGGATCGGTCCCAGCAGAGGCCGCAGCAGCATCGAGAGCGCGGGCGCTACCGGTGCGAGCGGATTCACCCAGCTGATGATGACGTAGATCAGCGTGACCCAGATGATCAGCGACAGCGCCCAATTGAGCAGCTGACGCACGGCCTCGATCAGCGCCAGATCCCAGGCCAGACTCAGTCCGGCGAGCATCACCTTGAGCACGACGATCGCGAAGCTCAGCACGAGCGCGGCGAAAAGCGCCGCCCACTCGATGCGTCCGCGACTGGGGATCAGCTTTGCGAGCGGCCTGACCAGCCAGTCCGTCAGTACACGCGAGAAGTGAGCCAGCGGGTTGCGCGCCGGCATACCGATGAACGTCGCCCAGCACCGTAGCAGCAGGACCCCAACGAGCAGCGACCCGATAATGTCCAGGAGTGCTCGCGCGATATCGACGAAGAGCATGGGCTATCCGGTGACAGGGCGAGCGGCATTGTAGCCGCGGCCACCAGGACGTCTGCACAGACGGGCACCAAAAAAACGGGCGCGGAATCCGCGCCCGTGTGTGCCACTGCGGCGAGCCGCTACGGACGGCTTCCGGTCGGGAACGGCCAGGCCGCCGCTGGATTCAGCGCCGTCTTGGCGCCCGGTGCTGCGGCGGTCGACGGCATCGCCGGCGCAGGCGCCGGTGCAGCCGCGGGTTTCGGCGCGACAGCAACCTTCACGGCCTGAACCGCCTTCACAACCTTTGCCTTGGTCTTTGCGACAGCCTTCTTCACCTTGGCTTTGGCGACGGCCTTCTTGACTTTCCTGACGGCCTTTTTCACCTTTGCCTTGGTCACGGCCTTCTTGACGGCACGCTTGACCTTGGCTTTCCTGACCGTCTTCTTTACCTTCCTGACGGCCTTTCTCACCTTCGCCTTGGTTACGGCCTTCTTGACGGCACGCTTGACCTTGGCTTTCCTGACCGCCTTTTTGACTTTCCTGGCGGCCTTTTTCACCTTCGCCTTGGTCGCGGCCTTTTTGACGGCGCGCTTTTTGGCGGCTTTCTTCGTTGCCATGTCAGTCTCCTAAAGAGAATGGCGTGAAGTGCCTAGCGACAGCGCATTCCGGTCCGAGCGCGAATGCTTGCCTCGAACGCGGGCTGGAATGCCACACCGGCTGCCCGCAGGCAGCCGGTGAGCGCTACGCAGTTTCCGCGATGACTACTTCTTGGCCTTCTTTGCAGCCTTCTTGGCCTTCTTCGCGGTCTTCTTGGCAGCCTTCTTCACGGTCTTCTTTGCCGCGGCCTTCTTGGCAGGCTTCTTCGTAGCTTTCTTCGCGGTCTTCTTGGCAGCTTTCTTCGTGGCCATGTGTATCTCCTTCAATATCAACGTTGAGGTTTCGAGAATGAAACCCGCTGCGCGGAGGTACCGCCAGTCGGGCTATTCATCGGCGCACGCAGATGCTCTGTCGCCGCGGCACCCCCAGAAATGCGTTTGATCCGCATATCCGAGCTGAGCGCGGAACGTGCAGCGCACTGACCGCTGACGCTGATGAATTCGGCACGGCGCACGCGAGGCCGCTTGGTGGATCGCGTACGCAAGAAAAACGCCGGAGCATGTCCGGCGTTCGGTAGAGGGGCGACAAGCACGAAAGGCTTGGCGCAGGACAGGGTCGATTTCGCGACGGGAACAATCCCCCAAGACACCGGGGTCTCGATCTGCTTTGGAGCGTGGTCCTCTGCGTTTACTGGTCGACTGTGACTGTCTGTGGTCAATTCAGTGTTTGATCGATGCCGGTGTGAAACACGACTCCAGATATCGATCGAGCTACTAATTAACGGTTCGCTTTTTACTCGCAATCGAAATCGATCGCAAGAATTTTCTGCATCGATGAACGAATTGTGTGTGATTTGACCCACTTCTTTTTCGTTCGCGTGCTGACTCAACACTTCGATCTGTTCTGTTTCACTTCAATCCCACGAGAGCGCACCGCCGGATTGATACTCGATGACGCGCGTCTCGAAGAAGTTGCGTTCCTTTTTCAAATCGATCATCTCGCTCATCCAGGGGAACGGGTTCTCCTCCTGCGGGAAGAGCGCCTCGATGCCGATCTGCTGCGCGCGCCGGTTGGCGATGTAGCGCAGATAGCCCTTGAACATCGGCGCGTTCAGGCCGAGCACGCCCCGCGGCATCGTGTCCTCCGCGTAGGCGTACTCAAGATCGACGGCCTTTTTGAACAGCGCCCGAACTTCTTCCCGGAACTGCGGCGTCCAGAGCTGGGGGTTCTCGAGCTTGATCTGGTTGATCAGGTCGATGCCGAAGTTGCAGTGCATCGACTCGTCGCGCAGGATGTACTGGTACTGCTCCGCGGCCCCGGTCATCTTGTTCTGCCGACCCAGCGCCAGAATCTGGGTGAACCCGACGTAGAAGAACAGTCCCTCCATCAGGCAGGCGAAGACGATGAGGCTCTTCAGCAGCGCCTGGTCGCTCTCGATGGTCCCGGTCTTGAAGTGGGGGTCGGTCAGCGTGTCGATGAACGGGATCAGGAACTCGTCCTTGTCACGGATCGACGCGATCTCGTGGTAGGCGTTGAAGATCTCGCCTTCGTCCAGGCCGAGCGACTCGACGATGTACTGGTAGGCGTGGGTGTGGATCGCCTCCTCGAACGCCTGGCGCAGCAGGAACTGGCGGCATTCCGGAGCCGTGATGTGGCGGTAGGTGCCCAGCACGATGTTGTTGGCGGCGAGCGAGTCCGCCGTCACGAAGAAGCCGAGGTTGCGCTTGACGAGCCGGCGCTCGTCCTCGGTTAATCCGTTCGGATCCTTCCACAGGCCGATGTCGCGCGACATGTTCACTTCCTGCGGCATCCAGTGATTCGCGCAGGTCGCGAGGTACTTTTCCCAGGCCCACTTGTACTTGAAGGGCACCAGCTGATTGACGTCGGTCGCGCCGTTGATGATCCGCTTGTCGGCGACATTGACCCGCCGGAGATCCGGCGCCGCTTTCTCCGACGCCGGATCCGCCGGCCTGCCGACCGGAACGGCGGATTGCACGGCGGACTGCGGCGCCAGTGGTGCGGGGTTGTCTTCCCAGGCCAGCATGCTTGGCTACTCCTCTTTATTGTTCGTGTTGTGCGTCACTGGCAGGCTTCGCAGTCAGCGAAGCCGGGGTCGCCGGGCTTCAGCATGCAGACCTTGCCCTCGGCCTCCGGCATCGCCGAGACTCCCATGTCGGAAGCGACGGAGTTCAACTGGCCGGTCCGGGTCGTAGTGGACTTCTCGGCGTGCGTGGCTCCGATCGTCCGCAGGTAGTAGGTGGTCTTCAGCCCACGCTGCCACGCCAGCCGATAGGTCTCGTCCAGCTTCTTGCCGGAAGCACCCGCCATATAGATATTGAGCGACTGGGCCTGGTCGATCCACTTCTGCCGCCGGGCCGCGCACTCGATGAGCCACTTCGGCTCGACCTCGAAGGCCGTCGCGTAGAGCTCCCGGATCTCGGCCGGAACCCGATCAATCTTGGCGAGTGACCCGTCGAAGTACTTCAGGTCCGACACCATGACCTCGTCCCACAGGCCGAGGCGCTTCAGGTCACGCACCAGGTGCTCATTGACGACCGTGAACTCGCCCGAGAGGTTGGACTTCACGAACAGGTTCTGGAACGTCGGCTCGATGCAGGCATCGACGCCGATGATGTTGGAAATCGTCGCGGTCGGAGCGATGGCCACGCAGTTGGAGTTGCGCATCCCGACCTGCCGGATCCGGGCGCGCAGCGCGTCCCAGTCCATCGTCGCGCTCATGTCGACGTCGACATAGCCGCCGCGCTCTTCGCGCAGCAGCCCGAGAGAATCCTGCGGCAGGATGCCGCGGTCCCAGAGCGAGCCGCCGAAGGACGAATACCGACCGCGCTCCTGCGCCAGGTCGGTCGAGGCCCAGTAGGCGTGGTAGCAGACCGCTTCCATGCTGCGATCGGAGAATTCCACCGCCGCGTCGCTGGCGTACGGCGTGCGCATCATGTGCAGGCAGTCCTGGAAGCCCATGATGCCCAGGCCGACCGGCCGATGCCGCACGTTGGAATTGCGCGCCTTCGGCACCGCGTAGTAGTTGATGTCGATGACGTTGTCGAGCATCCGCATCGCCGTGCCGATGGTCTTCTTCAGCTTGGCCTGGTCCAGCGTGTAGCCGCCCTTGCCGTCGGGCGTCATGTGCGCCGGCAGGTTGACCGAGCCGAGATTGCACACGGCGATCTCGCTGCCCGAGGTGTTGAGCGTGATCTCGGTGCAGAGGTTGGAGCTGTGGATCGTCCCGACGTGCTGCTGCGGCGAGCGCAGGTTGCAGGCGTCCTTGAACGTGATCCACGGATGCCCGGTCTCGAAGAGCATTGAGAGCATCTTGCGCCACAGCTGCAGCGCCGGAACCTTCTTGAAGAGCTTCAGGTCACCACGCGCCGCTTTGTCCTCGTAGCGCGTGTACGCCTCCTCGAACGCCTTGCCGGTCTTGTCGTGCAGGTCAGGACAGTCGCTCGGGGAAAACAGCGTCCAGTCGCCTCCTTCCATGACGCGCTTCATGAACAGGTCCGGAATCCAGTTCGCGGTGTTCATGTCGTGCGTGCGGCGGCGGTCGTCGCCGGTGTTCTTCCGAAGCTCCAGGAATTCCTCGATGTCGAGGTGCCAGGTCTCGAGGTAGCAGCACACGGCACCCTTGCGCTTGCCGCCCTGATTGACCGCGACCGCCGTGTCGTTGACCACCTTCAGGAACGGCACCACCCCCTGGCTCTTGCCGTTGGTGCCCTTGATGTGGCTGCCGAGGGCGCGCACAGGAGTCCAGTCGTTGCCCAGCCCGCCGGCGTACTTGGCGAGCAGCGCGTTCTCCTTGATCGCCTCGTAGATGCCGTCGAGGTCATCGCTGACGGTCGACAGGTAGCAGGACGACAACTGCGAGTGGCGCGTGCCGGCATTGAACAGCGTCGGCGTCGAGCTCATGAAATCGAACGTCGACAGCACTTCGTAGAACTCGATCGCCCGCGCCTCACGGTCGATCTCGTTCAGCGCGAGGCCCATCGCCACCCGCATGAAGAACGCCTGCGGCAGTTCGAAACGCCGGCCTTCGTGGTGCAGGAAATAACGGTCGTACAGCGTCTGCAGGCCGAGGTAGTTGAACTGGAGGTCGCGCTCGGGCCTGAGCGCCGCAGCGAGCTTCTTCAGATCGAAGAGCGCCAGCTTTTCGTCCAGCAGTTCCACCTCGATGCCGTAGCGGATGAACTTGGGAAAGTACTCGGCGTACCGTTCGGCCATCGCCGCCTGAGTGACTTCCTCGCCCAGCGCTTCACGCCGCATCGTGTGCAGCAGGAGCCGCGCCGTGACGTAGGAGTAGGCCGGATCCTTCTCGATCAGGGCACGGGCGGCCAGGATCGCCGACTTGTGGACTTCCTCGAGCGGGACTCCGTCGTACAGGTTCTTGAAGGTCTCCCCCAGGATCGCTTCCGGGGCGACGTATTCGGTCAGGCCGTCGCACGCCGCACGCACGAGCGCCTCGATGCGCGGCATGTCGAGCGGCACGCGGCGGCCTTCTTCCACCATCGACAGCGCCGGCGCGGCAGCGGCGACCGACGTCTGCCGTGCCGCGGCACGCTCCTGCGAACGGCGCTCGCGGTAAAGGACGTAGGACCGCGCCACGTCGTGCGCGCCGTCGCGCATCAGCGAGAGTTCGACCTGGTCCTGCACGTCCTCAATATGAAACGTGCCTCCCGCCGGCTGCCGGCGCAGCAGCGCCGTCACGACGCTGGACGTGAGTTTCTCGACCTGTTCCCGGATTGCCGCCGACGCAGCACCCTGCCCGCCGCGCACGGCGATGAACGCCTTGGTCATCGCGACGGCAATCTTCGACGGCTCGAACGCCACGACGGCGCCGTTGCGCCGGATGACCTTGTAGTCGCCGTAGGACGTTGCCTGCACGCCGGTCACGCCGCCCCCAACTTCGACAGGCGCGAGATGCGCCGCCGGCCCGACGGCCCCAGGGGACGTCGACTGCTGAAACTGCATAAACCCTCCGATGCTCCTTGCACCCGAAGACGGAGCACGGCGGGCGGCCTTCCTGTCTGCCGCAACCACAAGCGCTAGCCGTCCTGGTTGTTGTCTGCCTTCGCTACCCCTGCGCGCCCGGCATTGCGCCACCGCACGCGGGGACCCGCTTTCCGCCGCTTGGCCTGGCCCGTGCCCGTCAGCCGCAAAGGTTCTTGGCCTCAACGGCAACCACAATATGTTGTGGTATCACTGCCTGCGAGCACTAGTTTTAGTGTCCGCGCATCATAGGGAAACTTTTCCCGGACTTCAACAGGCAGTCATGCGGCAGCGCACACGCCAGGGTGTGCGGGTGCGTTCGGTCACGCAGGGATCAGCGCGCGATGAGGCCGGGCGCCAGATGGAGCCGGCTCCAATCGAAGAAAGGACCAGGGTCAGTCTTGCGGTCGGTTGCGATATCGCTGTGCCCCACGACCGCTTCGAGAGGATAGGCAGCCGCGAGCGCGGGCAGCAGCGCGTTGATCGCGACATACTGAGCGTCGGCGAAGGGCTCGAAATCCGAACCTTCGAGCTCGATGCCGACCGAGAAGTCGTTGCAGCGCGGCCGCCCCCGGAACACTGAGGCTCCGGCATGCCAGGCGCGATCGAGGCACGAGACGAACTGGATACAGCGCCCGCCGCGGTCAATGAAGAAATGTGCCGAAACGCGGGCACCGGCCACGCGCGCAATGAATCCGCCCGCGCTTTCGTCGAGCTGGTTCAGGAAGAGGCGCTCGACGAAGCCGCCGCCATAGCAGCCCGGCGGCAAGCTGATGTTGTGGATCACGGCCAGGCTGACGCGAGCCTCCTCGGGCCGCGCGTCTGCGTTGGGCGAGCGCAGGCGATCGACTCCGGCGACCCACCCGTCTGCCGCTATGACCAAGGGCGCGTGCGGCATGGCCAGCCAAATGTTCCGCCGGCGAGCGAACGATCCCCCCGAGAGTGCGCCCAGCTCACCCGACACTCACTTGATGTTCAGCCGCTGCATGCGATAGCGCAGCTGCCGGAAGGTGATTCCCAGAAGCTGGGCGGCAGCCGTGCGGTTGTAACGGGTCTTTGCCAGCGCCATCCTGATCGCGCTGCGCTCATGTTCGTCGAGGAACGCCGGTAGCGACGACGGTACGCCGTCGATCATGTCGTAGGAGCCCTCGACATCGCCTTCTGCCGTGGCCGCAGCGCCGGGAACTTCATCGGCGAGGACCGGCTCTGCCTCAAGCGGCAGGTCGACACCGGGCCCGGGCAACAGCAGGTCGTCCGCCATCAGCACATCGTCGCCTGACAGCGCGACCGCCCGCTCCAGGATGTTCTCGAGCTCGCGCACGTTGCCCGGGAAGTGGTAATGCTTCAGCGCGGCCAACGCAGCGGGCGACAAGCGGGCAACAGGACTGCCGGTCCGCCCGGCAATGCGGGCAAGGATGGCATTGGCCAGCAATTCAATGTCGTCGAGCCGCTCGCGCAGCGGCGGCACCCTGAGTTCGATGACGTTCAGCCGGTAAAACAGATCCTGCCGAAAGCGCCCCGCCGTCACCAGCGCGGCGAGGTCCTGATGCGTGGCACTGACGAGCCGCACATCAACGGATTCCTCGGTCGGCGAACCCACTTTGCGCACACGCCGCTCCTGGATTGCGCGCAGCAGCTTGACCTGCATGGCAAGCGGCAGGTCGGCAACCTCGTCGAGAAACAGCGTGCCGCCCGCCGCCGCCTGGAAAAATCCGTCGCGGTCCCGGTCAGCTCCGGTGAACGCGCCCTTGCGATAGCCGAAGAACTCGGCCTCCATCAGGGTTTCGGGAATGGCGCCGCAATTGACCGCCACGAACGGTTGCGCGCGCCGCGCGGAAGACTCGTGGATCGCTCGCGCCGCCAGTTCCTTGCCGCTGCCCGATTCCCCGCAGATTGCCACCGGCGCCATGCTGCGTGCGAGCCGCTCGATGAGCGCACGCATCTGCTGCATCGCCGGCGTCGAACCGACCAGTCGATCCGCCGCCGGCAGGGACTCGCGACCAGCATCGCCGCCGCCGACCGACGCCCCGGTCGCGTCGCGCACGGCCGAGCGCACCAGCAGCCGCAACTGGTCGAGGTCAACCGGCTTCGTCAGGTAATCAAAGGCGCCGGCCTTCAATGCGGCAACCGCGTTCTCCGCGCTGCCGTAAGCGGTGATGACGGCGATCGGCGGGCCCGACGACTGCGCCACTTCACGCACCAGCTCAAGGCCCGTCCCGTCAGGTAGGCGCATGTCGGTCAGGCACAGTGAATAACGGTTGCGCGCGAGCAGCGAACGCGCCGTCGACACCGATTCCGCCGTATCCACGTCCAGGCCCAGGCGCAGCAGCGTGAGCGAGAGCAGCTCGCGCAGATCCGCCTCGTCATCGACGACGAGCACCGCGGGCGATCGCCGGCTCAACGGCGATCGAGGGGCGTCGGAACGCTGGGCTTCGGTCATCGGACCGGGATCGTATCGAGGAATCCGTGCAGGCTCGCATCCACGCGCGCGCCCTGTCCAAAGCGCAACAGGAAGCCTTCGCGTGTACTGCCGTCGACCTCCCGGCGCGCGGCGTAGGCAAGCTCGGCCCGGTTGGTCACGCAAAACTCGCGTGCAAGATAGAGGCCCAGTCCCGTACCTTGGTTGCGGGTGGTAAAAAACGGCTCGAACAGTCCAGTACGCGCCTCGAAGGGAACACCCGGTCCGTCGTCGAGCACCCAGAGCTGCGGCCGATCGCCCTCCGGTGCGGGCTCGACGATGACGTTGACACAGCCGGGCCCGCCACTCGCATAGCGCAAGGCGTTGTCGACGAGGTTATAGAGCACCTGCCGCAGGTGCGACTGCTCGAACTTCACGCGCTGGTCGGGCGCGAGCTGCGCTCCGATCGTCGGCGGCGCGAGCCCGCGGTCGCGTACGAATTCCGCCAGGAACTCGCGGACGAAGTCGGCGAGATCGATTTCATCGCCGAGCGGCGGCTCGCGGCGGGCCACGCGCAGCACGTCTTCGACCAGCCGGTTCAGCCGATGTGTGTTTTCGCGCACGATGGCAGCAAGTCGCTTCAGCACCGGGTCGCGCGCGTCCTCGCTGAGCAACTGCCCGGCGTTGCCGATGGCCGCCAGTGGGTTGCGGATCTCGTGCGCGATCGACGCCGTCAGACGCCCCATGGCCGCCAGTTTCAGCTGCTGCGCACGGTCTTCGACGTCGCGCACGTCCTCGATGAAGATCACGAACTCGTCGCTCGCCGCCGACGACGGTCGCGCGAAACGCGCGCGCAGGCGCGCCTCCGGCGCGATGGCGGCGCCGTTGTCGGCGGTCGGAACAATGGTGTTCGACCACAGCCCTTCGCTGCGCCCCCCCTCGCTCCAGGCGGAAAAGGCGATCGCCAGCTCGCTCGCCGCAGGAATGTCCGCCAGCCGCTTGCCGGTCAGTTGCGCCGCGGAGTCCAGTCCCAGCATCCGTCGTGCACCGCGATTGTTGGCACGCACGCAGCCCGAACGATCGACCACGATGACACCTTCGTCCATCTGGGCAATGACGAGCCGATTGATCGCGAGCTGGTTCTGCAAGTCGCGGCCGCGGCTGCGCGCGAGCTGCTCCTGGCTCGCCAGCCGGGCACTGAGTGCCCGCAGCAGCGCCGAAACCGCAAACAGTGCGGCGCCGAAGATGCCAGACTGGAACAGCAGCGAGTCTCCTGACTCCGAGGCCAGCGCACGCAGCCCGGCGTCGATCAGGATTGCAAGCACCGCGACCGAGCAGACGAAGAAAACCTGCAGCGGCGGCAACAGCAGCGATGCCCCGGCCAGCGGCAGCAGGTAAAGAATGACCCACCCCGAGGCCACGCCCCCGGCCGAAACCACAAGGGCCGTCACGGCTGCCATGTCGACGGCCAGCTGGCCGAAGACCTGGGCCCGGAAGTGGCGCCGCCAGTACAGCGCCAATCCTGCAAAGAGCGCCGCCCCGAGGAAATACCCCAACGCCAGGAAAAGCGCTGAGTGCGTCGTTGCGGCTCCGCCCGCCTGCCGCAGGCCCACTGCCGCGGCACCGAGAACCAGAGCGC
Organism: Burkholderiaceae bacterium; assembly: GCA_035429725.1. Lineage (GTDB taxonomy): Bacteria > Pseudomonadota > Gammaproteobacteria > Burkholderiales > Burkholderiaceae_F > JALORV01. The sequence goes on along the minus strand of DAOMFI010000006.1, from coordinate 13,923 downwards.
TCGCGACGACCACGCGCGTCGTCGCGAAGTACTCCAGCGTGCGCCACGGCGGTTCATCCGGTCCGCCCGCGGCGCGCTCGAGGGCTTGCGACTCGATGTCGGCCATCGGGAAATTCAGTTGCTGCTGCCGCGGCGGCGATGCTCTTCGCAGCAGAAGTACCGGTCACCGGAGACCAGTGCCTCCTGCCGCGGCAGATGCAGCCCGCACGCCGCGCAGCTCACCATGGCCTGCGGCAGCGGCCTGGCATCGTCGCGCGCCTTGGTCTCGCGGCGCGCCGCGCGCTGCATCCATTGCCACCCGACATAGACCAGCACGGCAAGCAGCACGAAAAAGAGAATCCTGCCCATCACACCCGTCCCAGCAAGACTTCGAGCACAAAGCGGCTGCCGACATAGGCCAGCATCAGCATCGCGAACCCGATCAGCGTCCATCGCAACGCCGTCCGCCCGCGCCAGCCAAAGAACATGCGCCCCATCAGCAAGCCGCCGAAGACAGCCCAAGCGGCGATCGTGAAGACCGTCTTGTGGTCCAAGCGTAGCGGGCGGCCGAAAAGCTGTTCGGAGAAAAAGACCCCGCTCACCAGGGTAGCCGTCAGCAGCACGAACCCCGCCGTGATCAGGCGGAACAGCACGGTTTCCATCGCCAGCAGCGGCGGCAGGCGGTCGAGGAAGCGCGCCAGCCGGGAGCGCTCGCCGAGCACCTCGCCATGCAGGCGACGGTCGATCGTCGCCATCAGCAGTGCCTGCATCGCCGCGATCGTCAGCAGGCTGTAGGCAAGGATGGCGAGCAGCAGGTGGAGCCGGAACACGGGCGATGCGGTCGCCGGCCCGAGAACCGAACCCGGGAAAAGGACCGGCAGCCCCGAAGCGACCGCTGCCAGCGGCAGCACCAGCAGCAACAGGCCGCGCGAGGCCGAGAAGTAGCTCTCGGCCCAGACGATCAGGACCGTCAGCCAGAGCGTGGCGGAGAGCGCATGCGCGAAGCCGAACCGGAACTGCTCGGGCCCGATGATTGACTGCCAAAGCAGGACACCGTGCAGGCCGAAGGCGACCGCCAGGATGACGCTGGGCCAGATCGGCAGACGCTGCGAATTCGTGCTGAGCGTCGTCCACTCCCGCCAGGTCACCAGGAGGTAAAGCGCGACGACGGCGCCGTACAATACGAGCCACTCGGAGCGCAGAGGCATGAAGATTTATACCATGCGCTGCCTCGCCCCACTCTCTTCCGTTCCATGCTCGAACAGCTGACCACCAAGCTGGCGCGCGTCGTCAAGACGATGCGCGGCCAGGCACGACTGACCGAACAGAACATGCAGGACATGCTGCGCGAGGTCCGCGTGGCATTGCTCGAGGCTGATGTCGCCCTGCCCGTCGTGCGCGACTTCATCGCACGCATCAAGGAGCAGGCCCTTGGCGAAGAGGTCGTCGGCAGCCTGACGCCGGGTCAGGCGCTGGTCGGTGTCGTTCAGCGCGAGCTGACACAGCTGATGGGAGGCGACCTCCCTGATGAGGCGCGCGACCTGTCGCTGGCCACGCAGCCGCCGGCAGTGATCCTGCTCGCCGGACTGCAGGGAGCCGGCAAGACGACGACCGCCGGCAAGCTGGCCCAATGGCTGCATGCGGAGCGGAAGAAGAAGGTGCTCCTGGTGTCGACCGACGTCTACCGCCCGGCCGCCATCGAGCAGCTGCGCACCGTCGCGGCGCAGGCCAATGCCGAATTCTTCCCCTCCGCTGTGGGCGATGCGCCGCTCGACATCGCCGACCGCGCGCTCCATCACGCCAAGCGGCAGTTCTTCGATGTCCTGATCGTCGACACCGCAGGCCGGCTGGCAATCGACGAGGCGATGATGCAGGAGGTCGCCACGCTCGAGCAGCGGCTGACGCCGATCGAAACGCTCTTTGTCGTCGACGCGATGCTGGGACAGGACGCCGTCAACACGGCCAAGGCCTTCGCTGACCGGCTGCCGCTGACGGGCGTCATTCTCACCAAGCTCGACGGCGACTCGCGCGGTGGCGCCGCACTCTCCGTGCGCCAGGTCACCGGCAAGCCCATCAAGTTCGTCGGCGTCGGCGAGAAGCTCTCCGGCTTCGAGCGCTTCAACCCGGGCGGCATGGCGGGGCGTGTCCTTGGCATGGGTGACATCGTCTCTCTGGTCGAGGATGTCACAAAGGCCGTCGATGTCGAGAGCGCGCAGAAGTTCGCGCGGCGCATGCAGTCCGGGGAGCGTTTCGATCTGAACGACTTCCGTGAACAGGTCGGCCAGATGCGCAAAATGGGCGGGCTCGCCGGCCTGGTGGACAAACTGCCCGCGCAGTTCGCCCAGGCCGCGGGCCAGGTGAATGCGGCCGACAGCGAAAAGCAGATCCGCCGCATCGAAGGCATCATTTCCTCGATGACGCCTGGCGAGCGGTCCAGGCCAGAACTCATCAAGGCCTCGCGCAAGCGGCGCATTGCGGCCGGTGCGGGCGTCCCGGTTCAGGAAGTCAACCGGCTGCTGAATCAGTTCGAGCAGATGCAGTCGATGATGAAGCAGATGAAAAAGGGCGGGCTGGCCAAGATGATGCGCGGCCTCGGCGCGCTGCGCGGCCTGCCAAACATGCCGGGGATGCCCCGGCGCTGATTCAGGCCCTGGGAGGTGCCGCTGCAACCGGCCGCACAGGCGGCTCGTAACGCCACCGACCATGCCATGCAGCCAACACGGCATTGGGATACTGCGGCCGGCCTCGACTGCCGTTGTAGCGGCCGAGCGCCATGAACAGATCCCCCTTCTCGATATCCAGGTAGTGCCGCAGGATCACGTTGCCGTAGCGCAGATTCGTTCGCATCTCGAAGAGCCGGCGCGGCTCGCCGTCGCCGATCAGCTTGGTCCAGAAGGGCATCACCTGCATGAATCCACGTGCACCGGCCACTGAGACGGCGTACTTGCGAAAGTTGCTTTCAACAGTGATCAGCCCGAGGACCAGCTGGCGATCGAGTCCGGCGCGCATGGCCTCGTAGTCGAGCGTCTTGAGAAACTCGATTCGCGCCGTGTAATCGCCAATGCGGCCACGCAGGCGCTCTGACATCTCGCCCAGCCAGGCCAGATAGGCAATGCGCTCATCGATGCTCGCAAACGCGCGCTCGGGCGGGCGGCTGTCGGCAATCTGGCCGGCCAGCGCGACCCGGACCGAATCAGACAATGGCTCGTACTTCTGGGCGCCCGACCAGGCCACCCCAGGCGAGAGCGCAAGCGCGCCGACACTGAGCAGGAAGCCGCGACGACCGGAACGTGCCGCTGCACTCACGCGCGGGAAAGCAGTCCGCGAACGAAGGCGTAGGCGTCCGCCAGCGGCACCAGCACCGTTTGCAATGTACGTCGGTCGACGTACTCGACCTGGCCGTTCTTGAGCGCCCGCTCGCCGATCGTGATCCGGTGCGGAATGCCGATCAGTTCCATCTCGGCAAACATCACACCCGGGCGCTCGTCGCGGTCATCGAGCAGTACATCAACGCCAGCGGCACACAGCTCCGCATGGAGATGATCGGCAGCCTGGCGCACGGCATCCGACTTGCCGTAGCCGACCGGCGTGATCACCACCGAAAATGGCGCCAGCGCCGTAGGCCAGATGATTCCCTTGGCATCGTTGTTCTGCTCGATCGCCGCCCCAAGCAGCCGCGTAACTCCGATTCCATAGCAGCCCATCAGCATGCGCTTGGACTGACCGTCCTCGTCGATGAAGCTGAGATTCATCTGCTCCGGGTAGGGCAGGCCGGCAAACACGTGTCCGACTTCGATTCCGCGCTGGATCGCAAGCACGCCCTTGCCGTCGGGCGATGGATCCCCCGCGACGACGCTGCGAACGTCCGCCACGACCGGTTCGGCCAGGTCCCGCCCCCAGTTGACACCGGTGTAGTGATAACCCTCATCGTTCGCGCCACTGACGAAGTCACTCATGTTCGCAACCGTTCGGTCGGCCACGACACGCACCGGCCGGCGCGTGCCGATCGGACCCAGGTAACCGGGTTTGCAGCCAAAAGTCTCCATGATCTCGGCCTCGGTGGCGAAGCGAAAACCGCCCTTCAGACCATCTACTTTGCCGACTTTAATTTCGTTGAGTTCGTGATCGCCCCGAATCAGTACGAGCCAGATCTCCGCAGGGGCGGCCTCATTTCCGGTTGCCGCGTCGACCGCAAGCACGATCGACTTGACCGTCCTTTCGAGCGGCACGCCGAGAAACGCAGCCACGTCCTCGCACTTCTCCTTGCCCGGAGTGGCGGTCTTCGTCAGTGGCTCGGCGGGCGCCGCGCGCTTGGCGATCAACGGCACCGCTTCAGCCATCTCGACGTTGGCTGCAAATTCCGACGTCGGGCAATAGGCGATCGCATCTTCGCCGGTATCGGCGATCACCTGGAACTCGTGGCTGGCCTTGCCGCCGATGTTGCCGGTGTCCGCCGCCACGGCGCGGAAAGTGAGGCCCATGCGCTCGAAGATGCGGACATACGCGTCGTACATCGCACGGTAGCTCGCCATCGCACCGGCTTCGTCGCGATCGAAGGAGTAGGCGTCCTTCATCGTGAACTCGCGCCCGCGCATGACACCAAAGCGCGGTCGCCGCTCGTCGCGGAACTTGGTCTGGATGTGATACAGATTGATCGGCAACTGCTTGTAGCTCCGGATTTCTTCGCGCACGATGTCGACGACGACCTCCTCGCTGGTCGGCTGCACGACGAAATCACGGTCGTGCCGGTCCTTCAGGCGCAGCAGTTCCGGCCCCATTTTGTGCCAGCGGCCGGACTCCATCCACAGTTCGGCCGGCTGGATCAACGGCATCAGCAGCTCCACTGCACCCGCCCGGTTCATCTCCTCGCGGATGATCGCCTCGATCTTGCGGATCACGCGCAGGCCCATCGGCAGGTAGGTGTAGATGCCGGCGGCCAGTTTCTTGATCATTCCCGCACGCAGCATCAGGGAATGACTGACGACCTCGGCATCGGCCGGCGCCTCTTTCAGCGTGGAGATCAGGAACTCTTTGGCGCGCATGGAAAGACCGGACTTTTCGACGTTGTGATCGCGAAAACGCGACCCCTATAATGGGTCGCAGATTCTAAAGGTTCAGGGGTTGGCATGCTGGACAAGGACGGGTACCGCCCGAACGTCGGCATCATCCTGCTCAACAGCCGCAACGAGGTCTTCTGGGGCAAGCGCGTCAAACAACATTCGTGGCAGTTTCCGCAAGGCGGCATCAAGCATGGAGAATCGCCTGAGCAGGCGATGTTCCGCGAGCTCTGGGAAGAGGTAGGCCTCAAGTCGGAGCATGTGAAGATCGTCGGCCGCACGCGAGACTGGCTGCGCTATGACGTGCCTGAGCAGTGGGTAAGGCGTGATCTGCGCGGAAACTACCGCGGGCAGAAGCAGATCTGGTTTCTGCTCCGGCTTTTGGGCCGCGACTGCGACGTCAGCCTGCGCGCAACGACGCATCCCGAGTTCGACGCGTGGCGCTGGCACGAGTACTGGGTGCCGCTCGATGCCGTGATCGAGTTCAAGCGCGACGTTTACCAGCAGGCGCTGATCGAGTTGTCTCGCTTCGTCTTCAGGCCGGGGCGACCGCACCAAAAAGCCACCCGGCCGCGGCCGGCGCGCTTCGGTGCGAATGCGGAACTCAGCCCGGACGCGACCTCCGCCACGCTGCAGGCCTCGGCTCCCACGGCGGGAGACCCGACCTAGCCCGTGCTCAGAGCAGCACGAGATTGTCGCGGTGTATCAGTTCGGGCTCTTCGATGTAGCCCAGCGTGGCCTGGATTTCCCCGGTGGGCTTGCGCGCGATCTGGCGCGCGTCGCCACTCGCATAGTTGACCAGCCCGCGCGCGATCTCTCGCCCGTCCTGCGTGACGCAGCCGACGACATCTCCGCGCTGAAACTCGCCGATCACTTCGACGACTCCGATCGGCAGCAGGCTCCTACCACCGGAAGCCAGCGCGCGCGCGGCGCCATCATCGACGACCACGCGTCCCTTGAGCAGCAGATGGTCGGCCAGCCATTGCTTACGCGCCGTGAGCACGGCCGTCGAAGCCGACAGTTCCGACCCGATGGCCTCCCCGGCCGCCAGTCGTAGCAGGACATCGACCTCGCGGCCTGACGCGATAACCGTGTGGGCGCCACTGCGGGCCGCCCGCTTGGCGGCCAGAACCTTGGTCAGCATTCCGCCGCGCGCGATGCCAGATCCCGCGCCGCCCGCCATGGACTCGAGTGCAGGATCTCCCGCGTTCGCGGCGCGGACGAGCCTGGCCGACGGATCGCGGCGAGGATCGGCCGAAAACAGGCCCGCCTGGTCGGTCAGGATCACGAGCGCGTCGGCCTCGATGAGGTTTGTCACCAGTGCGGCCAGCGTGTCGTTGTCGCCGAATTTGATTTCATCGGTAACGACGGTGTCATTCTCATTGATGACCGGCACCACGCCGAGTTCGAGCAGCGTGAACAGTGTCGAACGCGCATTCAGATAGCGTGCGCGATCGGCGAGGTCTGCATGCGTCAGCAACACCTGTGCGGTGTGCAGGCCCAGCGCCCGAAATTGCGTTTCGTAGGCCTGCGCCAGACCCATCTGGCCGACCGCCGCCGCAGCCTGAAGTTCGTGAATCTGCTGTGGCCGCCGCCCCCAGCCGAGCCTCTGCATGCCTTCGGCGATGGCCCCGCTCGATACGAGAACCACTTGCCTGCCCTGGGCCCGCAGTTCCGCAATCTGGCGCGCCCACCGCGCGATGGCTTCGGCGTCGAGCCCTCGGCCTTCATTGGTGACCAGGCTGCTGCCGACCTTCACCACGACCCGACGGGACTGCTGAAACGAAGTCATGGCGAGCCTTCGCCGCGGGCCGAGGCGTCTGCTGGAGCAGGAGCATGCTGCGCACGCTGTTCATCGAGGAACTTCTGCACCGCCCCGATGAGTTCGCGGCATCCCTCGCCGGTCGCGGCGGAAACCATGTGCACCGGCGATTTGATCCGAAGCCGGCGCCTGAAGTCCGCCGCAAGCGCGGCTCGGTCTGAGGCGGGCACCAGATCGATCTTGTTCAGCACAAACCAGCGCGGCTTGCGCGCCATGGCTGCATCGAACTTCTTGAGCTCCGCCGCGATGACACGGGCGTCCTTCACCGGATCCGCGGTCCCGTCCGGTCCGACGCAATCCACGAAGTGAAGCAATAGCCCGGTCCGGCTCAGGTGCCGGAGGAACTGGTGGCCCAGTCCGGCTCCCTCGGCAGCGCCCTCGATCAGCCCGGGCACATCGGCAAGCACGAAACTGCGCTCGGGTCCGACGCGGACAACGCCGAGATGCGGATGCAGCGTCGTGAACGGGTAGTCGGCAACCTTCGGGCGCGCATTGGATACCGCCCGTATGAAGGTGGACTTGCCCGCGTTCGGCAGGCCGAGCAAGCCGACGTCGGCCAGCACTCTGAGCTCGAGCCGGAGAGCGCGGTGCTCACCCGGTTCGCCCTTGGTGAACTGCCGGGGCGCTCGATTGGTGCTGGACTTGAAATGCAGATTGCCGAGACCGCCACGGCCTCCCGCCGCCAGCAGCGCGCGCTCGCCATCGTGCGCAAGGTCCGCCAGTTCGTCGCCGGTTTCCTCGTCGAAGATCACCGTACCCACGGGGACGCGCAACTCGATGTCGTTGCCGCCGGCGCCGTAGCAGTCGGCACCACGTCCGGGCTCGCCGTTGCCGGCGCGATGCAGACGGGCGTAGCGGAAGTCGATCAGCGTATTCAAGTTGCGGTCCGCACGCACCCACACACTGCCACCGCGGCCGCCATCACCGCCGTCCGGCCCGCCCTTGGGTATGAACTTTTCGCGGCGAAACGAGGCGCAGCCGTCGCCACCCTTGCCGGCGGTTACCTCAATCCTCGCTTCGTCGACGAACTTCAACGGATCACCAAAGAAAAAGCCCTGCCGCGGACGGCAGGGCTTTCATTCAACCGGATGCCGCCGAGCGACTGCTCAGGCGGCAGGAACGACATTCACGACGCGCCGATTCTGCGCGCCGCTCACCTCGAATTCGACCTTGCCGTTGGCCGTTGCGTAAAGCGTGTGATCGCGGCCCATGCCTACGTTGTCGCCCGCGTGAAACTGGGTCCCGCGCTGACGCACGATGATCGCGCCCGCCGTAATGCCCTGCCCGCCGTAAACCTTGACGCCCAAACGCTTGGCCTGGGAGTCACGACCGTTGCGGGATGAACCGCCTGCTTTCTTGTGTGCCATTTCAGCTCCTGCTCAATCAGGCCGCGATCGAGTCGATGCGCAGTTCGGTGAAGTTCTGGCGGTGCCCGGCGTGTTTCTGGAAGTGCTTGCGCCGCTGCATCTTGAAAATCGTGACCTTGTCACCGCGACCATGCGACAGCACCGTCGCCATGACCGCAGCCCCCGACAGCAAGGGGTTGCCGGCCTTGAGGTCTCCACCATCGACCACTGCCAGGACTTCCGACAGCTTGACCTGCGCCCCGACGTCCGCCGGCAGCGACTCCACCTTCAGCGTGTCGCCGGCCGCGACCCTGTACTGCTTGCCGCCGGTCTTGATAACTGCGTACATGATCATCGCTCCTGCGCCCAGCCGGAGCTGAGGCGAAAATTCTTGATATTCCTGCGTTGCCGCGTCAGGCGTTCGCGCGCCCCGACATTGATACGACCGGTTCGGTGACCCGAGAGCCTCACCTTTATGTCGACCGAGCGGCCGTCCAACTCATTCCGCTGCCGGCCTCGAACGCCGCCGCCCCAGCTTTTCCGAGTTCCGGACTTCAGCTCAAACCTGACTCCGGCTCCGGGCTACCGTCCATAGCTCCAACCCCCGCAAACACTAAACCAAGGGAAACAAGCTGACGCCAGCGGGAAAGCTTTGAATTATCACACTTTTGTGGCGGCCGAGTCAAACGTGGCGGGGTCGGCGTACGGATCGCGCCAAAGCGTGCGCTTCCGACCGGTCTTCTCTGGGTGCGCTCCTATAATGCTCCGATGAGCCGGGTTCCCCAGCCACTGAAAGACGGCGCGCATTCCGCAGTGCGAGCCGCACCAGTCCATCCCGGACTCGACGCCACCGGGACGGCCGGGCTCACTCCAGACCTCAGGACCGTGCTGGCACCCGTGGCAGCCGACATGCAGGCCGTCGACGCGGTCATCCGTGAGCGACTGACTTCCGATGTCGCTCTGGTCAACACGATTTCCGATTACATCATCGGCGCGGGCGGCAAGCGCTTGCGCCCCGCTGTCGTGCTGCTGGTCGCCCGGGCGCTCGGCTACAAGGGCACATCCCATGTGCTGCTTGCCGCCGTGATCGAGTTCATTCACACGGCCACCCTTCTGCACGACGACGTGGTCGACGAGTCGGATCTGCGGCGCGGAAGGTCCACGGCGAATGCCATGTTCGGGAATGCCGCCAGTGTCCTCGTCGGCGACTTCCTCTACTCACGCGCGTTCCAGATGATGGTGGATGCGGGAAACCTGCGCGTCATGCGCATACTCGCGGATGCAACCAACCGCATCGCCGAGGGTGAAGTCCTGCAGTTGCTGAGCGTCCATGATCCTTCGGTCAACGAAGAGCGCTACTTCGACGTGGTTGAGCGCAAGACCGCGACGCTGTTTGAAGCGGGCGCCCGCATCGCCGCGGTGCTCGCCGATGCCGATGACGCAACCCAGCAGCGATGCGCCAGCTACGGCGCGTCCCTGGGCCGCGCGTTCCAGATCGTGGATGACATGCTCGATTATTCTGGACACACAGAGGAGATCGGCAAGCGGCTGGGCGATGACCTGCGCGAAGGCAAGGTGACGTTGCCGCTGATTCATGTCCTGCGTAGCGCCGCACCGGAGCAACGCGATCTCGTCGTGCGGGCGGTGCGGGAAGGCAATGGCGACTTCGAAGCCATCGCCCGGATCGTCGCGGACAACGGCTCGATCGCGTACTCAGGCCATCTCGCCGAGCGTGAGGTCGACGCGGCGAGGCAGGCCATTCGCGATCTGCCGGCCTCGGAGCATCGGGATTCTTTGTTACACTTGCTGGCTTTCGCGATAGGGCGTGATCGTTAGCGTTTGCTAGTGATGCTTAGCGACGCGTCCTGACGTCGGGGTGTAGCTCAGCCTGGTAGAGTACTGCGTTCGGGACGCAGGAGTCGGAGGTTCAAATCCTCTCACCCCGACCATTTCCCTCCTTCATCGCCTGATCGGGTAACGCGGCTGCGGCACGTGGACGAGTTGCCCCTTTGGATCACCCTGGCCGGGCTCGTCGTCCTGCTTCTGGTTTCGGCCTTTTTTTCGATCTCCGAGACGGCGCTGATGGCGCTGAATCGCCTGCGGCTGCGCCATCTGGTCCGCGAAGGCCACCGCGCCGCGCGTCGCGTTCAGACATTGCTCGATCAGACCGACAAGCTGCTCGGCACGATCCTGCTGGGCAACAACCTGGTCAACGCGGCGGCAACAGCACTGGTCACTGCCATGACGATTCGCCTCGTCGGCGACAACGACTGGGCGCTGCTCGCGGCGACGGCAGCGATCACGTTTCTGATTCTGGTCTTTGCCGAGATCACTCCGAAGGTGATCGGTGCGACGTTTCCAGAGAAGATCGCGCTGCCGGCCAGCTACGTGCTGGCACCCCTGCTGATCCTGTTCAGGCCGGTTGTTTGGTTCGTCAACCTGTTCGTACGCTCCGTCCTCGCGCTATTGCGGATCCCATCCGGCAGTCGCGAGGGAACGGGCCACCGCCTTTCCGCCGAAGAGCTGCGGACACTGGTGCTGGAGGGTGGCAACTTCATCCCTGGCAAGCATCGCAGCATCCTGCTGAACCTGTTTGAGCTGGAAGAGTTGTCCGTTGACGACGTGATGATTCCGCGCTCGCGGATCGAGGGCATCGACCTGCAGCAGTCGCGCGAAGAAGTGCTGGCCCAGCTGCGGACCTGCTACCACAACAAGCTCCCTGCGTACGATGGCGACATCAGCCGGACGGCCGGCGTGCTCCTGGTGCGGAAGCTGCTGCCGTCGCTGGCGAACAGCGAGTTTTCGCTCGACACGCTGCGCGCGGCGCTCGCGCCGCCATACTTCGTGCCCAGTGGCACACCTCTGTTCCAGCAGCTACAGCACTTTCAGGACACCCGACAGCGGATTGGACTGGTCGTCGACGAATATGGAGAGGTTCAGGGCCTGCTGACACTCGAGGACATCATCGAGGAAATCGTCGGTGAGGTCGCGACACGCACAACGGCTTCAGTAGGCCAACTGCACTGGAGTGCTGACGGGACCGCGATTGTCGATGGCAGCATCACTCTGCGCGACCTGAATCGCCGGCTCTCTCTGGAGCTCCCGCTCGACGGGCCGAAGACGCTGAACGGGCTGCTGATCGAGCGGCTGGAGGAAATCCCCGATGCGCCGTGCTGCGTGCGTTTCGATGACGTGCTGCTTGAGGTGCTTCATGTCGACGAACACGCCGTGCGGAGCGCACGGGTGGCACGAATCGGAGCGGAACGGGACATGCCGGCAGCCTCTTGAAACGCTCGTTCGGCTTGCCTTGTTTGCGGGAGTTAAGCTTTACAAATCCGGGCCTTATCGGCAGTATCTTTTTGCTTCGTGAGAAGTGCCCGCCCGCTATAACTTGGGTCTCGTACGACCCTCCAGGGACCGCAGCACCCCATGTCCGCCGTTACTCAAGGTCCTGCCGCCGCAGGGGCCCTCACCGGTCTCGCGCGTGCCCTCGTCCAGCAAGGAAAGCTGAGACCTGACCGGGCGGAAAACTTCGCCCGCAAAGCCGCGCAGTCGAACACGCAATTCATCGACGAGCTGACCAACTCGGCCGACGTCACCGGCCTGAGCGCAAGTTCGGTCGCCAAGTTCGCCGCCGAAACCTTCGGCCATCCGATGCTGGATCTCAGTGCGCTCGACTTCGAGCAACTGCCCCGCGACATCATCGACAAGAAGCTGGTCGCCGGCGCGCGGGTGCTTGCTCTGCGCAAGCGCGGCAATCGACTTGCGATAGCGGTATCGGATCCGACCAACTTCGCCGCACTGGATCAGGTCAAGTTCCAGACGCAGCTGGCGCTCGATGTCATCGTCGTCGAGCACGACAAACTGCTGAAGCTGGTCGAAGTCCAGTCGCAGTCGGTCGGGCAGAAGCTCGAAGAGATGGCCGGCGGCGAGGACGTCAACTTCGACGACCTGCTGAGCGAGTCGCCCGATCAGGCGGCCGCCGAGGACGCCGCGCAGCTGGAAGTCGACGACGCTCCGGTCGTGCGCTTCCTGCAGAAGCTCCTTCTGGACGCCATCGGCGAGGGCGCGTCTGACCTGCATTTCGAGCCATACGAGAAGTTCTATCGTGTCCGCTTCCGTGTCGATGGGGTCCTGCGCGAGGTTGCGCAGCCCCCGCTGGCGATTCGCGATCGGTTGTCGGCGCGCATCAAGGTCGTCTCCAAGCTCGACATCTCCGAGAAGCGCATCCCGCAGGACGGGCGCATGAAACTTGCGCTTTCGGGACAGCGCGCGATCGACTTCCGCGTCAGTACCTTGCCGACGATGTTCGGCGAAAAAATCGTGATGCGGATTCTCGATCCCTCGCAGGCGAAGCTGGGCATCGACGCCCTGGGCTATGAGCCCGACCAGAAGGAACTGCTACTGAACGCCGTCCAGCGGCCCTACGGCATGGTGCTGGTCACCGGTCCGACGGGATCCGGCAAGACCGTGTCGCTCTACACCTGCCTGAACATCCTCAACCAACCGGGCGTCAATATCTCGACGGCGGAGGACCCCGCGGAAATTCAGCTCGCCGGGATCAACCAGGTCAACGTCAACGAGAAAGCGGGCCTCACGTTCGCGAACGCGCTGCGCGCCTTCCTGCGCCAGGATCCGGATGTGATCATGGTCGGTGAGATCCGCGACCTCGAAACGGCCGACATTGCGATCAAGGCGGCGCAGACCGGTCACATGGTGCTGTCCACGCTGCACACCAATGATGCCGCCGCCACCCTGGTGCGGTTGCAGAACATGGGCGTGGCGCCTTTCAACGTGGCTTCGAGCGTCATCCTGATCACGGCGCAGCGGCTGGCCCGCAAACTGTGTGCCTGCAAGCAGCCGGTCGAGGTGCCGAAGGATGCGCTGGTCAGCGCCGGTTTCCGCGGCGAGGACCTGCTGGGCGACTGGGTTCCGTACAAGGCGGTCGGCTGCGAGAAATGCAAGGGCAGCGGTTACAAAGGCCGGCTTGGCATCTACCAGGTGATGCCGATCACCGAAACGATGCAGGACATGATCCTGCGCAGCGCCACGGCGCTCGAAATTTCTCGCGAGTCAGTCAAGAACGGGGTGCGAGATCTGCGCCAGTCCGGGCTGCTGAAGGTCAAGGCCGGCATCACGTCGATCGACGAGGTTCTGGGGTGCACCAACGAATGATAGTCGGGAGCGAATGAACGATGGCCACCGGAGCAATTGCCAAAGCCAAACCGCGCGCCGAGGTGCGCGAGTCCGTCTTCCATTGGGAAGGGCGTGACAAGAACGGCCGGGTGGTCAAAGGCGAGATGCGCGCTGGCGGCGAGTCTGTCGTCGCAGCCTCGCTGCGCCGCCGCGGCGTCATGGTCAGCAAGATCAAGAAGCAGTCGTTCTCGCGCGGACGCAAGATCACCCAGAAGGACCTGGCGCTCTTCACGCGGCAGTTGTCGACGATGCTGAAGGCCGGCGTGCCGTTGATGCAGTCGTTCGACATCGTGGGCCGTGGCCACGCCAACCCCTCGATGGCGCGGTTGATGAACGACATCCGCATGGACATCGAAACCGGCACCAGCCTGAACCAGGCGTTCCGCAAGTATCCGCTCTACTTCGACGCGCTGTTCTGCAACCTGGTCGCCGCCGGCGAGCAGGCCGGTATCCTGGAAACGCTGCTGGACCGGCTGGCGATGTACCAGGAAAAGACGATCGCGCTCAAGGGCAAGATCAAGAA
>DAOMFI010000005.1:22189-58211 GCA_035429725.1 Burkholderiaceae bacterium | reverse complement strand
TAGATCATGTTGATGCGGGCATCGCGCACGAACTGCTCCATGCCGTTCTGGCGGATGTAGCCGTGGCCACCATAGACCTGCTGGCACTCGGTGGCGCACTTGTAGCCGTTGTCGGTCATGAACGCCTTCACGATTGGCGTCATCAGCGACATCATGTCCGCCGCGAACCTGCGCTTTTCCTCGTCGGGATGATGCAGTTGCAGGTCGGCCATCAACGCGACCCAGTAAGCAAAGGCGCGGCCGCCTTCGGCGTAGGCACGCGCGGTCAGCAGCATGCGGCGTACGTCGGGATGCACGATGATCGGATCGGCCGAGGTCCCCGGCGACTTGACGCCCGAGAGCGAGCGCCCCTGGATGCGGTCCTGCGCATAGGCCGCTGCGTTCTGGTACGCCACTTCGGTAAGGCCCAGCCCCTGGACGCCGACGCCGAGCCGCGCGCCGTTCATCATGACGAACATCGCATTCAGGCCTTTGTTCGGTTCGCCGACGAGCCAGCCAACCGCGTTGTCCAGCACGATCTGGCAGGTGGCGTTGCCGTGGATGCCCATCTTTTCCTCAAGGCCTGCGCAGTACAGGCCGTTGCGGGCACCGATCTTCGCTTCGGCGCCGCTTCCGACCGGCACGAACTTCGGCACGACAAAGAGCGAGATCCCTTTTGTGCCCTGCGGCGCATCCGGCAGGCGCGCCAGCACGAGGTGGACGATGTTCTCGGCCATGTCGTGCTCGCCGGATGAAATGAAGATCTTCTCGCCCGTGATCCTGTAGCTGCCGTCCGGCTGCGGCACGGCTTTGCTGCGCAGCATGCCGAGGTCTGTTCCGCATTGCGGCTCGGTGAGGCACATGGTTCCGGTCCACTCGCCGGACACGAGCTTGGGCAGGTACAGGTCCTTGATGTCCTCCGAGGCGTGCTTCAGCAGGCACTCGTAGGCACCGATCGTGAGCCCCGGATACATCGCCCACGCCTGGTTGGTCGAATACTGCATCTCGTAAAAGATGATCTGCAGCAGATGCGGCAGTCCCTGCCCGCCATACTCGGTCTCGCCGGCGAGGCCCTGCCAACCGGCCTCGCGAAACTGGTCGAAGGCCTCCTTGAAGCCTCGCGGCGTCTTCACCGAGCGCGTCGCCGGGTCGTACGTGCAGCCCTCCTCGTCGCCAACCATGTTGGTCGGCAGCAGCACGTCCTCGCAGAAGCGGGCCGCTTCCTCGACAACATGATTGACGGTGTCCTCGTCGAGGTCCGCGTAGCGCGGCGACTGTTTCAGTTCGTCGACCGCTCCCAGCACCTCGTGAAGAATGAACTGTTGATCCTTGAGCGGGGCCTTGTAAATGGGCATGGCAACTCCTACGCCGGCTTGCGCGACGAGGCCCGTCGCGCTGAGGTTCGTGTCGAATTTGTGGGGTTAACTGTGGCGGCGGCGACCAGGCGCGCCAGTCCGGTGCGCGCGCGTCGGGCGCTGCCCGCCGAGCGCAGCAGGCGCGCGTCCTGGTGCATCGCAAGCATCAGGCCGTAGATCTCGAAGACCATCTGCTGCGCGTCGATGTCCGCCTTGAGGTGGCCCTCATGGACCGCCTGGCGGATTGCCTTCAGCAGTTCGGCCTTCCAGCCGGCGATGATCGCGACCATCGCGTCGTGCTGGGGGCCGGGTCGGTCGTCGTACTCGACGGCCCCGGCGATCATGATGCAGCCACGCGTCAGCTCACGCGCCAGGAAAGCCACCCAGCGGTCCAGGATCGCCTGCAGCCGCGGCAGGCCGCGCGGCTTCTTCACGGCCGGGCGCAGCACTTCTTCGACGAAGCGGCGCGTGTACTCCTTCAGCACCGCGAGCTGCAGGTCTTCGCGCGAGCCGAAGTGCGCGAACACGCCGCTCTTGCTCATGTGCATCTGGTCGGCGAGCGTGCCGATCGTCAGGCCCTCGAGCCCGTCACGGCTCGCCGTTTCCAGTGCGGCCTGGACGATGGCGGCGCGCGTCTGATCGCCCTTGCGCGGGCGCAGCGCAGTGGCGATGGTCGACAGGGCGGCGGCGATGGGCATGCAGGAAGTCACAGCGCGGGATCCGCGCAGGAAAAAACGAACGTTCGTACTATTTCCGACCCCGGCCCCTGCCGTCAACCCGGGTTCTAGAGTGCAAGGCCTATTGCTGCGGCGCGGAAATCGCCGTGCCGGCGGCGGCCTCTAGCGTTGCGAATGCCTGCGCGACGTGATCGACGAACAGCCGCACCTTCAGCGAGAGGTGGCGGCGGCTCGGGTAGACCGCCCAGATGTCGCCGGTGGCGCCGGCGTACTCCGGCAGCACGCGGACGAGCTGGCCGCGCCGCAGGGCGTCGGCCAGCAGAAAGTCGGGCTCATAGATGAGACCCAGGCCGGCCATCGCTGCCGACCTGAGCGCCTCGCCGCTGTTGGCGTGGAGCTTGCCGGCCACACGCACCTCATGAACCCGGCCATCGGCTCCGATCAGGCGCCAGAGGCGCGGCGTACTGGAGTAGGCGTAGGTCAGCGCATCGTGCTCCGCCAGGTCCTCTATGCGGCCGGGCGTTCCCCACTGCGCGAGGTACGAGGGCGCCGCACAGAGCAGGAGCTGCATCGTGCCAAGCCGCCGCGCGACCAGCCGGTCGCTGCCGACCGGCCCGACGCGCACGGCCAGATCGAAACCCTCCTCCACCAGGTCGACCATCCGGTCCGAAACCACCAGATCGAATTTCACCCCCGGATGCCGCGCCACGAAGCTGGCGATGGCGGGAGCGACGCGTTGCTCGGCCATGCTGTGCGAGCACGTGATGCGGACCGTGCCACGCGGCTCGGCGGAGGCCTGCCCGGCGATTGCCTCGGCTTCGGCCAGGTCCGCCAGCAGTGTCACGCAGCGCTCGTAGTAAGACTGGCCGCTCTCCGTCAGCGACAGGCGCCTTGTGGTGCGATTCAGGAGCCGCGCGCCAAGGTGCTGTTCGAGGTCCGCTACCAGCCGCGACAGGGACGACGTCGACATGCCGAGCCGTTCCGCGGCACCGACGAAGGTGCCGGACTCGACCACCCGCACGAACGCTTCCATGGCTAGCCAGCGATCCATGGATCGATTATCCCGTATTCCGGGCTAATGATTTGCCTGAAGTTGTATTTATCTCGCTTTCCAAGATCAATAGAGTTCGCCCTGTCCGGCGCGTCTCGCCGGCCCCACACCAGCAATCAGGAGAACTCAAATGGTTGATCCTCGCACCACCCCTTACGCCGCGCTGCTGCTCAGGCTCGCGCTTGGCACGATGTTCGTGGCCCATGCGCTGTTGAAAGTCTTCGTCTTCACGCTTCCGGGCACCGTGCAATTCTTCGAATCGCTCGGGCTGCCCGCGGCACTGGCCTATGCCACTGTCGCGGCCGAACTCGTCGGCGGCGCGCTGCTCATCCTCGGCATCGGCACCCGCTGGGTCGCCGCAGCGTTGATTCCCTTCCTGCTCGGTGCCACCTGGGTTCATCTGGGCAACGGCTGGCTCTTCAGTGCGCCGAAGGGCGGCTGGGAGTATCCGGTGTTCCTGACCGTCGCTGCCGCGGTCCAGGCACTGCTCGGCGATGGCGCGTTCGCGTTGGGCAGCCGCTTTGCCAGCCGACCGGCCGCTCGCCTGCAGGCCGCCTGAACCGACCCACACTTACAGGAAACGACAATGAAACTCTATTTCTCCCCCGGCGCATGCTCGCTTTCCCCGCACATCGTCGCGCGCGAGGCAGGGCTGCCCATCACCCTGGTGCGCGTCGACACCAAGGGCAAGAAGACCATCACCGGCGACGACTATCTGTCGATCAACGGTAAGGGCTACGTGCCCCTGCTCGAACTCGATGACGGCACGCGGCTGACCGAAGGACCCGCCATCGTGCAGTACTTGGCCGACCGCGCGCCGCAGAAAAAGCTCGCGCCCGCCAATGGCACGATCGAGCGCTACAAGCTGCAGGAGTGGCTCAACTTCATCACGTCGGAACTGCACAAGCAGTTCTCGCCGCTGTTCGATCCGTCGATGCCGGAAGACGCCAAAGCGAAGTTCCGCGAAAAGATCGCGGCTCGCTTCGACTGGATCGTGACGCAGCTCGGTGACAAGCCTTACCTCACCGGCGAGGACTTCACGGTCGCGGACGCATACCTGTTCACGGTAGCCAACTGGACGAAGTACACAGGCATCGACCTCGCCCGCTGGCCGGTCCTTCAGACTTACCTGGCCCGTGTGGCGGCACGGCACGACGTGCAGGCCGCGCTCAAGGAAGAAGGCCTGCTGAAGTAAGGAAGGTTCATCATCAAGGCGGCGTGCGCAGGCACGCCGCTGCCTTCCTGCCGCGACGCGAAAACGCCATGACACCACTGCCCAGCCTCTTCATTTCGCACGGTTCGCCGATGCAC
Organism: Burkholderiaceae bacterium; assembly: GCA_035429725.1. GTDB lineage: Bacteria > Pseudomonadota > Gammaproteobacteria > Burkholderiales > Burkholderiaceae_F > JALORV01. The sequence continues at coordinate 53,838 of DAOMFI010000005.1, read as the reverse complement.
GCGATCTCATCCGGTCGCGCCGGCGAGGCGTGGGCGGAACTTGGCCGGCGCCTGCCGCGACCGCGTTCGATCCTCATCGCTTCGGCGCATTGGGAGACCGAGCTGCCGATGGTGGCAACCTCGAAGCAGCCGGAGACCATTCACGACTTCGGCGGCTTTCCGTCAGAGCTCTACCGGATCCGCTATCCGGCGCCGGGTGCCTCCGACACGGCGCAGCGTGCACTGCAGTTGCTGCGCGATGCGGGCATCAGTGCAACCGCGAACGGCTGCCGCGGACTCGATCACGGTGCGTGGGTGCCGCTGCTGCGCCTGTACCCGGACGCTGACGTGCCGGCGGCACAGATTTCGGTTCAGCCTTCGCTCGACGCCGAACATCACCTGCGCGTCGGGGCCGCGCTGGCGCCGCTGCTGCAGGACGGCGTGCTGGTGATCGGCTCGGGACACATGACCCACAACCTGCACGAATGGATTACCGAGGCCCGGCGTCGCGGCTCGATGTCGATCAACGAAGGCGAGCCCGATCCCTACGTCGTCGAGTTCACCCGGTGGGTCGACAACGCACTGCGATCGGACGACCGAAACGCGCTCGCCGCCTGGCTCGAGCAGGCGCCCCATGCGCGGCGCGCGCATCCGACGCCCGAACACTTCCTGCCGCTGATGGTCGCGGTGGGTGCCGCAGGCCGCGGCGCGATGGTCGAACACATCGACGCCGGGGTGGACAGCCGGGTGCTGGCGATGGACGCCTATCTCTTCTGGCCGGGCGGTGCAACCAGTGCCGAACACTGACGCCGCGTCGGTTGACTACGCCACACTGCGTAGCGGTGGAATTTCGTACAGGCGGCCTTCAGCCAGCGCGACCACCTGATCGCCTGGTTCGCGCTCAAAGCGCGCGCCGCCAGTAAACGCACCGAAGGCCGGCAGCACGGCCAGCCCTTCGCGCAGCCAGAAGCACGGCAGCCGCACGCTGTCGTCGGCGCGCCCGTACAGCCGAACCGCCGGATGCAGGTGCCCGGCAAGCGCCGCCGCGCCATGGACGAACTGCGGGTGATGACAGAACGCGAACGTGTCTACGCGCCACGGTTCGGTCACGACCTTGATGTTCAGTTCAGGTGGCGGACGACCGGCAGACAGGTCATGGTTGCCTTCGATCAGCACGACGTCCAGTTGGGCGTGGCGCGCGCGCCAGCCGGCCAGCGCCGCCAGGGTCGCGGGCGCATGCGCCTCGCGCGCATGCAGAAAGTCGCCAAGAATCACCAGGGCCGCCGGTTCGAGTGCGTCGATCAGGCGATCGAGGCGACCCAGCGTTTCCGTGGTGGTGCCCTGGGGCACCGGCACGCCACGCGCCCGGAAGGCAGCCGCCTTGCCGAGGTGCGCGTCCGCGACGACCAGCCAGCGACGCTCGGTCCAGAATGCGGCGCCGTCAGCCAGCAGTTCCCACGGCGCACCGCCGAACTCGACGGGCAGCCGCGCGATCTGCATCACAGCGGCGTCACGGTAAAGCCGCGCGCACGCAGCAGCGCCACGAGGCCATCGGGCCCCGGAAGGTGCAATGAACCCACCGCAAAGACGTAGTTGCGGCCCTCCGCCATCAGCGCCTCGATGCGCCGGACTATGGCCGGGTGCCGGCCGAGCAGGATCGTGTCCACCGTGAAGCGCGCACCGACGGAGTTCTGCGCCCGCATTTCGGCCAGCAATTTCTCGAGCGCCCTGCTGTCGCCGGTTTCCCAGGCCTGCGCGATGCGATTGATCTCGCGCCGCGCCGCGTTGGTCTCGACCGCCTTGACGGCATCTTCGAGGAATGCAACCTGGGTCGCAAATGACGCGCGGTCGAAGAGCTCAAACTGCCCCTCGATGCTTTCGAGTTCCAGGATGGACTTGCCGCTCTGCTTGGCCACGCGCGTCAGGTAAGCCTCGACCGACAGCGCGGGCATGTAGCCAGCCTGGGCCGCCTCGAAGAGGGCCAGCACGTTGCCGAGCATCCACGGTTTCATGCGCCACAACGGCGTGACTTCCAGCTGGTTGCGCGCCGCCAGTGTCTCGATGCGGGCCTTCAGTGCCGGCGGAATCCGCGTATCCAGGCCCGGTTCGCCGGCGGCATAGACCGCGTATTTCTGCGTGGCGGCCAGCGCCCTGGACGAATCCGTGACATCGGCCTCGAGGACGATGGCGTCCATGCGTTCAATGCGTTCGATCTGCGCGGCCGGCAGCGGATAGAACTCCGGTCGTCCCACATGGATCGTGCCCATCAGCAGCGACACCTGGCTGCCCTTGCGGATCTCGTAAAGAAAGCCACGGCGCGCGCCGGCGTCGTTGGACTGCGCCCAGGCGGACGACACCAGGAACGACACGACCAGCATCAGCACCAGTCGGGCGCGGGCAGGATTCAGCAGCGGCATGGAAACGACGCGGCGGCACGCGCCACGTTCGGTGAGGTTGGCCGGATTGTAAGAGCGCGCTGCATGCTCCATCGGCGCGACGGGCCTGGCCCAATTCAAGTGCATCGAACAGCGCGGGCCAAAACCCAGGGCTCAGGCCGGCTCGGCCTGCGCGACCGATCCCCCGGTCGGCTCCGTGAGCGGCTTGATATAGCGCAGGATGCCCGGGTCCTCTTCATCACGATGGGGACCGTAGCCGCGCTTGCGCATCAGGTCGCCCATCTCGTCGTTGTCCTTGAGCACGAGACCGATGAGCTCGGTCAGCCCGCGGGCGCGCGCGGTTTCCTCCAGCGCCTGCATCAGCACATGGCCGACGCCGCGCCCCTGCCAGGCGTCCTCGACGATGACACCGAACTCGGCGGTCTTGCCGTCCGGATTGCACGTGTAGCGGGAAATGCCGCGGATCTCGTGCTGGTCATCCTGCGGATCGATCGCGACGAAGGCCATTTCGCGGTCGTAGTCGATCTGTGTGTAGCGCACCAGGCGCTCCATCGTCAGTTCGCGGATCGGCGCATGAAAGCGCAGGTACGAGGTGCGTGGCGACAGCCGGCTGATGAAGCGCCGCTCGGCCTCGGCATCTTCCGGCCGGATCGGACGCAGTTGTATGCGCGCGCCGCCCTTGACCGTGACCTCGCGCGCCAGGGCGCGCGGATACGGATGGATCGCAAGGTGCGAGTAGGTCGCATCGGCCGCGAGCGGTTCGTCCGACACCTGCACGCGGGCGTCGAGCGCGATGATGCCCTGGGCATCGGCCAGCAACGGGTTGATGTCGAGTTCGCGCACCGCCGGGATCTCGCACGCCAGTTCGGACACGCGCACGATCACTTCGATCAGCTTCTCGAGGTCGACGGCGGGTGCGCCGCGGAACGCATCGAGCATGCGTGCGACACGCGTGCGCGAGATCAGGTCGCGCGCCAGGAACGCATTGAGCGGCGGCAGCGCCACCGCGGAGTCACGGAAGATCTCCACGGCGAGCCCGCCCATGCCGAAACTCACGACCGGGCCGAAGTTCGGGTCGCGCGTGAGCCCGACGATCAGTTCGCGCCCCTGCGGCCGTACGACCATCTTCTGCACCAGTACGCCGACGAAGCGCGCGGTGGGCGCCCGCTCGGCCAGTCGCCGTGCGATGTCGTCGAACCCGCGCTCGACCTCGTCGGGGGTCTGCACGCCGAGGATCACGCCGCCAACGTCGCTCTTGTGGGTGATGCCGTCGGCGCGCACCTTCAGCACCACCGGGAAGCCGAGCTGTTGCGCTGCCTGCCGCGCTTCCATCGCGCTGCGCGCCATGAGCCCCATCGCCGTCTCGATGCCGAACGACGCGAGCAGCGCCTTGGAGTCCTGCTCGTCGAGCGTGTGGCGGCCGGCGCTGCGCGCGCTGTCGATGATGCGGCGGGCCGCCTGCACGTCGAACTTCAGTTCGTCGACGCGCGGCGGCGGCACCTGCAGCCGCAGCTCGCGGTTCCGGATGTACTGCGCGAGGTAACTGAACGACTCGACACCGCGCTCCGGGCTCTGCAGCGCCGGCAGCGAGGCGGCCTTGAATGCTGCGCGTCCGCGGCCGGCATCCTTCTCGCCCAGCCAGGCACTGACCACCGGCTTTTCGGCCGCAGCGGCGATCGGCAGCATCGCGCGGGCCGCCTGCTCGGCACCCACCTTCGGCGTGGGCGCGAACAGCACCAGCACGCCGTCGTTGGCGCGATCGTCGATCAGCAGCTTGAGCGCGGCTGCCATCCGGTCGGCATCGCTGTCGGCCAGCACGTCGACGGGATTTGCGTGCGACCAGTTGGGCGGCAGCGCGGCATCGAGCGCGGCCTGCGTCGTATCCGATAGTTTCGCCAGCTCGACGTGATTCTCTTCGGCCGCATCGGCCGCAAGCGCTCCGGGCCCGGTTCCGTTGCTGACGATCGCCAGCCGGTTGCCGCGCGGCAGCCGACCGCCGGCCAGCGCTTCGGCGGCGCCGAACAGTTGCCCGATCCTGGGCACACGCACGGCGCCGACGCGCCGCAGCGCGGCGTCAAACACCGCATCGTTTCCGACCAGCGCCCCGGTGTGGCTCATGACGACGCGCGCACCGGCCGCATGGCGCCCGGCCTTCAATACGATGACCGGCTTCACGCTGGCCGCGACACGGATGCTCGACATCAGCGGCCGTGCGTTTTCGATACCTTCGAGATAGAGCAGGATCGACCGCGTCGCGGCGTCGCCGGCCAGGAAATCGAGGATCTCGGCCACCGAGACGTCGGACTCGGCCCCGGTGGCAACCACCGACGAGAAGCCGAACCCAGCGGTCCAGGCGTAGTCGAGCAGCGACGTCGTCACCGCGCCCGATTGCGACACCAGCGCGAGTCCGCCCGGCCGCGCCATCGTCTTGGCCCAGCTCGCGTTGAGCCCGATCTCCGGCCGCATCAGCCCGAGGCAGTTTGGGCCCATGACGCGGACGCGCGCGGCGCGTGCGCGCTCGACCACATCGCGCTCGAGCCGGCGGCGCTCAGGGCCCTCTTCGCACAAGCCCGGCGAGAGCACCAGCATGGCCGGAATGCCTTTGCGACCGGCATCGTCGATGATTCCGGGCACGTTCTGCTGGCCGGTGACCACCACGGCCAGGTCCACCTTCGCCGGCAGCGCGGCGATCGACGGCAGGCAGGGATTGCCGTCGATCGTGCGATGGCGGGGATTGACGGCATAGACATCGCCCTTGAAGCCGGCCGCCATCACGTTCGTGTAAACGAAACGCCCGAGCGAATCGTGGCGCGGGCTGGCACCGATGACCGCGATCGATCGCGGCACCATCGCCGGTCTCAGGTAGTGCACCGAATCCATGCTCACGGCGGTCTCGTCCACTTTGGCGCCTCCGCCACCGGGCCGGGCAGGCAACGGCCGGGATGTGGCGGTGCAGCAACACTATTCACCTTATCAGATCTGCGCGCCGCTTCCACTGGGCGAGGCCTCGAATCGGCGTTGATACGCATCAATCGGGCCACGGGGCCGGCCCGTAGTCTCGGAACGGAACTGTCGGAACGAAGATGCCGTTGACTCCCAGCGATCTCCAGGACCTGCACACGCGGTTGCGGGCCCTGCGCGAGCAGGTCAGCGGCGCCGTGTCGGATCGCCTGCATCGCCACGGACTCGACTCGCACGAAGACGCCGCGCTGCCCAATCGCCGCCTCGACACCGACGACGATGCCGCCGCCGAGGCTGCGACGTCGCTCGACATCGTGCATGTGGCACGCGACGCGGAGGAACTCGAGCTCCTTGATGCTGCGCTGGCGCGCGTCGCGGACGGCGACTACGGCGCCTGTGTCGACTGCGGCGAAGACATTGCCCGCGCCCGGCTGCTGGCGAATCCGGCGGCGGCCCGCTGCACGGAATGCCAGGAGCGCAGCGAACGGGCGGCGCTGGTGGCACGGCGTACGCGCAGCTGAGCGGCCGCACGCCCAGGAACACCGGAGAATCGTCATGGAAGCACTGAAACTGCTGTTCACCAGTGACATCGGCCTGCTGTCGCTCTTCACCATCGTCTTCATCATCGGCATGGGCATCTGGTTCCGCCGTTTCTTCAACAAGCAGATAGAAGCCGAGGAACGCGCGCAGCGCTGACGACCGCGCTCCACCGCGCCGCTGGGCCGCCAAGTGCGCCATCCCTGCTGGCACGCGCCGCAGAAACCATCGTGTCGCGGGCCGACCGTAGAATCGGTCGCATGTCTCATCCGCGCTCAAAATGAGAGTCAACGGCGAAGCGATGCGTTCGATCTGGCCGATCGGCGAGGCTGCTGTCGGCGTGATCGATCAGCGCGCACTGCCGCATCGGCTTGAACGGCGCGTCCTGCGTTCGATGGCCGAAGTCATCGACGCGATCCGCACCATGGCCGTGCGCGGCGCGCCCCTGATCGGCGTGACCGGCGCCTACGGGCTCGCCCTCGCGCTGCGCGCCGACCCGTCCGATGCCCACCTCGCGGACTCGCACCGCGCATTGCTGGCGTCCCGGCCGACCGCGGTGAACCTGCGCTGGGCACTCGAGCGCGTGGTCGCCAGGGTGGCCACGCATGCGCCGGAGCAGCGTGCCGCCGTGGCCTGGGCCGAAGCGGGCCGCATTGCCGAAGAAGACGTCGAGCTCAACCGCGCGATCGGCGCCCACGGCGCCGCGCTGCTGCGGGCGCTGCACACGAAGCTCGGACGCCCGATCAACGTACTCACCCACTGCAACACCGGCTGGCTCGCCGCCGTCGACTACGGCACCGCACTTTCGGCCGTCTATGCGGCGCACGATGACGGCATTCCGCTCCACGTGTGGGTCGACGAGACGCGCCCGCGCAACCAGGGGCTGCTGACGGCCTGGGAGCTCGCCGCGCACGGCGTGCCGCACATGCTCATCGTCGACAACGCCGGTGGTCACCTGATGCAGCACGGGAAGGTGGACATCGTGCTTGTGGGCGCAGACCGCGTTTCGGCACGCGGCGATGTCGCCAACAAGATCGGGACCTACCTCAAGGCGCTGGCGGCTGGCGACAACGGCGTGCCGTTCTATGCGGCCGTGCCCTCGCCGACCATCGACTGGCGCATCGACCAGGGCCTGGAGTCGATCCCGATCGAGGAGCGCACCGCTGACGAAGTGCTGCGGGTTCACGGCCTGGACCCCAGCGGCGAGCCCTCCAGCGTGCAGCTGATGCCCGCCGGCACGCCGGTCGCCAACCCGGCGTTCGATGTGACGCCCGCCCGCCTCGTGACTGGCATCATCACCGAACGCGGCGTGGCGGCTCCCGCGCATCTGGCCGATCTCTTTCCCGACCAGCGTCGCGCCGCCTGATGGATAGCGCCGAAGACGGCCCGGAGCTGCGGCGGCAAGTCATCGCGACGGCGCTCGCGATGAATGCAGCGGGCATCAACGTCAACAAGTCCGGCAACGTTTCCTCGCGTGCTCGCCGTGGCGCGACGCTGGGGTTCGTTATCACCCCCACGGCGGTGCCGTACAAGGACCTCGAGGCTGGCGACCTTGCGTTCGTCACCCTGGGCGGTGCGGCATATGGCGAACTCGAGCCGTCTTCGGAGTGGCGCTTCCACCGCGATATCTACGCTGCGCGGCCGGAGTTCGCGGCAATCGTGCACACCCACTCGGCGCACGCCACCGCACTCGCCTGCCACGGGCGCGGCATCCCGGCGTTTCATTACATGGTGGCGGTCGCGGGCGGCGCGGACATCCGCTGCGCGCCCTACGCGACCTTCGGTACCCAGGCGCTGTCGGACCACGCGGTCGCGGCGCTCGAGGGTCGCCGCGCCTGCCTGCTGGCGCATCACGGCGTCATCGCGTGCGGGACGTCGCTCGATCAGGCGCTGGCGCTGGCGATTGAGGTCGACCACCTGGCCCGCACCTACCTCGCGGCGCTCGCGGTGGGCGAGCCGCCGCGACTCGACCCCGCCGAAATGGAACGCGTGCTGGAAAAGTTCCGGCATTACGGGCCGCACAGCACGCCGGCCTGAGTCCGGCCCGCAGCAAGCCGGCAACGCCACCGGTATTCGGGCGTTCAACCCGGGGGGCCACCGTCACAATGGCGCCACACATACCGCATTGATGGCATGCTTGCGCCATGACGCCTCAGGCTTCAGCGACCACCGGTCCGGCCACACAGGCCGGCGACTTCCGGGGCACTGTCCGCGCCACGCTGTGGCCGACGCGTTCGCTTGTTTCCAACGAGCGCTGGTTCGATGAACTCTACGTCTGGACCGAGGGCGGCAACGCTTCGACGACGCAGCGGGCGCGGATCCAGATCGATGCGATGCGCGATGCGTTCCAGTGGCTCGAGTTCGATCTTGTCGAGCGCATCGGCCTCACCATTTCCTTCGGCACAGTCGAGCGCGCTCTGGAGCCGTTGACCGCGCTCTTCGAAAGCAACGTCCTGCTCTCGCACCGCGTCTCGGTCCTGCTGCGGGGCGCACCGCAGCGCCTGCGCTCCCGCTATCGGCTGCGCGGTTTCGTCGACATGCTGCGTGGACTCAAGATCGGCGTCGGCTACCGCATTTCGGCACCGCGCGTCAGCATGGAACTGTCGGGGGTCGACCTGGTGCGGCCCAGTTTTGCGAAGGTGCTGGCCCCCACCAATCCACGCCCCGACGTCTGGAAGGACCTCGCGCTCGAAGTCCGTGCGCTCGGGCTCGACACCAAGGCCACCATCGTCGGTGCGATCGAGACCAAGCAGCAGCTCGAAGGCGCCATCCAGGCCGGATTCGAGCTGGGTCAGGGCCGTGCGGTCCGCATGCCCTACCCCCCTCCCGTAATTCCGAACACGGCTTAGGCTTGGCGGCGGAGCCCGATTTGCCCGAGAATCGGCGCATCGAATCGCGTCAGTGAACGCGAACACTCCATGGGCAGCAACGATCCCCGTCCCGAGTTGGGCACGCACCAGGTCGAACTCGACCCCACGCTGGACCCGCTGAGCCGCTTCGGCACGCGGGTGCGCGCGCTCGTGTGGCCAACGCGCACGCTGGTGGGCTCTGAGCGCTGGTTCGACGAACTTTACGTCTGGACCGCCGATTTCGAGCCCGACCGTTCGCTGCGCGCGCAGATCCAGCTGGCGGCGCTCGAGCACGCATTCACAATGCTCGAGCACGAGCGAGTCGAGCGCATCGCCGTCACGATCTCCTTCGGCTCGATCGAACGCTCGCTCGAAGCGCTGGTACGGACGCTCGAGTCGCACCGCCTGACCGCGCACCGGCTGTCGATCCTGCTGCGCGGCGCGATGGAGCGCATGCGCTGGCCGTACCGGGTCCGCGAGTACATCGACCTGCTGCGCAGCTACCAGGTCCCGGTCGGTTACCGCTTCGCCGAGCCGCGCGCCAGCATGGAGATGAGCGCCATCGACTTCGTTGCACCGGACTTCGCCAAGATGCTGGCGCCGATCTCAGTGCGCGAGGAAACCTGGTTCGAGATGTCGCGCGAGGTCAATGCGCTAGGCTTGACGCGCGAGACCTTCGTGCTGGCCGGTATCGAACGCGAGGAGCAGTTGCGGCTCGCCAAGCAGACCGGCTTCGTGCTGGGGCAGGGTCGGGCTCTGAAGAAGCCGTATTTCCCGCCGCGGGTGATGCGGCCGCGGTAGGTCCCGCCGGGGTCCCACGCAAGGACCGCGAATCTGACTACCTGGCGAGTTCGCGCCAGCCAATGCGGCGTGCGTCAGTCACACCACTTCCAACATTGAGCCCGCGCGTCTCCTTGACGCCAGACGCTCCCGTCGTGATGACCTTGAGAGAAAGACTCTGCAGCCGAATGATGGCGTTACCCACCGTGAGCGTCCCCGACCGGAACACACCAACATCTCCGTTGGACGACGTACTAACGGCCTGGCCCGTTCGGTAGTTGAACTGATATATCCAACTGTCGCCGCCCGCGGTGCACGCATTGTTGTTCGGCACATTCGTCGTGACGACAAGAGTTCCGAGTACAAGTTGGGGCTCCAGATTTACTCGCTCACCGACGGAGGGAAAGTCGACAAACCAGCCGCCATCAATGCCCCAGTTGACAGCATCGCCCTTGATGCGTCGCTTGCCGCCACCTGCTTCCACGATTGTCTGCGGCTTGAACGTTCCGGTGCTGCGGGGGCTTCCGACCGACGCGCCCGCATCCTTAATCGCATAGAACGTTCCGGAGTACGACCAGTCCCCGGCGGGGGCAAGGGTCGTGGGGTCCTGCAGGTCCGACGATCCGAGGTACCGGCCGGTTCCCACGAAGACCACCCGCTTACTCTCGATGAGCCCGAGCTCGGGACGCGTTGTGATGGGCTGGTATCTGCCAGCTGCGTCCTTCAATGTTGAAAGACGCAGGACGGCCGGCGGCGACACGCCAAGATCGAAACGCCACAGATTGCCCTTTAAGTCACCGCCGTACACGTACTGAGTCGTGTTGTCGCTGTCCGGGTCGCGCGCCCAGTTGGTAATCCGGGCAAATCCTGACGGGTCGGTTGTCGTCCCGACCCCCGTGCTCACCTTGTGCAAAACTGCGCCTGTAGCCAAATCGAGCACGTACAGGTAGCCGCGACCGTCACCGGGGCTTACGTTGTTGTAGCCCGAGGTGACAAGCGCCACCCACTTGCCGTCAATCGACCGCTTGGTAACGACGGCGTTTCCAAATGAGAGTCCGAGGTCTGCATCGTTTCGAGCGCATAAGGAGGAGTTCGAGCAGAATTCCCAAAGCAGTGTCGGACTGACGGGATTTGTGACGTCGAGAGCGTAGAAACCGCGACCGCCGCCGTTGTAACCGCCGATGAGCACGGTCCGCCATTGGCCATTGAAGAAGGCATCCGCTACCGAAGGCGATCCGTCCACGAAGTACTCGTGGGACGTCGAGTATGAGGCTTCGGCCAGGCGATAGAGCTTAGGCAGCAGCGCCCGCGGTGCGAACGCCCATACCTCAGCCCCGGACGTCGCATCGATTGCATGCAGCAGGCCGTCGTTTCCTCCGATGTAGACCATCGGCCGACGCAGTGCATTGGCTGCCTTGAAGTCGAAGTAGGACGGCACGTCGGCATCGCCATAGCTGCGCCGTGGATCACGGACAAATGCGGGACGAGAGCCGACCAGGTCCCCAAGTACGTATTCGCGCTCCCGATACAGGTCCTCATGCTGCCTCTGGCCGCGCAGGAAGTTAACAAGGTTTTCGCCATTGTCTACCGCAGCACGTTGGGTCACGTCCAATGTTGCGCACTGCGAAAGCAAAGAGCACTTGCCGCTGAAGTACGCGCGGGTGGCCGCATCCATCGTCGCCCAAGCGAATGGCGTAAGCATTCCTCCCACATTCGTATAGATCACGCGTTCATCAGAGTCCTTCGACACTGCGGCGTTGAGTCGATCGCGCGCAGACCATTCGACTTTCACCACCACGTTGCCAGTTGCGGGGTCGATCCTTTGTGCTACGAGTTCACCGTCCCAGCGCGTTGTCCTGTAAGTGGAGCTGTAAATCGCGTTGTCAGTCGTCGTGATGTTCGGACTACTGGTAGCCGAAGCCGCAGCCGACCCGACCAGAACCCGCAGATCAGCAAGTGCCGTCACCAGCCCGTCGTAAAGTGTCTCGGCATCGTTCGCGCTGACGAAGCGACCGCGACCGTTAACGGCGGCATGCCAGAGATCGTCGAGCTTTGAAGGATCGTCGTTGTCGTTGTTAGGTGGAATTGGCCAGTTGCAGACGGCGCTGGACGACTGCCACGCACAGCCTGTGTTGCCAGTTTTGATGTCGTAGAAGTCGCCAAACGTGGCGGACTCGTAGTTCGGCATGTATCGCATGAACCCGCCGAGGCCGAGGCCAAGGGTAAACGTCAACATGTGCTGACCTGGGTTCGCGTCCCGCAGCGTAGTCGGAAAATTGTTCTCGCCAACGTCGATGCCCAGCGCCCCGGTCGACCCGTTTGCCCTGAGATCCATGCTGTAGTAATACATCGCGACGTCGGCCAGAGTGTCGGTAGCTCCGAGGTTGCCGTCGAACGCACCCGCGGTCCGCGTCGAATAGCCGCTGTCGACGTTGTCGTTGTTTCCAATCGCCGTGCCATTCACTCGCTGACCGGCATTGCTGTTCCAGTATCCATCGGTGCTGAGAATGGCAACATTGGCCTGGCACGAATACTGCACCGGATCCTGGTTCATCCCGGAGTTGATTCCTGTCTTGATGCCGGCGTAATGCCGGCCCACGCGTGACAGAGCCTCCCGCAATGGTGTGTTTCCACTTGGACTGATCGCGTAGAGCTTCGAATACCAGTTGGCTCGGTGCGCACCAGAGAAAGTGTCGATTGCAACGTACTTGTTCGAACTGACCGGCGAGCCCGGATTGATCGTGATGAAACCCACCCGATAGCGACCATCGAGCTCGAGGAAAGCGTAGCCGACGGCAGTCTTCATCGTCTGCATGCGGGTGCTGTAGTACGCGTACCAGTTCGCGAAGTTCGTCATCTCCTCTGCGTAGGTGCAGGTGGGCGCGTTTGCGCAGTCGGATCGGTTGGGCCTTCCACCGTAAGTGGACTGGGTCGGCACAATATCCACGCGCTGGAATTTTCCGTAACGCGCGCGCTTGTGATTGGTGGACCAAGACTCCTGGCAGCGCGGACGCCCGCTCGTGGATCCACTGATCGCGCCATTGGAGCCGGCATCAGTTGCGTTCTGACAGAATCTGACAGGTGCTGGGTACACGTACTTTCCGGTGGGAGTGCCTGAAAGCGTACAGTCGGTCAGGGCGACATCGCTGCAGTGTTCGACCGGCAGGATGTTGAAGTAGAAGGGATTGCCGCTCCGCTCCCGCGGAAATCGGAACGACCCGGAGCTCGTACCATTGGGGTAGCCATTGGCAGAAGTGCTGTTGTAGAGAAACGGGTTGCCACTGTCGATGCCGTTGCGGCGGCAATTGACGGTATCCGTGGGGCTATCGCTGCTGTTCTTGCAGTAGACAATCTCTGGGTATTCGCTGACGAGGTTGATCGTCGAAGAACCGACGAACGCGTTTTGCTTAACGCTGGTCCACGGCGAACCGAAGCTCTGCATCAGGTTGCCGTTCCCGTCGATGGCGGGCAGGTAGCGAATCTGAGGGTTGTAGTAGATCGTATTGAACTGATACGCATACCAGGGCGGATTACCCTCCAACCCATTGGTCGTGGTCGACGAGCACGTGCTGTTGTTGCAGCGAGTCTTGTCGATGTTGCTGTCATTCACAGCCTCCGGCATGAACCGTGAGGCCATACTTCCAGAGTCGTCGAGCAGGAACATCACGTTTGGCTTCACCTGCGTGGCCAACGAGTATGTCAGTGGGGTATTCGAGATGTCGGTTGGCTGGGACCATGCTGGCGCCATCAGACCGGCCGCGACGAGTTTCAAAACTATCCGGATCGTGGAACGCATGGCTGCACCTACAATGCGACAAATGCCTGAACGAGTGAAGTCGTATTGCGCGGCCCCATGACCCGCACCGTGATCCGGTAATAGTTCTGAGCGTTGCCGGTGAAATTGGTCGCGTCCCCCGCGTAGCTTCCGCCCGCTGCCGCCGCTGATCCCGCTGTAAGCAGTGAGCACGAGACGCCCGGATCGTTGGCATTTCCGGGTGCCGAACACATGCGATGGACCACCCAATCGACCGTGTTTCCGGCTGCGTCACCTTCGATGCGGCACGCAGCGCATTGCTGCCAGAATGCTTGATCGTCCCAGTTCGGTTCGATGATGTTCGCGTAATACCCGCTCCCCGGGGCCGAGTTGTTGAGGGTCGGGGTGCCCACAGTTGATTCGAGCCATAGCACTGCGTTCAGGACTCCTGCATCGGACGAATGGACGGAAGCGTTCCGAAACGCTATGTTTCCTGCGACCAGCTGCTGCGTGTCGGTCGATCGCGACAGTGCGATGACCGAGATCATCATCGCCAGCAGTGCGACGAGCACGACCATGAGCACCGCGCCCTCCTGTCTTGCTCGAGTCGTACCGTCGATCACACCGGCCTCCAGATCATGTTGCGCAAGCTCACAGTGGTCTCAAACACTCGATAGCGATAACAGCGCCAGTTCGGATCCGCGCTGAGGTCGAACGGGCCGGCAACCCAGGCCGGGGCAACTTCGGTCGTCGTGCAAGCACCTGTGGCAGGATCCGGACGCTCCGGAAGTGAACTGCGTGCGACCAGCCCCAGTCTCACCGCCGCGATCGTGGCCCACGCATTGGGCGCCGCGGGCACGATCTCGTCCCACACGTCGACCGCGCCGTCGCCGTCGGTGTCCCTTCCGTACTGCGCCTGCAGCTGAACAATCCCAGAAGCGACCGGCAGCGCTACGGTCCCCTGCAGCAGCTGGTCTACGACCAGGGTCCCGTTCCGGATGTAGTAGCGGTTTACGCCCGGAGTGGCCCCCAAGGGGAATACAACTCCCGCCAACGTGTAGTTCGGGCCAAGTCCCCCGGGACGGTTATAGCGGGACGCTGCCCATGTTCCGATCGGCGTTCGGTAATTGCCACTGACGCGTGTGAGCTTGTCCTGCTGGCCCGCAGGCTCGAGAACCGGAGTATTGGTCGCTTGGTGTAGCGAACAGTCTGCCCCAGGCTCACCGATGATCATCAGGTGTCCTGACTGCACTCCGAAGCCGTTATCAATGCGCAGGTCGGCAGTGTTGGCCGGGGTCGCCTGCGTTAACCGCAGCGGTGCGGGCACCGCATCGCTGCTACTGAAGACGACTTCGATGATGTCCGGTGCCGTTCCAGCACCCTGCGTGATGTTTGCAGCCGCAAGTAGAAACTCTATATCCCGCGGTGGATCGGTCCCGCCGTCGTAAGCAAGTACTCGACACCCCAGGAGGCCGGGAGTGTTCACACCGAAGCCCGACATCCGGAGGTCGCGCTGAAGCGTGAAGAGGGCGACGGTGCCGTCAAAGGTCGCGTCGCCACCTGATGTAGCCGTGCGACGGTACCCTTCCGATGCCGCGAACGTCTGATAGATGGCCAGTACAACGACCAGGGACACTGCCATCGAGATCAGAAGCTCGACGAGGGTCAACCCGCGCGAGGAAGTCGCGGCGCGGCGCACGCTACGGACCCTGCAGTGTTGCTACAGCCACGTGCGTCCGGCGGTCACCATCGCGTGGTTGCCAGGTCACGGTAACGCGCACCTCTTCGCCTACAACCTCCACGACGGCGTCCGCTGCCGGGAGCGACTGCCGCAATTGCGTCAGCCAGGGTGCAATGCGCGCCGGTGCTGTGGTGCTGTTGCCGCCATACGCATATTCCGCAATGTGTGCACGGTCGACCCAGAGCTCGCCTATGAGACGATCCGCGAGCAACGCGGCATCGACGCGCAACTTCGCGTCTGTAAAGCTGTTGAACGCCGACGCGTGCGCACTGAGCAGGCCGAGCACCCCAATGATGAAAATCACCGTGGAAACGAGAACTTCGACCAGCGACATGCCGCGGACCGACCGTCGCGCCGAACGAACCGGCGTTGCCTTTCGACGACGAATCACGATTCTCATTGACAGGCCCTCGGATCGTCGGCGTGGAGTGATGGATCACACATGCGGACGCCGCCTCCGACACCGAGCGCGAGGCGGAGCACACGCCGCTCCTTTTCAGCCAGTCCCGGATTCATAACTTCGATCGAGGTTGCCGTCGGCGATCCATCGATGTTCGCAGCAATGCGGCCAAGGGCGTCGAACGTAACAGTCGTCGCACCGTCCGGAACGATTGCAAGCCGAGGCTGCGCAGACGCCTCTTGCGCCGCCCGCGCCTGGATCACCCCAAGGCAGTCGCCCGGATCGTCGACGTCTGGAGTTCCTGCATCCACGACGTTCGAGCATCCGACAAGCCAGGAAGAAGTCGCACCATCGGTGACAACGAACTGGACCATGCGGTTGCGCCGCATGGCTTCGACGCGTGCCAGCTGCAGCCCGTTCAGGACCGATTCCGCGGCGGTTCGCGTATGCGCATTGCCGATCCAGCTTGAAAACGCCGGGACCGCCTGCGAGTACAGAATTGCAGCGACGGCGAGCACGACCGCGAGTTCGATCACGGTCAAGCCGCGCTGCATCGCCCGTGTTGCCATGCTCATCGCGTCACCCAGCGCGTCGCCGCGTCCGCTGGAAGGGCGCCCCATTTTGCCGGCAGCCCGGTCGTGGCACGGACATTCGCCTGATTAATCGAGTACGCGAATCCCGCCATTGAGCCCGCGCCAGTTGCTGTGGCGGTGTACGCCTGACCCGCCGCTGCGATGACGCAGTTGAGTGCGAAATTCTGGAGATTGGCCGGAACGGCGACGCCACAATCACCGCCGGCATTCCGGTATGACCGGTTGTCCTGGTAGAACTGCTCCATCCGCACGCGGTATTCCGACAACGCATTGGTCGCTTCGACCAGGTTGCCGCGCGTGATGTAGCGCGAGTAGTTCGGAATCGCAATCGCGGCCAGGATCGCCAGAACTGTCATGACAATCAGAACTTCGATCAGCGTAAAGCCGCGCGCGCTTCTGGATACAACTGTTTGCAACATAGTGACAAGTTTCGAATCGATGCAGTTGTGTAAGGCAATGACACCGCAGTCGCGCGGCCAGCAGTCTCTCGAGGTAACGGATTCGACACGGCTTTTCTTGAGCAGAGACCTGCGCAAAGGCCAGGGCGCCCGACAAGCGGCAAACCGTTCGTCGACGCCTACAAAGAACATAGAAAAAATCTGACAGAAGTGCGGATTCACCTACATGGACGCAGGTCCACTTCCCGACGCGCTCGAAGGCCAGGGCCTGCTTGTCGTCGGCACACGCCACATCGCGTTGCTCGTCATCGGCCACAGCGAGCGCTGCCTCAATCAATAGAAAGCAACCGACTCCGTAAGCGAGGTGGCGGCACTTCGCGTGCCAATCGCCTCGTTCAGGCAACTTCCCCGCCGAAATGCCGATGCTGAAACCGTCAATTCGGCCCTTCTGAATACCGTGTACCCGGTACGCTTCTTCTCAAGCACGTTCAGGTATGCCGGAGGTAGTGCAGCGTGCGCGACCGGATGCGTGCTCCAGACTCGATCAACCGGGGCTTCCCCGTAAAAGGAAAGCAATGAAATTGATTCGTACCACCCTGGCCGGAGCGATTGCCATGGCCGCCGCGCTGCCGCTGGCATCGCATGCAGCATCGGACTTCGAAACTGGTGCCGGTGCCCTGAGTGCAACGGCGGACCTGACATTCAACGTCGTCATTCCGCGTTTCATCTTCCTGCGCGTCGGTAGCGCCGTGCCGGCAACGGTCAACACCCTTGTGTTCGCGCCGACCGTCGATGAAATGGCGAACTCGACTCCGATCCTCGGAACCGGCGGCGATGCGACGGCCTCCGACGTCACGATCACTGCGCGCGGCAATGCCGGCAACATGACGCTGGCTGCCAGCAATCCGACCAACCTGGTATCGGGCGGCAACAACATCCCGATCACGACCCTGACAGGTACGAACCAGACCGGCTCGATCGGCGTGCCTGCCTTTGGTGGGAATGTCGCCCTGACCGCCGGCGGCAATGGCGTATTCAACCAGACCGGCACCTGGCGCTATTCATGGACCAACCCCGCGGCAACGGTCTATCCGGCGGGTACGTACGTGGCCACCGCGACCTACACGCTGTCGGCGCCGTAGCGCGCAGGCGGCCCCCGAACAGTTGGGCCGCGAACAGTATCCTTCGCGGCGGCGCTGTAGGGGCGTCCTGATCGGCCGGCGTCGACAGCCGGCCGATTTGTTTGATATGAACGACAAGAACAGTCCGGGAAGACCTTGCTTTGCAGCGACGTGGCGACGGTTGGTCGCCGTGCGCTGGCTGCTGCCGCTCGCGCTCGGTGCCATCAATCTCACTGCCCAGGCGGCGTCGAATTTCGCCACCGGCGCCTCCGGAACACTGACGACATCTGTCAATCTGAACTTCAGCATCACGATCCCGCGCTTCGTGATGTTGCGGGTGGGTTCGGCGGCTTCGGTCAATACACTGGCGTATGCGCCGACGGCGTCCGAGATCGTCAACTCGACGGGCGTACTGCCGACCGGCGGCGACACCGGTGCCGGAAACACCGACGTCACCGTGCGTGTGATCGGCAACGGCGGCGGCAACATCACGCTGACGGCCGTCACGAGCGCTCCCAACCTGGTGAGCGGAGCCAACACGATTCCATGGACGACACTGACCGCGGCCAGCCCCACCGGCTCGATCACTGCGCCTCCGTTCAACTCCGGAAGCACCGTGCTGACACCCAGCGGCGGCGTGGTGAACCAGACAGGTTCGTGGCGTTACACCTGGACCAGTGCTCCGAACACGGTCTATGCGCCGGGCACTTACACCGGCACCGTGACGTATACCGCCGCGATGCCATGATCCGAAGGCAACCATGAACTCGGTGGGGACCGACCGCAGCGCCACTCGTCATCGCAGCCTGCGACAGGCGCTAGTTGCCTGCGCGCTGTCGGCCTTCGGTCTGCCGGCGATCGCGTTCACGGTGAACGTTCCGACTGGGTCGCGCACACTCTACCTCCAGGTCGGCGTGGGCAGCTTCACGGGCACGCTGCAGGGCGGCGGCAGCCCTGGAGTCAACACCACGGTCAACACTGTGTCGGTCACCGTGCCAGCCGCGCAGGTCGGCACCGGAACCGCGCAGGCGATGACGACCAACAGCACCGCCGCCAACAGCTTCTGGGACAACTTCACTTTCTGTGCACCGCCGGCCCAGCTCTATGTCGGAGGCTTCTACCGCCGCAACAACAATGCGGGAGGCGCAGGGGCCACGCTGACAGCGACCGTGCCGGCCACCCTCAGCAACGGCAGCGGCGGCACGATTCCGTTTTCGCAGGTTTCGTGGACCAGCACCGGCATTGGCGACACCGGCGCTCAACCCTTTCCCGCGGGCACCTTCGTCGCGGGGTCGACCCAGACCATCGGCTCGATTGCGCGCAATCAATGGGCCGAGAGCTGCCTGACGTTCTCTTATGCGAATGCGGCGGTGGTCCCGGCCGGCACGTACACCGGTACGGTCATCTACACATTGAGCGCGCCATGAAGCAGGTCGTGGCGCTGTTGCTTTCGGTCTTAAGTCTCGCATCCGTCGGGGCGGCCACGTATCGCGTCGACGAAGCGGGTACCTTCCCAGCCGAATCCAGCGCGCCGATGCGCTGGCGTCAGATCGCCCCATCGCGGGGCGGGGACAACACCGTCGAGGGTTCGACGACAGTCAATGTGCGCCTGAACCTTGCGCCCTGGCTGAATCGAAACGGCCGGCTCTTTCTCGTGTTGCCACAGCAACCGGTGGTCCAGGTACGCGCAAGCTGGACCACACAAGGGAGACTGATGCCCGGGCAGTTGACGTCAGGCGACCGCCAGCTCGTCTACTCCGGACCGATCACCACTCCGATGCTCGAGGACACGCTGGCTCTGACGCTTGAAACGGATGGCACACGCCTGAGTAGCGCACTGCGACTGCAGTTTCACTTTGAGATCGACGTGGAATGACATGAGACGCCCATCGTTTCTGTTCACCTCCTTGATGGCGCTGTTCGCAGGGACAACGGCTCCGATGGAGCCCGTGGCGGCACAGGGCTTCGCGGCGCTGGTGTCGCCGCCGCGCTTCGAGCTGCGGGCCAAGCCCGGCGAACGACAGCGCGACATCATGGAGATCACCAACGGCGGGCAGTCGCCGGCACGATTTCGCTTTCGCACGGCCGACTGGTCTCTCGGTGCCGACGGCCAGATCATCGTTCACGAGGAACTGCAGCCGAAGAGTTGCCGGCCGTGGGTGGCGATCGAGCGCAGCGCCGTTGAAGTTCCGGCTGGGGGTCGTCTGCGTTACCGGTTTGAAGTGACGCCCCCGGCCGACGCCGCGGCCGGCGAGTGCCGGTTCGCGGTGCTGATCGAGGGCGACGATCCCGCCGTCGCTTCTGGCGAAGGATTCCGGCTCCCGGTCAAGGGCCGCATCGCCATCGTCGTCTACGTCGCTGTCGGCGAAGCCGCGCCTAGACTCGAAATAGAAAAGACAGGCTGGATGCAGCAGAACGGCCAGCGCGTACCGGCGATCTTCGTGCGCAACACCGGCAATGCGCATGGACGTCTGGCCGGATTCCTGAGTGGAACGGACAGTGCCGGACGGCGCTTGGACTTCGCGCCTTCATCGCTGCCAGTCCTCCCGGGCGAGGTTCGCGCCATTGCGCTTTCGTCGACCAATGACCGCGACGAGCCGGTCGAGGCCAAGGGTCCGGTCACGATCCGCGGAACCCTGGAGTGGTCCGGCGGCCGCCTGCCGTTCGAGCAACGATTCGACTGAACGTAGATGCGAGCAACCGCCGCAGTGCAGCTGCTCGCCTTCGCGACTGCCGCCATCGGCGTTCCGTCCATGGCGCAGCAACCTGCACCGAACAACGGCACGTCTTCCGCCGTTTACGAAGATCGCCTGATCGACGACGGGACACTGCCGCTCGATCTCTGGGACGGCATGAGTCCGTCCCGCGACGCCAGCGGTTGGCCGCGCGGCCTGCGACTTGACGGCCTCTGGTCGCAGGTGCGCCGAAATGGCAACACGACCTCCCAGGGCGGAGTCGGCGTTGGCGCGTTTCTGGCGACTCCGGATTACGGCGCATTCAGTTTTGATGGGCTTTTTACCAACGGCGACGACACCTCGATCGCCACGCTCTGGCAGCGCGACATGCCGTTCGATGGCGGCTGGCGTGCCAGCAACGGCCTCGGAATGCTGAATTCACCGGCCATCGATCTGGTGCGCTTCCAGCCTCGCATCTTTCTGCCCACGACGCCGATGCTGGGCGCGGTCACCGAGTGGCGCAGCCCGCAAGCTGTGCAGGCAATCGCCGGCTTCGGCGAGCCCGGGGTCTACTACGGCACCTACGTACCAGAGTTTCGGCGCCTCGGCGGGCAACTGACCAATTTCGGCGCGCAGTTTGCGTCGGATCGGAACTGGACCGCGGGCTTCCAGTACTCGGCCGCAAACGACGTCACCAGCGGCCTGCAGTCGTCGCCCGGTGCGTTGGAGTTCAGCACGCGCTCGCTACTGCTGGCCGCGTCGCGTCAGGATGCGCTCAGCCGCTTCCAGTTCAACGTGATGGAGAGCCAGAGCAGCTTTACCCAGGCACACCATGGGTTCTGGTTCGACGGCATCGTGCGCTCCGGTCGACTGCAGCACTCCTTTGGCCTCTTTCATCTGGAGCATTCCCTGCTCTGGGGCAACCAGCCCGTGGCCAACGACCTGCGCGGTGGCTACTACCGCGCGTTCTATGCGGACCCACGCTGGCTCTGGGATGCCGGCGTCGACTACACGGCGCCCATCGATGGCGACGCGCCGGCAACGACGTTTGTCAATGGCAGCGTGCGTTACCAGTTCAGGCGCGACCTGAGCGCAGGCACCGGAGGCAATGTGCGACTCGCCGATTCCACGGCCTGGCAAGGCTTTGCCTATGTCGAGCACGTCGAGACGTTCATGACCGGACGGGCACAGCTGAATCGTGCGGAAGATGGCGATCGGCAGGAGACCGTGCTCAGCCTGAACCAGACCTGGAACATGCCCGCAGGCACTCGACTCAACACGACGGTAGCTTACGGTCGCTATCAAAGTGATCGCGTGGATGCATCGAATCAGGTTTCGCTTGCCGCCTACGGTGGAGGCGACATTGCCCGCAACCTGGCATTCGACCTCAACATCCTGTGGAACCGCACCTATAGCGACGCCGACCCGACCAGCGCAACCGGCAGCGTCGTGCTCACCTGGAGCATCCTGCCCGAGTTGCGGCTGATTGCGACCGCCTACCGCAGCCAGGCGTCGAGTCGTCAGCCGTTGACCATAACATCGCCGCTCGATCCAATACTTCCGTCAAATGTCACCCGCCTGAACGACTCGGGCGCGTTCCTCATGCTGCGCTACGAGACGCGTGCAGGCAGCCTGGGAGCTCCCTTGGGAGGTCCGCCGGGCGCAGGATCCGGCCGAGTGATCGGAACCGTCTTTCTCGATGGAAACGAAAGTGGCCGGCTGGAAGCCGGTGAACAGGGCGCTGCAAACGTCACCGTAATCCTTGACGGACGCTACTCGGTGCGAACCGACGGGCAGGGCCGATTCGAGTTCCCGGCGGTTGCTGCAGGTCTCCACCGTATCAATATCATGCCGGACAATGTCCCTTTGCCTTGGACGTTGGTCAACGACGGGCAAATGGAAGTTGAGGTTCCGGTGCGCGGGACGGTCAACCTCGACATTGGCGCACAGCGGCTGCGTTGAGGACCCTCATCTCCATGGAGCAGCCACCGACCTTAGGTTCCGCAGTCGCTGCTCCGCTTCCCCTAGATCTCGGGCCTCCGGCGCAATCAGCCATGGCTGCACGCTTTCAAGGATCACGGCGGATGCACCGACTTGGGACAGAGTGACACGCGCAACAGCCACGTCATTCAGTTCCCCCAGCACATCCTGCAACTCCGCCAGCGCCTCGACGTAGCTCTTTGTCGGCTCGGCCGGCAGTGCGACCGACATGACGTCGAGCGCATAGCGCAACCGCTTGGCGAGGATGCGTACGCGGTGACGGCGCTGCGGTGAGAGTTCGGCGAAGTGCCGGGCGGCCTTGAAGAGGCGTCGCTGCGCCCGAGCCAGCACCTTAGGCGCGCGGCGTGCGAGCGGGCGGCCCTCGGGAGCCGGTGTCATGGTCCACGCCTGCAGCGCGAGCGCGAGCCGTGCAAAGCGCGCGCTCGAAAGCGCGGCCACCGCCTGGCGGTGCTCCAGTTTCTGTCGGCGGAGCGCGCTCCTCTGCATGGTACGCATCGGAGCGCGCAGCGTTGCCGGCGCCGAATTCAGCATGGCCGGCAGCGTTGATTCGACGAGCACATCCCAGTCACGCGCCGCTCCCAGCGTCTGACCGACCCACCGCAGCTCTTTGGCAAGGGGCTCGGGGAAGTCCCGGTGCCTGCGATCGAGCAGGCGCAGTGCGGAGCGCATCCGGCGCAAGGCCACGCGCGCCTGGTGCACGAACTCCGGGTCCCGGCCTTCGTGCAACGCTTCCGAGTTGGCGAGCAGCACCGTCAGTCCGTGCGCCATGAGGGCGCGCAGCGCCGCGCCGGACGACATCGCGGGCTCGAGGTGTTCAACGAAGCCGCGCGCCGAAGCTTTGGTCGGCACCGGCCCGGCGCCTGCGGCCAGGCGATGGCCACGCTCGGCCTTGCTGCGAATCAGGGGCACGAGAGCCAAGCCACGTTTACCGCGGCCAGCCAGCCGAAGCGCCAGCGCCAACAGGTCTTCCGCGCGGCCGTCCTTCAGTTCGAGTTCGAGCTCGGCGATCGGTTCGACGGCGCGCCTGCGTCCGACGGTTGCTTCGATGCGGCCGAGGTCGAGCGCGACTTCGATGTGGCTCGAACGGAAACGCACTTCCCATGACGTGCGCGCAAAGCGCGTGCGGAAGATCGGGACCAGCTTTCGCGTAGAGCGGTGCCGTACCAGCAGCGCCGGCAAAGGTGTCTCGCGCAACTGCCGCAAGTCGATGCGAGGCACGCCATGGCGCAACGTGGCAGGCGCTTCCCACTCCGGTCGGGTGCTGAGACCACCGGTGGCCGTGGCCGCCGCCTTCAGTGTCTGGACCCAGTCGCGCCCGGCGCGACGCAGTCGTAACGCCATGCCGTTCGCCTGCAGCAGGCGCGTCGGCGTATCGAAGTACGTGGCATCGAGGTGGAGAGTGCGCGGGGTCGCAGACCGCAACACCGAGGCGCGCCTCAGCAAACTCTCTGCGCCCGGGGGCAGACGCAACTTGAGTTCGGTCTCGCGCGGAAAGCCCATCGTGGCCGTCCAACTCCCGGAAGAAATTCAGCCCCGCGTCGCTTCAGGGCTTGATGCGGTCGACCGAGCCTTCGACCCGCACCGCACCGGCGCCCTTGCGCTCCCACATCAGGCAGTAGTCGTCGGTCTGAGGCGCGCTGAACGTGGCGTCCGCGTTCTGGATGGCGTCCGACCTGACGGGATAGTGCACGTCGTTGCCGCGGTGGTAGTGGATGTTGAAGTCCACGTCTCCGGTGGCGCGGAAGCGGTAGCGGATGCGCTCGCCGGACTCGAGCTTCAGGCAGTGCTCTTCGAAGCCGCGCGCCGGCACATCGAGTGCGAAGTGGCCGAAGCGGGCCGGCGCCGCGCCGGCCAGCGCAGTCACCAGGAGCAGGGCGAATGGAGCGCAGGCTCTGTGCATGCGGGAATCATCGCACGCCATGTCACGCCCTGACCCGCCGTCCGCCCAGCAGCAGCAGGGCACCGACCGCCGCACACACGATTGCGGCCACCGCGAAGCACGCGGTGTAACTCCCGGTCGCGCGTTGCAGCCAGCCGAACAGGAAGGGCAGGATCACGACTCCAACGAAGGTGAAGAACAGGCACCCGCCGGTGGCGCGTCCCGTTTCTCCCGCCGGAGCGAGGCGCGCCACCTCGGAAAGATAGACACCGTTCCAGCCGATGGCCGTCGCTCCCAGCGCCGCCGCGACCGCAAGCACGCCGAGCATCGGCCAGGTGGCCGTGATCAGGGCTGCTGCGGCAGAGCCGGCCCCCATCAGGAACCCGATCAGCGCGAGCACCGCACGCGGCGCGCCGGTCCGGTCCGAGACGGCGCCCCAGGCAATGCGGGCAACAACACCCGCGACGCTGGCCACCGTGAGCGCGGTTCCCGCTGCGACGAGCCCCATTCCGATCTCGGTATGCAGATAGGCCACGATGAATCCGGCGACCGACATCTGCATGCCGGAATAGAAGAACGACACCAGCGCCATCGTGCGCAGCGCGGGCGACTGGGCAACCAGAGAGAGCCCGCCGACCAGCGCGCCGGCCGATAGACGAGCGTTGCGGTCGCGATCGTCATCGAGGGGTTCGCGTAACGGTTGCGATACGACCGCCACCGCCACGCAGACCGCCGCGACGGCAACCAGCGCCACCTGCCAGCCGAAGGCCACCGTCAGCGGCGGGACGAGCAGCCCCGCCAGTGCCGTGCCGAGCGGTACTCCGGTCTGTTTGATCGAGAATGTCAGCCCCATGCGCTCACGCGGCGTGGTCTTGATCAACACGTGGCTGGATGCCGGGGTGATCGGTCCGTAGCCCACACCGACGACCAGCGCCGAAGCGGCCACGGCAACCATGGAGAGCAAACCTACGTCCGCCCCGAGCACCAGCATGGCGAGGAGGCCGGCGGCACAGACGAGCAGGCAGGCCTGCGACAGGCGCATCGCGCCGTAACGCAGCACGACACCGCCGCCGGCCAGCGCCGCGATCGATGCGCCGATGTAGAGCAACGCAATGTAGGTGCCGACCATCGAGGCCGGCACGCCGAGCTGCTGCGCAATCACCGGCGAGATCGACGGGATCGTCAGCGCCGCGCACGCCGTTGCGGCCTGGATCGCCGTCGTTGCGACCAACGCGCGGGTCGCCAGTGTCGTCAATGGGCCTCCAGGTGGCGCGCCATCATTGCTCGTGAGAACCGGCGGAATGGTTGCCGGGCGAGTCCACCCGCATGAAACCGCGCCAGGGGCCTGGCGACCGGTGCAGGCGATGCCGCAGACGATACCGCTCGCCGCGACGGCGCGGCGGTTGACCAGCGTCGTCAGCCCTTCTCCGCAAGCCCCTTAAGGTTGGTGAGCCCCGCCTCGAAATCCGGACCCACCATGCGATCCATCAACAGCCCGAAGTAGCGATTGACCGGGCTGCCGCCCATATCGCCTTCGTTCGTCCAGGTGACGCGCGTGCCGGTACCTTCCGGCGCCAGCAGCAACTGGCCGCGCGAGGTCATGCCGAATTCCGGAAACGCGAGCGTGTAGTCGACGCGCTCATTCGGCACCGCCGCGGTGAACTCCATCTCGCCGTTGCCTTCGGTCTTGCTCTGCCACGACCACTTGGCGCCGGGCCCGCTTTCCGCACCCGCGTACGTCATCTGCATCGCCGGGTCGCGGCGGTTCCAGACCGTCCATTGCTTCCACTGCCGCGGCTCCACGATCAGCGGGTAAATCTTGGACGCCGGCGCGGCAATCTGCACTGAACGCTGGACCTTGAACCCCGATGGCAGCAACAGTCCGATCACCAGCAGCAGCGCGAAGACCGCCGCCACGCCAAACACGATGCGCTTGAGCCACTTCATGATCGCCTCCCTGGCCTAAGATGGCGCGAAAGCGTAGACCCAAACATGCCCATTGTCCGCACGGTTCGTCGTGTCGTCACCGCCCTGCTGCTGAGCGGCGCCCTCGCCGGATGCAGCTTGCCGGGCTCCGTCAAGCCGGGCGATACCCAGGATGCAGTGCGGTCCGCCGCCGGCCGGCCGACGGCCGTCATCGCGCTGCCCGGCGGAGGTGTCCGCTGGCAGTACTCCGGGCAGCCGTACAACCAGTCGGTCTGGAACATCGACATGGACCCGCAGGGTCGCGTCGTCAGTGTCGAGCAGATGATGGACGACGCCGCGTTCGCGCGTATCCGCAGCGGCAAGGACACGCGCGCCGACGTCCTGCGCGACTTCGGCCGGCCGGCGGAGACATTCTCGTTTCCCCTGAAGGACGAGACGGCGTTCATGTACCGCTACTTCATCCATGGCGGCTTCTATGCGGCGATGTTCGTGTACTTCGATCCGCAGGGCGTGGTGAAGCGCACCGAAACCGGTATGGATCCCTGGCGCATTCGCGACAGCGACCGCCGCTAGGCTTGCTCGGGTAACACCGAATTCCGTGCCGTTGCGCGGCCGTCGAGAATCCATGGCGCCGACTTCGATGCAGCCCATGGAATCTCCTCCACCCGGCAATCCGCTGTCCCTGCAGGACAAGCTCGACCGGATCTCGCACGACCGCAAGGTGTTGACCGTGCTGCGCGACCTTGTGCGCCACGGATTGCATGACGGCGACGCTGTCCGGCATCGTGTTTCCGGAACCCACGGCTGGGTGATGGTGCTGCGTGCCGATGACGACCCTCATCCGGTCGTCGTACTCGACGACGGCACGCGGACGGAATTCCGCATCGAGGACTGGAGCCGCGCGCCGTCCTAGTCCCGGGACATTCGGCCGGGCGCCGGCGGCCGGCAACCACGCAGGAAAACCCTTATGCGTGGCACAATCTGCGCAGCCATGGCGTATGCATCGGACTACATTCCGAAGATTCTGATCGTCGACTCCCAGGGCCAGCCGGTTCGCTGGGCGTTGATGCAGCGGGCTGCGCGTTACTACGCGTCCGGGAAGGTCGTCACCGAACTCGGCGACAACCTGTTCGGAATGGCAGGAGGCCTGCAGGAGGCGACAGGCCTGCGTTCCGAATTCGTCACCAGTTCGATCGTGATGATTCGCGGGCGCCATCGGATTCCCTTCGGCCATGCGCACGTCGGCCTGACCAAGCACCGGCTATTCGTCCGCGACCGTCACGTCTGCGCCTACTGTGGCGGACACTTCGCCGAACTGGAACTGACCGTCGAACACATCCTTCCGGTGTCGCGCGGCGGACGTCACGAATGGACCAACGTCGTCACCGCCTGCCGCTCCTGCAATACGCGCAAGGGCAACCGGCGCCCTGAAGAGGCCAATATGCCTCTGATCTACGTGCCGTACGCGGTGTGCCGCAACGAAGGCTTCATCCTCAGCAACCGGCGCATCCTCGCCGACCAGATGGCGTTCCTCCAGGCATCGCTGCCGCGGCACTCGCGCTGGGCGCACAGCTGAGCGGCGCGCCAGTCGGGCGCGCGGGCCGCACGACTGTCGAATAGTCGACGGCGCGAAGGCGGCGCAGTCCGTCGTCCCCTGCGCAGGTAGCCCATAACGTTCGAGCCATCCGATTCAAACCGAATCGGCGCGTGTCCCAGACGGATGCGTGAACCCACTGCGGAGGCTTGAAGATGCAAAACTCATCCAGTACCTCATCCGGGCGTGGCAGGAATTCTTCTGGTGCTGCCAGGCCCGGCGCCGCGGCCCTGTTCGGTGCGGCTGCCACGTTCCTCGTCCTGCTCGGCGTTGCCGCCGTCGCTGACAAACCCCGCGAGCTGCCGGACGCGGCGCCAGTGTCCTTGTCAGCCGAGCCCTTCGACGTCGCGCCCGCTGCGACGCTGGAAGTAACCGCGGACACCTACGCGCTGTCACACGCTGCCGGCCATTACGAAGATCCGGGCCCGCAGATCAGCTACGAAGTCGAGGTGTCGGTCTGAAGTCGCGGGCGGCGGCGTGACAGCGCGGCCCGTGGCTGCGCTGTCCGAGGCACTGGCTGGCGGCTTGCCGCGCCAGTAGCCGGGACGGAGTCTCGCTGGCGGAAACTGCGGCGCGGATTGAACTAACGCAGCCGCTCAAAAAGCCGTCGCGCCGGCTCCAGTGGTTCTGTGCGCACATGCTGGCTGTGCGCGAACGCGACTTGGACCGACGCGGCCCGCAGCAGGCACTCGGCCCCGCACGCCTCGTCCTGGACGGCCCACACCAGCGCCCCCGACACGCCGTCGAGTTCCGGCGTATGGATCGCCAGGCCATCCACACGCTCGGCCGTCCGCGCGTACGACAGGCGCTCGTCATCCAGCGCACCCGTGAACACGACGACCGGCTTCATGTAGACGGCGCCATCGACGCGTCGGGATTGCGAGGCCGGATAACCGGCCAGCACATAAAGCGAGGCCCTGCGGTCGACCGCCGGTTCCGCATGCAGATGGGTGGCCGGCACCGCCTTCCAGTTGGCGCGCAGCCGGCGCACGAAGGCTGGATCCTCCAGCGTGACCAGTGCAATGTCGCGCTCGGGGTGCACGAACACGCGTGACCGTGTCGAGCGCAGGAACGCCCAGGCGCCATCGTTCGGCAGCGGGATCGCGAGATCCCCGACGGTTGCGCAGTCAAACGCATGCGCGGCGGTTAATAGCGCGTGCGTTTCACCGTCGGCCACGAGCGACGCCGTCGCCAGCGGCTCGACACGGCCGTCGATGATCCGCACGACAGGAACCACGCGCGGCAGCAGCGCCTCGCGCACGGCGTGTGCACGTTCGGGCGAGATCCCCCCATTGATGCGGATCGGAATCGTCTCAACCGCTTTCCAGGCCATGCGACACAACCGGGCTAGAGCAATAAACGGATCCTAGCGTGCTGCGGCGCACCCGAATACTGCGATAAGGCTGCGAACCGCAGAGGACGGACGGCTCAGGCGCGCAAATGGCGCCGCTGGCGATCAAGCGTCGCGCCGCGCGCCGTCCGCGCGCCCCGCCGCACGGGCGTCGCAGCAAGAAACGGCAAGCGGCCACGGGCGCCACTGTCACTGTAGTCAAGGGCCAGCAACCGCGTCGCCTCATCGGCCACCATTCCGCCATGGACAAGCCAGGCGCGCAGCTGCGCATACAGTTCCTCGTTCTGCAGCGCGTGCGTGCGCTGCGTCGTCGCATACAGCCA
The DNA here is from genome assembly GCA_035429725.1 of Burkholderiaceae bacterium. Lineage (GTDB taxonomy): Bacteria > Pseudomonadota > Gammaproteobacteria > Burkholderiales > Burkholderiaceae_F > JALORV01. The sequence continues at coordinate 24,580 of DAOMFI010000005.1, read as the reverse complement.
GTCGGTGAGCGCCATGAAGCGATCGAACGGCGCGCGGCCGAGCAGGAGCGGCAAGGTGCGCGGAAAGCGTCCCGAGTTGGCGATCAGATCCCAGTAGCGCGCAAAGCGCCGGATTCGCTCCATCGTCGGCGCGTCGATCAGCCCGGTCGAGATGACCTCGTACGGTGCTTCCGCGCTGAACAGCAGCGCGTGTCGCTCGGCGTGCCGGGCAATCGGCGCACCGCGCAGGCGCTTCAGCACACCCAGTTGGATCTCGTGGGGGCGCAACGCGACCAGTCGATCGAATCCGGCCGCCAGCGACGCGAGATCCTCGCCTGGCAGGCCGGCAATAAGGTCGACATGCAGATGAGCGTTCGTCTCGGCGCGCAGCCAGCGCAGATTGGCCTCGGCTGCTTCGTTCTTCTGGCGCCGCGAGATCAGCGTCTGCACCTCGACATTGAACGTCTGGATACCGATCTCGAGCTGCAGCGTGCCGGCAGGGAAGCGCGCCAGCCGCCCGCGCAGCACCGCAGGGAGGTGATCTGGCACCAGTTCGAAGTGCAGGAACGGTGGATCGTCCGGTGAACGCTCGATCCGTCGCAGGAAGAAGTCGAGGATCGCCGCCGACGCCTCGACGCGCAGGTTGAAGGTCCGGTCGACGAATTTGTAGCGCCGTGCGCCGCGCTGCCAGAGCGTTTCGAGTTCCTGCAGGAATTGATCGAGCGGGAATGGCCAGGCTGTCCGGTCCAGCGCAGACAGGCAGAACTCGCACTTGAAGGGGCATCCGCGTGACGCCTCGACGTAAATGTGACGATGTCTGAGATCCTCATCGGAGTACTCGGCATAGGGCAGCGCGATCTCGGCAAGCGGCGGCTGCTCGCCGGCATGGACGCGCGTGAGCACGCGCGGTCCGTGCAGCAGCTGTCGCGCCAGTCGCGCGAAGGTCACATCGCCCCAGCCGGTGACGACTTGGTCGGCCAGCCGGCAGATCGCCTGGCGCTCAACCTCGTGGCTGACCTCCGGTCCACCGACCACGATGGCCACCTGCGGCGCGGCCGCTTTCAGCAGCTCGATGACCCGGGTCGTCTGCTGCACATTCCAGATGTAAACGCCGAAGCCGATGACCCGCGGCTGCAGGGCGACCAGGCGCTCCACGATCTGCGCGGCCGGCGTCCGGATCACGAACTCGCGGATCTCCGTCTCGTCGCGCAGTTCGCCCATGTTGGCCCGCAGGTAGCGCAGGCCGAGCGACGCGTGGGCGTAGCGGGCATTCAGCGTGGCGAGCACGATGCTTGGCATAGCGCAAACGAGCATACCGGTGCAGCGCCGCGGCCGTGGCTAGACTGGAATCGTCCCGAAGGCCAAAGGGGGAGATGTGCAGCTGACATTCCATGGCGCGGCCGGCGAGGTGACCGGATCAAGTCTGGTTGTCGAGGCGGCCGGGGTCCGTTTCCTGGTCGACTACGGCATGTTCCAGGGCGGCCGCGAAGCCCCCCGCAAGAACCGCGAGGCCTACGCCCGCGACCTCGGGCGGCTCGACTTCGTGCTGCTCACCCATGCGCATATCGATCATTGCGGTCTGCTGCCGCGCTTCGGCGCGACCGACCGGCATGGGCCGCAGATCTATTGCACGAAGCCGACGGCCGACCTGGTTCCTGTCATGCTGAAGGACAGCGCACACATCCAGTCGCGCGGCAGCCGCCAGCGTGGGCGCCGGCGCGGCCCGCCGTCCGCGGAGGAATCGCCGCTGTATGTGGCCGAGGACGTCGATCGCCTGGCGCTGCGCCTGAACGCGGTGCCCTACGACGTCGAGTTCCGGCCGCACCCTGCCGTGTCGGTGCGGCTGCGCAGCGCCGGCCACATCGTCGGGGCGGCGTTCGCCGAGATCCGCCTGCGCGATGGCCCGCGCGAGCGCCTGCTGGTGGTGTCGGGCGACCTCGGCGAAGCCTCACCGCTGGTCGTGCGCGACCGCGATCCGCTGCGCGAGGCCGACGTGCTCGTGCTCGAATCGACCTACGGCGATCGCAACCACCGCTCGATGGAAGACACCGAGGCCGAACTGATCGAGGTGATGCACGACGTGCTGCACGTGCGGCACGGCAACGTGATCGCACCGGCGTTCGCACTGGGGCGCACGCAGGAATTCCTCGTGCTGCTGTATCGGCTGGCCAAGGCCGGGCGGGTGCGCGTGCCGCTGGTATTCGTCGACTCCCCGCTCGCCAAGCAGGCCAGCGACGTGACATTCCGGCACCTGGAGTCGCTCGACGAGCTGGCCCACGAGTTTCACCTCGCCGAGCGCGCCCGCAAGCTGCCGTTCGCGCTGCGCTACACGGAGGACGTCGACGACTCGATGTTCCTCAACTCGATCCGCAACGGTGCGGTGATACTTGCCGCGAGCGGCATGTGCGAGGC
>DAOMFI010000005.1:13087-22089 GCA_035429725.1 Burkholderiaceae bacterium | reverse complement strand
CAGGCCAACGGAAGGTCGATCCTCGCGTCGGTCAACATCGTCGACGATGCCGCGATCGTCGGCGAAACCGAAGTCGGCCTCTCGGAAGACGCCTACCGCGCCCTCGGCGCCGACAGTGGCGCGCCGGTGCGCGTGGAGCACGCCACCCCGCCCGCGTCGATGACCGCCCTGCGGCGCAAGATCGGTGGCGAACGGCTCGAGCGTGACGACTATCACGCCATCATGCGCGACGTTGCGCAGCAGCGTTACAGCAAGCTCGAGCTGGCGGCGTTCGTCGTCTCGACCGGGCACTTCGACCTCGACCGCGAGGAAGTGGTCTTCCTGACCGAGGCGATGGTCGCGGCCGGCCGCCGGCTCGACTGGCGCGAGCGCCCCGTGGTCGACAAGCACTCGATCGGCGGCATACCGGGCAACCGCACGTCGATGCTCATCGTGCCGATCGTCGCCGCGCACGGCATGCTGATCCCGAAGACCTCGTCGCGCGCGATCACGTCGCCCGCCGGCACGGCCGACACGATGGAGTGCCTGGCCAACGTCGAGCTCACATTCGAGCGCATGCAGGACATCGTGCATGAGCTGCGCGGCTGCCTCGCGTGGGGCGGCACCGCCGATCTCTCGCCGGCCGATGACGCGCTGATCGCGGTCGAGCGGCCGCTGTCACTCGACTCGCCGGGCCAGATGGTGGCATCGATCCTCTCGAAGAAGATCGCCGCGGGCTCCACGCACCTCGTGCTCGACATTCCGCTGGGACCGAGCGCCAAGGTGCGTTCGATGCCCGAGGCGCAGCGCCTGCGGAAGCTATTCGAGTACGTGGCCGAACGGCTCCACCTGACGCTCGATGTCGTCATCACGGACGGACGCCAGCCGATCGGCAATGGCATCGGTCCGGCACTCGAGTCACGCGATGTGATGCGCGTTCTGAGCGGCGACCCGCGGGCGCCATCGGACCTGCGGCAGAAGGCGCTGCGGCTGGCCGGCCGCGTCATCGAGTTCGACCCGGACGTGCGCGGCGGCGAGGGGTTCCCGATCGCACGCGACATCCTCGATTCCGGACGGGCGCTGGCGAAGATGAACGCCATCATCAATGCCCAGGGACGCCGTGAGTTCGACCCCGACCGCCCCGGACTCGCGCCGCAGTCGTTTGAAGTGGAGGCGCCTCGCGCGGGCATCGTCAATGCGATCGACAACGAGCGCCTCGTCCGGCTCGCGCGGCTGACCGGAGCGCCCAAAGTGCGCGGAGCCGGCGTCGATCTGTTCAAGAAGCTCGGTGATTCCGTGCGTCGCGGCGAGCCGCTGTACCGCGTGCACGCCGGGTTCGCCTCGGACCTGCGCTTCGCACTGGCCTGGGCGGCACAGGGCAACGGCTACACGATCGGCGAGCACGCCGCGGAGCAGACCGTCGCGGAGTTCTGAATGCTGCTGCACTTCGACGATGAACGCGATTACGCGGCGCGGCTCGCAACCGCAGCCGGCCTCACCCCGGCGCCGATCGAGCGCCACCGCTTTCCTGACGGCGAACTGAAGCTGCGCCTGCCGACACCGATGGCGCCGCACACGGTGCTGTTGCGTTCGCTGCATCGACCGAACGAGAAGTTGGTCGAACTGCTACTTGCGTCACGGGCAGCACGCGAGCTGGGCGCGCGGCACCTGACGCTGGTCGCGCCCTACCTCGGCTACATGCGGCAGGACATCGCGTTCGCGCCGGGTGAGGCAGTGAGTCAAAGGATCATTGGGCACTGGCTCGCCGATCTGTTCGACGCGGTGGTGACGATCGATCCGCACCTGCATCGCGTCGGCAGTCTCAAGGAGGCCGTGCCCGTCGAGACCGCGATCGCGCTTTCAGCCGCACCGCTGGTCGGCGCGCGCTTCCGAGCCACCGACGTCCTGATGCTCGGACCCGATGCGGAGGCCGAGCCCTGGGTGCGCGCCGCCGCACAGGCCGCCGGGCACACCTACGCGGTCTGCCGCAAGCAACGGCGCGGCGACCGCGATGTCGACATTGCACTGCCCGAGGTTCCAGTGGAGGGCCGGCATATCGTCGTCGTCGATGACGTCGCCAGCACCGGACGCACGCTGGCAACCGTTGCGCGTCAGGCTCTGGCCTCGGGCGCCCGACGCGTCGACGTGGCGGTCACGCACGCGTTGCTGGTCGAGGACGCAGAAGCCGTCCTGCGTTCCGCCGGTGTCGCCGATCTGATCAGTACCGACACCGTCCCGCACCCGAGCAACCGGATCGGCACGGCCGACCTCGTCGCCTCCGCACTGCGCGCCCTGCCGCGCTGATCCGCTCAACTCGTGGGGCGGCCGGTCACTTCGGCGCATCCAGCCACATCGGCGAGCCGCCGCCTGCCTCGGTCTTGATCCGTCCATGCAGGTACTTCTCGGTTCCGCGCCGGAACTCGAGCGTCATCAATCCGCAGGTGGTGGCCGGCCCGCCGTTGGCCACGACCGTGAGTCCGTTGGCGGTGATCCTGCCCTGCTGGATCGGCTGATTGGACGCGCGGCACCAGGGCTGGTTGCCAGTTGAGGTGAAATCCAGCGTCCCTTCGAAGGTTCCATCGGGGTTGATCTTCGAGATCTTCACGACGATGTCGCCGCGGTTGCCGCCCCCGCCCGCCGGGCCCTGCTTCTTCTCCCATCCGCCCTTCAGCGCGATGGGCGCCTGCGAGGGTTCGATCAGCAACGTCCCCTGCGCATAGACCGAAGTCGCGACAAGCAGGGAACCTAACACTAACGTGATTATTCGATTGAACATGGCTTCCTCCCGTCTTGCACCAGTGCAGCTCAAGGAACACCTACTGTTCAATCTGGTTGTCCGTGACCGCCGCTGCTTGATCGACGTCAACGGCGGCGCGCACGGCGACCGCGCGGGTGTCGGTGCTTGGTCGAGCGCTGGCGATTGGAACTCGCGGATTGCTTAGGCACTTGGACGGCACAGGACTGGTGCAGATCACCTGACCGACAAGGACAGAGCCGACTTCACCTCACCGGCGACCGGGCTGCGCAGGCAGGAAACGGGGGCGCGCTGGCAGGTCACGCCCACCATGGGCGGCGCGGAGACTTAGGCTGAGGCAGCGTCTGTCGGTCACTCAACCGGTGGAACGGACGTCAGCGACTCGAATGCGGCTGATAGCGCAGGCCACCGCAACTCCCGCCGTGGCAGCCGGAAGTTCGGAGCCGCGAGTCTGACGAGCGCGGCGGCGGCGCACAAGAAAAATCGCCCGGGCCAGCAAGCGGCACCGGGCGATCATTTCGCCATCGGCAGGCCCGGGGCCTGCGGGCGATTACTTCAGGTGCTTGCTGACGTACTTGGTCAGTTCGAACATCGACGCCTGCGCCTTGCCGAACAGAACCTTCAGCTTGTCGTCGGCGTTGATCATGCGGCGGTTCACGGCGTCCTGCAGCTTGTTCTTCTTGATGTACGCCCAGATCTTGCTCGTGACTTCAGTGCGCGGCATCGGCATCGAACCGACGATGGCGGCCAGCGGGCCGGTCGGCGTCAGCGGCTTCATGAATGCCGCATTCGGCTTGCGCTTGACCTTGGCCTTGACGGCCTTCTTCGCGGTCTTCTTTGCTGCCGCCTTCTTGACGACCTTCTTCGCGGCCTTCTTCGGCGCGGCCTTCTTGACGGCCTTCTTCGCGGTCTTCTTTGCTGCCTTCTTCGTTGCCATGAGTTCTCCTCAGTAAGAGTTGCATGCCACAGCGACAGCGTTCTCGGATGAAACTCTCGGAGAGCGCTCTCGTTGCGTGGTCGCGATCCTAGAGCAAACGCAACGAATTACAAGAGGAAAAATGAGATTTTCAGAGGGAAATTGCGTGTGAACAACGTCGTTTTCCCTCTGAAAACCTGCGTGGGGCCCGTGCAAGGCACCACGATTGGTGTACTAGATCTTGGCCGGTACGGTACGTCTACACAACATCTTGTATGCCAGATCGTGCAGCTTCTTCGAGTTCGGCCAGCATGCGCTCGATTCGTGCGCTCAGCTTTTCGGTCGTCACCTGCTCCCGCAGCCGCTCGATCATCAGCGGAAACGCGAACGGCGTCGGACGCGCAAGCATCCGGTAGACGACGCGCTGGCCGCGCATCCGCTCGAGGGCCTCGCGCAGGCGGACGATGTCGAGCTCCTGTTCCAGGACTTCGCGCTCGGCCTGACCGAGCAGGCGATTGCCGGCGTCGTACTTGCGGAACACCTGGTAGAGCAGCCCCGAACTCGCCTGCAGCTGCCTCGTCGACCTGGGCACGCCCGGGAAGCCCTGGAAGACGAGACCGGCAATGCGCGCAACCTCGCGAAAGCGCCGCAGCGCCAGCTCGCCGGCGTTCAGGCTGGCAAGCACGTCGGCGAGCAGGTCATCGTCGCCGAGCAGGACGCCGGAGCGGCGCTGCCAGGCGCCCATCCAGTCGATGTCGACGGGCGACAGCAGCTCGAATCCGTAGTCGTTGACCGCGATCGAAAAGGTCGACGGAGTCGCCTGCCCGATGCGGTACGCCAAGAGAGACGCCAGGCCGAGGTGCGCGTGGCGGCCGGCAAACGGATAGACGAACAGATGCCGCCCTTCGCGCGACCGCAGCGACTCCACCACCAGCGCGGCCCGCGTCGGCACGACCGACCAGCGCGCCTGCAGTTCGATCAGCGGCCGCGCGAGCCGCATTTCCGGTGCGTCGAAGCGGCCGGCGATCGCGCCCTCCAGCTCTCTCAGCGCGGCATCCGCCATCTCGGTCGACAGCGGCATCTTGCCGCCGGCCCAGCGCGGCACAACGCCACTGACACGCTTCGCTGGCTGCACGAACGCCGTCATCTCATGAATGCGGACGAGTTCGAGCAGGCGACCGCCGAAGACGAAGGCGTCGCCCTTGCGCAGGCGCGTGATGAACGACTCCTCGATCGAGCCGACACTGCGGCCATTCATCATCCTCACCTGCATCGAGGCATCTGCCACGATGGTTCCGATCGACATGCGGTGGCGCTGCGCGATGCGGCGATCCTCGACGCGGAACACACCATCGGCGTCGGGCACGACGCGTCGATATTCCGGGTATGCCCGCAGCGCCTCACCGCCGCGGCCAACGAAGTCGAGCGCCCAGGCGAACTCCTCGTCCGTCAGGCCGCGGTAGCTCCATGCACCGCGAATCTCGGCCAGCGCTTCGCCCCCGCGAAAGCCGGTGCCGAGCGCGAGCGTCACCAGGTGCTGGACCAGCACGTCCAGCGGCTTGTCCGGCGCGCGCCGCGACTCGACGCGACCGGCGGCGACAGCCGAGCGCGCCGCAGCGGCCTCCACCAGTTCCAGCGTATGCGTCGGCACGATCGTCACGCGCGACGGCCGTCCCGGTGCATGGCCACTACGTCCCGCTCGCTGCAGCAGGCGCGCAACCCCTTTGGGACTGCCGATCTGCAGCACGCGCTCGACCGGCAGGAAGTCGACGCCGAGGTCGAGGCTCGAGGTGGCGACCACGGCCTTGAGCCGCCCTTCCTTGAGGCCGCGCTCAACCCACTCGCGCACCTCCCGGTCGAGCGAGCCATGGTGGAGCGCGATGAGACCGGCCCACTTCGGCCGCGCGCCAAGCAGCGACTGGTACCAGATCTCCGCCTGCGAGCGGGTATTGGTGAAGACCAGCGTCGTGGCGGCCGTCTCGATCTCGCGTGCGACGGGCTCGACCATCTGGATGCCAAGGTGCCCGCCCCAGGGGAAGCGGCCCGGTTCGTCGGGCAGCAAGGTGTCGACGACGATTTCCTTGGGCACCGCACCGCGGACCATCACGCCCGGTGCGCCGGCAAGCAGCACCTCCAGGGCGTGCTCGGTATTGCCGAGGGTGGCAGAGAGGCCCCACACCGGGGGTGTGGGGCTCTCTGCCACCTGTGGTGGCGTATCAAGCCCCCCTCCCCCCCGCCCCGCCCCAGGGCGGGGAGCCGCAGCGTCGTCCCCTGCGCGCTGGCGCGCGAACACGCGCAGGCGGGCGAGCGCGAGTTGAAGTTGCACGCCGCGCTTGTTTCCCTTGAGTTCGTGCCACTCGTCGACGACGACGAGCTCGATCCCGCCCAGCAACGCGGGGGAGTCGGGGCGCGTCAGCAGCAGGGTCAGGCTTTCGGGCGTCGTCACCAGCGCTTCGGGCAGGCGCTGCGACTGGCGCGTGCGCTCGGCCGCCTCGGTGTCCCCGGTGCGCACACCCACCGTCCAGTCGAGGCCGAGCTGCGCCAGCGGTGCTTCGAGCGCGCGCGCGGTATCTGCCGCCAGCGCACGCATCGGTGTCAGCCACAGCAGGCGCAGACCACCGGCGCCGACTTCGCCCGCAAGCACGCGATTCAGCAGCCCGAACCAGACCGCATAGGTCTTGCCGCTGCCCGTTGTCGCGTGCAACAGGCCCGAGCGCCCGGCGGCGATGTGCCGCCAGACCTCGTGCTGGAAGGGAAACGCCTGCCAGCCCTGGGCGGCGAACCAGCCCTCGGCGCTCGGCAGGGCCAGCTGCTTCTCACGCTTTGAGTCTTTCGCCTCCACCTTCGCTGCAGCCGCCTCGGCAGCGGCCTTTTTCTCACGCGCCAGCCGTGCCCGTCGCGCTCGCAACTGGGTGCCCACGTTGGAGCCGGGCGGCAGGCCGCGACGCTGTCCAGTCACGGCAACCCCGCGCGAAAGTTGGTGTGCAGCTCGGATTGCAAAAACACGTCGACGCGAGCAGGAGAAATCAACAATCCGGATTGAACCGCACAAAAAGAAACGCCGCCCGGAGGCGGCGCTTCGGAGCGGGGGACAATTATGAAATGTTGAGAATCTTCATCGCCTTGGCGAGCGTGTCGACCGACTCCTGATGCTTGCCGGCCTTGTGCAGCGCCTCGCCCTCGGCGCGGTACTTCTTGACCTCGGCCATTTGCTCCGCGGTCAGTTTCGGGTTCTTGGCCAGCGCGTCGTCGATCTTCTTCATGTCAGCGGGACAATGGAAGGCCCATGCCCCGGCAGAAAACAGCAGCGTTGCAACAGCGAGCGTGATGCGTTTCATCGAAAAATCTCCAGGAGGGTCAAAGCGGACTTTGCGGAACGGCAAAGCGGCAGGCAGTCTACCGCTGGCACGGGGAGCGGGCGCAATAGTCGGGAGGCAATCATGGTGACTTGGTCCGCGCGGCTCCGGCACGCCATAGGCGCGGCCCTGATTCTCTCTGCCTGCGCCCACCCAGCGATGGTCAACGCCGTAGAACCCGTCGACTTTCATGTCGCCGCACGCCGCTTCGATGCCGATCTCTTCCGTCCGTCAGTTGCGCCGCGCGGCACCGTCGTGCTGGCCCACGGCTTTCTGCGCGACCGGCAGAGCCTGGGCGCGCTCGCGGTTGAACTGGCTGACCGCGGCGTCCTGGTCGTGGTACCCGATCTGCCGTTCCTCGCCGATCCGGTCGGCAACGCTGCCGCCTTGTCGGCAATCGTCATCGACATCCGCAGCGGGCGCTTCGGCCCGGTTCCCGCGCGCACCGTCCTGATCGGATATTCCGCGGGCGGTCTCGCGAGCCTGCTGGCGGCTGCACGAACGCCGGGCATCACGGGATGGATCGGCCTCGATCCGGTCGACCGCGACGGCGAAGGCTTGCACGTTGCGGCGCGCGTCAGCGCCCCCGCCGTCATCCTGCGTGCCACGCCGCACGCGTGCAACGCGTGGGCAAACTCCCATAGTTGGGGTTCGTTCCTGCCACGCCTGAGCCGCGACGTACTGGTGCACGCTGCGACTCATTGTGACTTCGAAAACCCGGGTGATCCGGTTTGCTCCGCCGTCTGCGGAGCGCCCGATCCGCAGCGCCAGGCTGCGATTCGCGCCGAGGTCGCTGCCGCGGTCGAGCAGTGGCTGCGCTGAACGCTACGCATGTGCCTTGACTCCTGCTTCGATGGAACGCACGAACGCGCGTCGCGCCATCAGCCCGCTGCATCGTGCTGCTACTTCCCGAACCACGTCAGAAACGTCTGCACGATCAGCGCATTGGCCGTATCGGTGAAGAGCGACGCCGCCAGCGTGATCACCAGGAACGCGCGTGGCGCGTCGCCATATTTCAACGTCAGGCGCTTCATCGCCGCGAGCCCAATCGGCATGGCGCCGAGCCCGAATCCGATGAAGCCCGCGGCGCCGATTGCCCCATCGCGACCCTTGAGCAGCGGGTAGACCAGGAACACCGCGATCAGCGCAGTCAACAGGATCTGCGACAACGCCGCGACGACGATCATCCCGACCGAGCTGCCGACCGCCGCCAGTTGCAGACCGAGCATGGCGATGGCGAGAAACACGCGCAACGCAAGCGTGCCGATCAGGTCGACGCCGATCAGGTCGACGCGCAGGCGCGCGAAGTCCGCGAGGTTGGTCACCAGGACCGCCGCCAGCAGCACAGCGAGAAAAGCCGGGATCGTCACACCCAGAGCCCCGCCAACGATCGGCCGCGCGGTGAGCCCGAGGCCGATGCTGAGCGCGAGCCACAGCATCGCCGTGATCCAACGGTCCGAGTCAAACGGCTGCTGCGGCCAGTCCGGTTCGGTCGGTCCTTCGACAGCCTCTTTCGTGCCCGGGGCGCGCGCGTAGCGTTCGGCGAGGCGCGTGCCGACGATGCCTGAAACGATCGCTCCCGAGACCAGCCCGAGGGTGGCGCAGACCATGCCGATCTCGAGCGCGTAGGGCAGGCGCACCGCCTGCTCGGCTTCGGCCCACGCGACCGTCGTGCCGTGGCCGCCGAGGAAGGCGGCGCTGCCCAGGAATACGCCGAGCCCCATCGGCTGGCCGAACGCGCCCGCGATCGCCGAGCCGACAGCGGACTGTGCAACCGCCAGGACGGCGATCAGTCCGCACAGCCCGGCCACCGCCCCGCCCCCCGCGGCGAGGCTCCGGAACCTGGCCGACAGCCCCAGCGCCGCGAAGAAGATCAGCAACAGTGCGTTGCGCAGTGTGTCGGCAAACGTCACTTTGAGACCGACAGCAATCCCGGCGACCGCCAGGAGCACCGCAATGAGAAGTCCCCCGCTGACGGCGGGAGGAATGCTGTACT
>DAOMFI010000005.1:0-12987 GCA_035429725.1 Burkholderiaceae bacterium | reverse complement strand
AGCAATATCGTCGCCAGCGCCGCGATGCCGGTCCACAGCTCATTCAGCGCAATCGTCATCCTGTCTTTCCTGTCGGTCGCCGGCCCGCCATGGTGCCATCAGCGGCAGAGGTGGGGACACTCCCGCCCCCGACCGCCAGGCCGTCCGGATCCCTGCCGGCGAGCCTGCGTGCCCTGTCATGGAGCCGTCATCAACCGGTCATACGCTTCAGGGTGACGGTACAAAGCCGATAACAAGAAAACAACAAGAAGAAGAAAAAAGGAGCCTCAGCCGTGACAGCCTTCATCATCGGACTTGCGATCGCCACCGCCATTGTGCTTGCCGCCATCGCGCAACAGCGCAGCCGGCACGCACGCACGGACTTCATCGACCGGTATGAGTTTCCGCGCGGCATCCGCGAACGGGTGCGCAGGCGTTATCCCCACCTGACCGACAACGATCTCGACCTCGTTTTCAGTGCCTTGCGCGAGTATTTCCACCTGAGCCGCAAGGCCGGCCGTCGCATGCTGGCGATGCCGTCACAGGTGGTCGACGTCGCCTGGCATGAGTTCATCCTGTTCACGCGCAATTACGAGGCGTTCTGCGCGAAGGCGCTTGGACGCTTCCTGCACCACACGCCGACCGAAGCGATGCCTTCGCGCACAATGGCCAGCGATGGCATCAAGCGAACGTGGCAGCTGGCCTGCCGCCGCGCCGGCATAGACCCGCTCGCCGCCACGGCGATCCCGCTGCTGTTTGCGATCGATGGACAACTCGCCATCGCTGACGGATTCCGTTATTCGCTGAACTGCACGGCGCTCGCTGCGGCCGGCAGCCCAGCAAGCTACTGCGCCAGCCACATCGGCTGCGGAGGTGGCTGCGGCGGTGGCTGCAGCGGCAGTGGATGCGGAGGTGGCGGCGACAGCGGCGGTGACGGTGGCGGCGGCTGTGGCGGAGGAGGCGGCGACTAAGTCGCTTCCCGACGCCGCCAGCCGCGCACGGCCAGGGCCATCAGCCCGGCCACCAGGCCCCAGAACGCCGATCCGACCGACCACAAGGTCACGCCCGAAGCAGTCATCACAAACGTGATCAGCGCGGCCTCGCGCGTCGCTTCGTCTTTCAGCGCTGCCGCCAGTCCATTGCCGATCGTGCCGAGCAGGGCCAGGCCGGCGATCGCCAGCACGAGTTCGCGCGGAAACGCCGCGAAGACTCCCGCGACGGCGCCGCCCCATATTCCGATGAACAGGTACAGCACCCCGGCAGAGACTGCGGCCGCATAGCGCTGCGCCGGGTCGGGGTGCGCCTCGCGACCCATGCAGATCGCCGCCGTGATGGCGGCGAGGTTGAACGTGTAGCCGCCGAACGGCGCCAGCACGACCGTCGCCACGCCGGTGGTGGTGATGACCGGCGACACGGGCGGTGCGTAGCCATGTGCCTGCAGCGTGGCCACGCCCGGCACATTCTGCGAGGCCATCGTCACTACCAGCAGCGGCAGCGCGATACCGACCGCTGCCGTCCAAGAGAATTCGGGCGCGACGAAGATCGGCCGCGTCGGGCCGGTTGGCCACTCGAACACGCCGAACAATCCCGACGCGCCGGCTATCGTGACACCGACGGCCAGCGCCGCCGGGACCGCGAAGCGCGGCCAGGCGCGCCGCCCAAGGAGGTATACGAGGAACATCGCGAACACCAGCGTGAACTGCGTCTTCATGGCACCGAAAGCCTCGAGCCCGAAACGCAGCAACACGCCCGCGAGCATCGCTGCTGCGAGCGCCGCCGGCAGCCGCCTCATCAGCCGGTCAAAGGCACCGCTCAGCCCGATCGCAACAATCGCCAACCCGGTCAGCACGAAGGCACCGATGATTTCCGCCAGCGGCACGCCACTGACGCTGGTAATCAGCAGGGCGGCGCCGGGCGTCGACCACGCTGTCAGCACCGGCATGCGGTAGCGCAGCGACAGCACGATGGTCGTAAGTCCCATGCCGATGCCCAGCGCCCACATCCACGACGCGGTCTGTGCCGGCGTCGCTCCCGCGGCGCGCGCGGCCTCGAACACGATCACGGCCGAACTGGTGTAGCCCACCAGCACCGCGACGAAGCCCGCCGTCAATGCACCGAACGAAAAGTCCTTCATGTCCCGCCGCCCGTCGAAGGGGCAGAGCCTAGCTCAGCGCAACGCCCGCGCCGCACCGATTCGTCGAGAGCCGGCGCCACCAACGGACAGAAACGCGCGTGCATTTGCCTCGCGCGCAGCCGCCCGGTCGTTCCGAAGGACGCGCGCCCGGCCTGATCGCAGCGAGTTCACGTGCGATGCGCAGCATCGCGTACACGAGCAGCGCGTCAATAATCGCGCCCGCCTGCCAGCGCGACCGCTGCGAAGCGCAGGATCCCGTACGCGATCCAGTTCACGGTACGCCGCAACACGCCGCGGCGCGCGAAGGCATCTGCCTCCAGCGGGCGCGAGCGCTGGTCGATGGCGCGCTCCAGGTCGGCGCGCAATTCGCGCGCAAACGCGGTGTCATAGACGGCAACGTTTGCTTCACGCGCCAGCAGGAGGCTGTAGGGATCGATATTGCTCGAGCCGACAGTCGACCAGCGGTCGTCGATAACGGCCACTTTCGCGTGCAGGTAGCTCTCCTTGTACTCGTGGATCTCGATGCCGGCGGCCAGCAGCTGTCCATAGAGTGCCTCCTGGCCGTAGTGCTGGAGCGCGTATTCGACCCGGCCCTGCACCAGCAGCCGCACCCGTACGCCACGTTGAGAACATTCGATGAGCGCCCGGCGGAACGTGCGGCCGGGGACAAAGTACGCCATTGCGATCAGCACATCGGAGTGCGCGTGCGCGAGGGCATCCAGGAACGCGCGCTCGATCGTGTGCCGGTTCCGCACATTGTCACGCAGCAGCAACGATGCGCGCACGCCGTCAGTCAGCGGCGCCGGCACGGCCTCCAGCGCAAGCACCTGCGGCGAACTCGCGCGCCGTCGAAGCTGCAGCAGCTCGAGCGTCCACCACAGGCGCTTCATCGCATAGGCAATCGGGGCGACGATCGGCCCTTCGCACATCACGGCAAAGTCGAAGCGCGGACCCAGGTTGGCACTATCTGCATCGGGATGATGATGGTCATCGATGATGTTGATGCCGCCGACGAATGCCAGTTGATCGTCGACCAGCACCAGCTTGCGGTGCAGGCGGCGCAACAGCCGGCGCTCGAGCCGCCACCAGCGCTCTGGGCGAAAGATCACGACCTGCGCCCCGACGGCTTCGAGCCGCTGCTTCAGCGTCGGGGCGAACGACCCGGTGCCGAAGCCATCCACGATCACGCGCACCGCCACGCCGCGGTCGGCCGCGATCGCCAGCGCGTCGCTGACGCGCGTACCGACGCTGTCCTGCGCAAAGATGTAGGTCTCGAGGTAGATCGAACGCGCCGCGCCTTCGATCGCGGCGAGCAGGCGGGGAAAGTACTCCTCGCCATTTTCGAGCAGACGAACCCGGTTGCCGCCGTATACCAGCGGCCGCGTCGTGATGTCGAAGCGGGAACGCCGGCGGCCCGGGCGTTCGCCGTCAGTCATGCCACTTTAAGATCCGCGATCAGCGGCATGTGGTCGGAGCGCTGTGACCACTCGATGCCCTTCGGCACGCGCACCTCGTGCACGTCGAAGCCACGCACGTAGATGCGGTCCAGCGACAGCCACGGCATCACGCTCGGATAGGTCCGCGCGACCTGCGAGCGATTCGCCTCGCGCCACGGGATCAACCGCTCGAAGCGGCGCCCGTTGCTCTGCCGCCGGTTGAACTCTGCGGCCGCCTCGATGACGTCGAGCTCACGATGCAGGATCTCGTCGACGCCCTTCTGCCAGTCGTTGAAATCGCCGGCGATGATGAGCGGCGCCCCCGCGGGCACCTCGCTGCGGACGAAGTCGATCAGGAACTCGGCCTGCCGCACCCGGCTGCGCTTGATCAGGCCAAAGTGCGTGTTGATCAGGTGGATGTCGAGCGTCCCGCGCTTCGACTCGATGTGCGACACCGCGTGCAGCAGACCGCGCTTTTCCAGTGCATGGTCCGAGATGTCGTGATTCAGGTACTGGCCGATCGTGTGTCGCGACACGATGGCGTTGCCATGGTGCCCGTGCGGGTAGACGGCATTCATGCCATAGGCACGGTGCACGTAGCTGCCGCTGCACAGCACGTCGAGCTGGGTGCCGTTCGGGTGGCCCGGGCGACGCGCGAGACGTTCGTTGCGCTCCTGCACTTCCTGCAGGAAACAGATGTCGGCGTCAATCGCGTGGAGCGCGACGCGCAGGTCATGGATGCGCGAGCGCTTGCGCAATCCCATGACACCCTTGTGAATGTTGTACGTCGCGACGCGCAGCTGCATGCGGGGAGTCTCGCTCAATCGGCACCCGGTGCAAGCGAGAAATAGCGGTCGAACAGGTGCGGATCGTCAAAATGACGGCGTCCGACGAAGGCCGTCGCATGATGGCCCCATTGGCGCATCTGGCCGGCGGAAGGCACGCCCATGGGCCAGAACAGATAGCGCTCGGGTCGCTCGGTGCCCGGCACGAGGCCATCGGGGCCATAAATGCTCCGGGTTCCACCGCCCGCAATGGCCGGCACCGGCAGGGCACGCAGAGTGTTTTCGTCCAGCAGGCGGTACGGGATCCCGGGCGCCGGCGTCGGAGTGTCGATGCCCACACGCTCGATGTTGTGATCCTGCGCGCCGAGGAAGATCATGACGCGCTCGTCGGGTGCCGGCGAGTACAGCACCTGCGGCACGAAGAGCGATTCGTCAAATGGGCCTTCGCCTTCGCGCGGTGCCGGGCGTTCGCGCACACGCTCGGTTGGAAAGAACATCTGGAAGCAGCCGCAGGCATGGATCGAGTCGTAGACAAGCGGCCGGCCGGCGGCATCGAGCGTGACGCGCCACACGACGGCATCGAGATGGCCCGCCACCAGGTCGAGCGTGTGGGCCGCCGGCCGCGCCGGGAACCAGAACGTGTAGACGAGCTGCATCGCGGCCGCGCCGTTGAACTGGGTCCACGCCACACGCACATAAGCCACAGGATCGTAGGTGTTGACCGCCAGGGTTGCGCCCTGCACCGAGGCGCGCCACGTCAGGGCGCCGATACGGTCGTTGCCGTCCACGGTATCGACGATCAGCACCGGTGCGTGCTGCACCAGCAGCTGCCAAGCGCGTTCAGGTGTCACCACCGGCATGCGCAGTGCGATTGAGTTGGGCGAACTCATCAGTCCAGCCACCGTTCCTTCGGGGGTCGCAGTGGCCGGGACATAGCGGATCCGTTCTCCTCGCACCTGCAACTCGGGAAAGGGAGTTGCGAACAGCTCACGCGTGGCCTGCTGCCAGGACGCCACGCCGAGAGCGAACGGAAACAGCGTCACCGGGTACAGGCCGACCAGGCGCTGCGCATCGACGTACGCGTCAGGCACCGTGGCAGACGCTGCCGCGTGCGCGGCCATCGGACGCGCGGCGGCGATGAGCTCCGACCGGCAGCGCGCGAGTGCATCGGCTTCGCTGGCCGCGACCGACAGGTTGGTCGACTCGAAGCGGCGCGCCTCGGCATCGAGCGCGGCCATGCGGTCCAGCTTGCCGCCTGCAATGGCCTTCGGGTCGCCGTTCGCCGGCAGCCACTTTTCGGTGAAGCGGTCCGCACGCAGGTAGGGATACCCGGGAACGCGCACCTCCTGTGCATCGCGCCGACTGGCTGCATCGACCCGCGCATCCATCGCCTTCAGCAGCCGCAGGCATTCGCCGACTTTGTCGTCCTGCGTAAGCTGCGCCGCCGCCGGCGCCACGGCGTAGGGATCAGCCGGCGCCGCGCATCCCGCCAGCAAGAGATGCGTGCCGGCAACGGCGGCCGCGAGGACCATCCTGGGTCGCACGGGTTGCCGCACCGCTGGCGGGCGAGCAGGCAGATCGAGCGACTGCATCCCGGAGGGGTACAGGGAAGAAGCGGCGATCGTCCGGGAGGGCATGACCTGCCGATGCAGGCGCTTCGAGCAATGCAGACTCATGAACCGCATTATGCGCAACGCTGGGCCGGTCTTGAAGTCCGCCCTCCGCGTCGACATGAGGCGCGATGAAACCGGCGTTTCAACGTCGATCGCTATCGTCGCGGTCCGGCCGCGCGCCGCTCGCTTTCCTGGACAACCGCGCGCAGTTGCGTCTCCAGGTTATGCCGCACGGCCACCGACCCGACGGCGGGCGGCGGCGGCAGGCGCGAGACAATCAAGGCGGAGTAGCGCAGGACCACGGGTCCGCGCGCCGCTGCCCGCTCGAGTTCATAGCGGCCCTCGAAGGTTTCGATGGCCCGGCCCTTGAGCACGCCCAGGTCGAAGCTGAGCGCCCGAGCGACGGCCACCCGCCGGCCGCGATGCTCGATGTCGAGCTGCACCTTGAGATCCTGCGCAAACAGCAGGAACCGGAACTCGCCCTGCTGCTCCACCCGCAGGCGCTCGCCGTCGCGACCGTCGCGTGCCCGTTCGATGACACGGCAGGCGCGGATGCCGGGCATGTAGGTGGGCAGCGCCGCGTAGTCGGTGATGGTTTCCCAGACGACGGCCGCGTCGGCGTCGATCCGGCACTGGGCGTCGGCCTCGAAGGTCCGGCCGTTGCGACGCACGTCGACCCGCATCCCTGGCGTGGACTCCGTTGCCTTGCCACTCATGCGATGAGCGCTCCCATCATCGGCGCCGCTCCGCGTGTCGTTGCGGGAGGGTCAAGATGGCCTGTGCGTTCGTCCAGGAGAAGCAAGCGTCGGCCGCCTTTCGCCATGGCAGCCAGCGAAATGACGTGTGCTCACCGGCGGCGAGTCGGGGTTGGAATCTCAGTGCGACCTTCAAACCGAACACATGCTCCGTGTTTTCAGTGACGCCCGGTGCATAGCGATACCGCCAGTGCGGATAGATCGTGTAACGGTTCACCTGGTTCCAGTCTTCGAACTCGGCGGGCGATTTTTCGAGTCCGGTTTCTTCGGCAACTTCGCGCGCACAGGTCACCGCCAGCGGTTCGTCCGCCGAGGCGAGGCTGCCGGTGACCGACTGCCAGAAGCCGCGATGATCAGCTCGTTCGAGCAGCAGCACTTCAAGATCCTCGGTGTGGATCACCACCAGCACCGACTCCGGGACCTTGAAGCGCTCTGTCATCAACGACGCCTAGCCTGACGGCCCGGCAAGCGCCGCTCGCCGAGCCGCCGCAGGCGCCGGGCTCGGGCCGGCTGGAGCGCCCCGCGGGGAGCACATGTAGACGAGCCCAACGCCGGGCACGCGCGGCACAGCCCGTTACTTCTGATTCAACTCGCCCGCGTGACGCGACGGCGTTGCTGCGGGCGCTGTGCCCGCGGCCTCCGGGCGGGCCTCGCCGCGCAGCCGGATGTGCAGCTCGCGCAGCTGCTTTTCTCCGACCGGCGACGGCGCCTTCGTCAACAGACATTGCGCGCGCTGCGTCTTCGGGAATGCGATGACGTCACGGATCGACTCGGCGCCGGCCATCATCGTGACGATGCGGTCGAGCCCGAAAGCGATCCCGCCGTGCGGGGGCGCGCCATATTGCAGGGCATCGAGCAGGAAGCCGAACTTCTCGCGCGCTTCCTCGGCGCCGATTTTCAGTGCGCGGAAGACCTTGCTCTGCACGTCCTCACGGTGAATCCGCACCGAGCCGCCGCCGATCTCCCAGCCATTCAAGGCCATGTCATAGGCCTTCGCCAGCGCCTTGGACGGATCCGTTTGCAGGAAGTCCTCGTGCCCCTGCTTCGGGCTCGTAAACGGATGATGGGCCGCGACGTAACGCTGCTCTTCCTCGTCGAATTCGAACATCGGAAAGTCGATCACCCACAGCGGCTTCCAGCCGTCGGCCGAAAGCCCATGCGCGCGACCAAACTCGCTGTGGCCGATCTTCGTGCGCAGCGCGCCCAGCGAGTCGTAGACGACCTTTGCGCGGTCTGCGCCAAAGAAGATCACGTCGCCGTCGGCCGCGCCGGTACGCTCGAGAACCGCCGCCAGCGCGGCATCGTGCAGGTTCTTGACGATCGGGCTCTGCAGGCCGTCGCGGCCTTTCGCCTTCTCGTTGACCTTGATGTAGGCAAGCCCCTTGGCGCCGTAGATCTTGACGAACTCGGTGTAGCCGTCGATTTCCGAGCGCGGCATTTCGCCACCGGCCGGCACGCGAAGCGCGACGACCTTCCCGTCCTTCATCTCGGTCGCACCTTTGAAGACCTTGAACTCGACGTCGCGCATCAGGTCGGTGAGGTCAACCAGCTGCATGTTCACGCGAAGGTCGGGCTTGTCCGAGCCGTAGCGCGACATCGCGTCGGCGTAGGTCATCACCGGGAACGGCGTCGGCAGCGTCACTCCCATCACCTCGGCAAAGACGGTACGGATCATCTCCTCCATCAGGGCGCGGATCTCGGTTTCGTCGAGGAACGAGGTCTCGATGTCGATCTGCGTGAACTCGGGCTGGCGGTCGGCGCGCAGGTCCTCGTCGCGGAAACACTTGACGATCTGGTAGTAGCGGTCGAAGCCGGCAATCATCAGCAGCTGCTTGAACAGCTGCGGCGACTGCGGCAGCGCGAAGAATTCGCCGGCGTGCACGCGCGACGGCACCAGGTAGTCGCGCGCTCCTTCCGGCGTGCTCTTGGTCAGCATCGGCGTTTCGATGTCGACGAAACCATGGGCGTCGAGATAGCGGCGCACCGCCATCGCGACCTTGTAGCGCAGCATCAGGTTCTTCTGCATCGGCACGCGGCGCAGGTCGAGCACGCGATGTGTCAGCCGCGTCGTCTCGGACAGGTTGTCGTCGTCGAGCTGGAACGGCACCGGCACCGAAGGGTTGAGGATCACGAGTTCGGTCGCGAGCACCTCGACGGCGCCCGATACGATGTTCTCGTTGAGCGTGCCCTCCGGCCGCCTGCGCACCTGGCCGATGATCTTCAGGCAGAACTCGTTGCGCACCTTCTCGGCGTTGGCGAACACCTCGGCCCGGTCGGGGTCGCAGACGACCTGCAACAGGCCCTCGCGGTCGCGCAGATCGATGAAGATCACACCGCCATGGTCGCGTCGGCGATGCACCCAGCCAAAGAGGGTGACGGTCTGGCCGATGAACTTCTCGTCCACCCGGCCGGCATATTCGGTACGCATGGAAAACTCCGCTTCGTAGCTGGCGGCTGGCACCGCGGCGACTCGACGCGCCGGCGCAACCGCGCAAAACCCGTGATTATCCCTGAGGGGCTCGTCTTTAGCTTGGAGGCCGGGGTGGCCGGAGGCCGCTCGAAAACCCGACGCGGGGGGCCGGACAGCGCTACCTGCCCGACCCTACCGGTTTCGCCGATTCGACAATGGGTGCCGCACAGCGGAACGAGCAAGGCCCGTCAGGTTCCTGGCAGCACCGGTACAAAGCATCGGGTGGCGACTCGTGATCATGATCGCAACCATAACAGGGCGCCGCGTGCCGTTCAACGTTGGGGAGAAACGACCTACTGCGGCGGAGCCGACGGCGGAGCGCTGGTCAGCGCCGCCGGCCGCGTCGCACGGCCGCCAGGCTCCACGACGCCGAGCGACACGTGGTACTTCAGGGCGTCGTCGATATTGACGTCCACATCCCGCACCCGGGAGGGCGGCATCATCAGCACGTACCCGGACGTCGGATTGGGAGCGGTCGGCACGTAGACGGTGACCCAGCCCTCGCCCAGTCCATCCGCGACCACTCCCGTGGGCTCGCCGACGATGAACGCCAGTGTCCACTGCTCCGGTTGCGGGAACTCGACGAGCACGACCTTTCGGAAGGCGTTGCCCTTGGGCGAGAGCATCGTGTCCGATACCTGCTTCACGCTCGAATAGATCGAGCGCACGATCGGGATCCGGCCCAGCAGCCCTTCCCACCACAGCAGCAGCCGGCGCCCCACGATGTTGCGCGCAAGTATCCCGGTGACGAGCAGTACGGCCACGGCGAGCAGCGCCCCAAGGCCCGGGATGCGGAAGCCGAACAGCGCTTCCGGCCGCCAGGCCGGCGGCAGCAGCAGCAGCGACTGATCCATCCAGCCGATGATCGTCTCGATGATCAGCAGAGTGATCCCGAGGGGAACCCAGATCAGCAGACCCGTAACCAGGTACTTCCGGAACATGCGTCGACTCAATGGCGCTCGGGCCGGCGTCAGGTGCCGGCTCGAAATGAAAGAGCCGCGGTTCGGCCGCGGCTCCCGGAGACTGTGAGGATAGCCGATCGCACGTTCTCGCCTGGCTGCAGCGAGCGCGAATCGTCAGGACGACGCGGGACTCGGGCCGCTGGCCGGCGCTGGCGAGGGGGATGGCGCTTGAGCCGCCGGCGCGGAATCCGGCTTCTTTGCCGTGCCGCTGGCACTGTCACCCTGCTTGGTGCTGTCCGGCTTCGTTGCCGCGTCGGCCGGCATGCCGTCGCCCTTCGCCTCCTTGGGCTGGGTTCCCTTGTTCTTGAAGTCGGTCGCATACCAGCCGCTGCCTTTCAGCTGGAAGCCGGCAGCCGTCACCTTCTTCACAAGGCTCGGATGCTGGCAGGCCGGGCAATCGGTCAACGGCGCGTCGGAAATCTTCTGCAGCACCTCGACTTCGTGTCCGCAGTCCTGGCATCGGTAGGCGTAAATCGGCATCGGTTGCTACAGGTTATCGATCTGGCGGGATTCTAAGGGAGGGGTCACGCGCTCCAGGTCGCGAGATAGGGGCCGAAACCGGCCGGATCAAGACACTCGCTTGGACTTTGTGGAGGCCTGTTGCACACTCCCCGCCGGTCTGGAGGAAAAACATGGCAACAGGAAAACGAACCGACCCCAACCCCGCCCGCGCCGCACTCGAGCGGCTGCAGGCTGCGCAGGCGGACAAGATCAAGGTCGCCGTGACCGACATTGACGGCGTGCTGCGCGGCAAGTACCTGCACAAGGACAAGTTCGCCTCCGCGGTCGAAGGCGGCTTCGGCTTCTGCGACGTCGTGTTCGGCTGGGACATGATGGATTCGGTCTACGACAACACCACGGTCACCGGCTGGCAGCACGGGTTCCCCGACGCGATGGTGCGGCTCGATCTTGCAACCGCGCGCCGCGTGCCGTGGGATGACGGCGTGCCGTTCTTCCTCGGCGAGTTCGTCACCGCCAAGGGCGAGCCGTATCCGATCTGCCCGCGGCAGACACTCAGGCGCGTGCTGGCGCGCGCCGAGAAGCTCGGCTTCCAGGCCATGTGCGGCCTGGAGTTTGAATGGTTCAACTTCGCCGAGACGCCGTACTCATGGGCGCAGAAGAAGGGCGTGGACCCCACCCCGCTGACGCCGGGCATGTTCGGCTACTCCCTGCTGCGCGCCAACGCCAACCGCGGCTTCTTCAACGCGCTGATGGACCAGCTTCTGCAGTTCGGCGTGCCGATCGAGGGACTGCACACCGAGACGGGACCGGGCGTCTACGAAGCCGCGATCCAATTTTCGGACGCGCTCGAATGCGCTGACCGCGGCGTTCTGTTCAAGACGGGCGCCAAGGAGATCGGCGCGCAGTTCGGCATCATGCCGAGCTTCATGGCCAAATGGAGCCAGCAGTATCCGGGCTGCAGCGGCCACCTGCACCAGTCGCTGTCGGACGGCAAGAAGAATCAGTTCTACGACCCCAAGGGCCGGGCCGGCATGAGCAAGCTCTTCGAAAGTTTCCTGGCCGGGCAGATCGCGGCACTGATGCAGTTCGCGCCGATGTTCTGGCCGACGATCAACAGCTACAAGCGCCTGGTCGACGGTTTCTGGGCACCGGTGAAGCCGACCTGGGCGATCGACAACCGTACCGCCAGCTTCCGCGTCATCCCCGGCTCGCCGAAAAGCACGCGGTTGGAAACACGCTGTCCCGGAGCCGACATCAATCCTTACCTGGCGGTGGCGGCGCTGCTCGCCGCCGGATTGCACGGGGTCGAGAAAAACCTGAAGCTCACCGCGGCGCCAATCACCGGCACCAACCAGGGCGCGGAAAACATCGCACGCGCGCCGCGCTCGCTGAAGGAGACGACCGAGATCTTCCGCCGCTCGGATCTTGCGCGCGACTGGTTCGGTGATCTCTTCGTCGATCACTTTGCTGCCACCCGCGAGTGGGAGTGGCGACAGTGGCAGGACTGCGTCACCGATTGGGAGCGGCAGCGCTACTTCGAGATCATCTGAGGCGACGGGTCGCGCACGGCGGCGGACGCGGCAAGCTTCCACGCGGGTAGATCGCAAGGACGCGCTTGCGTCGGTTGCCGCATTCATAGGCGACGGCACCATCGTGGCGCTCGCCACCTTTTCCGAGTCGGCAAAGCGCTCGACGTTCAGGGCAATTCATTTCCGCCGCCCCGGCCAGGCTTGCCGCGCAGGGATTCAACGTCGCCGGCGGTCTGGCTTCACCGTGTCTCCCGGTTGCCGTCTCCACGCTTGAGCGTTCGACGGCGCACTGCCGCTTCGCATCACCTCCGGTTTTTGACTCTCCCTCGCGATTGGCCACAAAAACGGCGTGAACCGCCGCTGGGTGCGACGAACTGCACCTATGACGGATGAAGCGCGGAACGGCGCCCGGGCGCGATGAAACCCGCCTTGCAGTTCGCGCCGCGATTTCTGCGCCCCGTCGCAAGTCGCTCGCGGACGCGCCGCGCCCTGCCTACAGTGCGTCCATCGACAACGAACACCGCTTCAGACGAAAGGACCGAACGATGAACGCCAACTACTCGACTCCCGCCCGCGTCAAGCTCAGCGCCTTCGTCGGCGCCGTGATCGCCAGCGTCGTCGTCCTGGGCAGCACCGTGGCCGGCATGCAGCCGACCGACGAATTCAACACCAGCCTGGTGGCGATGGAGCGTGTTGTCATCACGGCCGCGTCGAGCGCGACGGCGACCCGCTGAGCGCGGCGCGCTGATACGCGCTCCGGCGCACGGCGACCGGTCCCGCCACGCGCACCGCGCACCCCGCGTTGCACCCGCAAAGCCCGGCTTCGGCCGGGCTTTTGCATTTCTGTCCACGGCACACGAGC